>CAYYJM010000171.1:2737-13651 GCA_964471755.1 uncultured Alcaligenaceae bacterium
GCCGGAGGCCCAACTCGTCGTCGGCATCATCGGCGGCATCACCGCCCTGATGTCGGCCCTGATCGCCCTGACACAGAACGACCTCAAGCGGGTGCTGGCCTACTCAACCCTGAGCCAGCTCGGCTACATGTTCATGGCCCTGGGAGCCGGCGTTCACGGCTCGTCGGGCAGCATCGTGACCTTCGCCGTCATCGCGGCGATGTTCCATCTGTTCACGCACGCCTTCTTCAAGGCCCTGCTCTTCCTCAGTGCCGGCAGCGTGATGCACTCGATGGGTCACGTCATCGACATGCGGCGATTCAGCGGTCTGCGTCACGTCATGCCGATCACGCACTGGACGTTCCTGATCGGAGCCCTGGCTCTGACTGGCTTTCCACTGCTATCCGGTTTCTGGAGCAAGGACGAGATTCTCCTGGCCCTGATGAAGGCGAGTACGATCAGCCCGCATTATGGCTGGGCCTACACGCTTCTCTGGGTACTGGCCCTGGCGACGGTGTTCCTGACAGGGTTCTACACCTTCCGGGCCTACTTCATGACCTTCTGGGGTCCGCTCGTCGTGCCCCCGGAGGCCGACGAACACGGACACGGCCACGACACCCATGCGGACGGGCATGCTCCGTCGCATGGTCATGCACCGTCGCACGGTCACGCTCACGAACACAAGCCGGCCGCGCCGGCTGGCGAGCGGAAGCTGAAGCCGAGCTACGAGTCGCCGCTGGTCATGACCATTCCGCTGGTCATCCTGGCGGTCTTCGCCGCTGGTGTGGGCCTGCTGCTGGGACCGGCACATATCTTCGCCCACTTCCTGGAGCTGTCGCCCGGCTTCCCGGAGGAGACGCCCGTTGGCCTGGACCTGCTCGGGATGGCACTCTCAAGCCTCATCGCGCTGGCGGGCATCGCGCTGGCGTACTACTTCTACGTCGCCGCACCGACCGTTCCGGAGAAGTGGGCGAAAGCGGTGCCGGGGCTGTATCAACTGTCGTTCAATCGCTTCTACCTGGACGAGATTTACGTCGCGTTCCTGGTCGCGCCAGCGCGCGGGTTCGCTTATCTCTGTCGGGTCATCGACCATAACCTGGTCGATGGTCTGGTGGACGTGATCGGCAACATTCCGCGGGCGATCGGTTATCTGTTCCGGCCCGTGCAGAACGGCCTGGTACAGTTCTACGCCCTGGCGATGGTGCTGGCGTTGAGTATCTTCCTGCTGGCCCTGGTGCGCTCCCTGTAACCGGGAATGGGCGAGCGTGGGGCGTCAGCCCCATGAGTTTGGAGCTGTCATGGGGCTGACGCCCCACGCTCGCCGTGACGAAGGAACCTCCGAATGCCTGGTTTGCTCATCCTCTTGCTGTTTCTGCCGCTGGCCGGCACCATTGCCGTGGCGCTGCTTGGCTCGAAGCGGCCGGGTGTCGTCCGCTGGACGGCCCTGCTGACGACGATCGTCACCTTCGTACTGGCGCTGATCGCCACGATCGGCTGGGTGTCGGTGCGCGGACAGACCGATCCTGGCCTGACGACGACGTTCAAACCGATCTACGAGACGCGCTTCGACCTGTTGCAGTTTCGCGAGGGCAGCAACGTCCAGTTCTTCATCGGCCTGGACGGCATCAACGTCTGGCTGATCCTGCTGACCGCCTTCCTGATGGTGCCGTCGGTCCTGGTCTCGTGGACGGCGGTGACCGATCGCGTCGGCGAATACTACGCCTGGCTGCTGGCCCTGGCGACCGGCATGATCGGCGTCTTCCTCGCCTTCGACGTGATCCTGTTCTACGTCTTCTTCGAGCTGACGCTGGTGCCGCTCTTCTTCCTGATCGGCATCTGGGGCGGTCCTGATCGCGATTACGCCGCGAAGAAATTCTTCATCTACACCCTGACCGGGTCGCTCATCACGCTGGTCGGCATCCTCGGGATGGTGCTGACGGTCGCCCTGCAAACGGGCACGCTCACCTTCTCGATCCCCGAGTTGGTGACCCTGGTCAACGCCGAGACGGTGAAGGACCCCGTCTTCTGGCGGGCGGTGCAGGGCTGGGTCTTCGTGGCGTTGTTCGCCGGCTTCGCGGTCAAGGTACCGCTGGTGCCGTTGCACACCTGGCTGCCGCTGGCCCACGTCGAGGCTCCGACGGCCGGCTCCGTCCTGCTGGCCGGCGTCCTGCTGAAGCTCGGCACCTACGGCTTCCTGCGCCTGGCGATTCCGCTCTGCCCGGACGCCAGCCTGGCCATCGGCACACCGCTGATCTGCTGGCTGGCTCTGTGCCCTGGCCCAGGACGACATCAAGAAGATGGTCGCCTACTCGTCGGTGGGTCACCTCGGCTTCGCGATGGTCGGCCTGTTCGCCCTGAACGAGGTCGGCATGGCCGGCAGCCTGATGCAGATGATCAACCACGGCCTCTCGACCGGCGGTTTGTTCCTTCTTGTCGGCATGCTCTACGAGCGCTATCACACCCGGCACATGGACGACTACAGCGGCATGGGTGCCCGGCTGAAAGTCCTGGGCGTGTTCATGATGATCATCATCCTGTCGAGCATCGGCCTGCCTGGGCTGAACGGCTTCGTCGGCGAGTTCCTCGTCCTGGCCGGCATGTGGAGCTTCCAGGGCAATCAGGTGAACGCCTGGCTGATCACCGCCCTGACGCTGACGGGCGTGCTGCTCGGGGCGTGGTATCTGTTGACGATGTTCATGCGGGTGTTCTGCGGCCCGGTCCGCGAGCCGCACCACGACGGGCATGAGCCGGTCAAGGATCTCAACTTCCGTGAATGGGCGACGCTCCTGCCGATCGCGGTCGTCTGTCTGTGGCTGGGGGTCTACCCGCAGCCGGTACTCGATTCAATGAAGCCCGAACTGAAGCTGGTGGCGGGAATCACCGCCCGGGCCCACGACCGCGCGGAGAAGGCATCGGTAGCCCTGGCGGTTCCGATTAACCAGGTCGCGGCGAGCGAGTGAGGAGAACCTGTGGACGCATCCGTTGTCGCCGGCCTGAAGGGCTTTGTCTCGCAGTTGCTGCCCGAGATCATCCTGATCGTGGCGGCCTGTGTTCTGTTTCTGGGTAGCACGTTTCGGGCCTGCCGGAACACCTGGGGCTGGGTCGCCTTTCTCGGCCTGCTCCTGGCCGGCGCTGGCCTGGCCTGCACCTGGACGACCGTTCCGACCGTCGAGACGCTCCAGGGTCGGCTCGACACGCTGGCCGGTTCGCTCGACCAGTCCGAGAACCTCAGCGCGTTCGCTCAGCAGAGCAACACCCTGAACGCGATGCTCTACAGCTCTCCGGTCCTGCACTCGGACCTCGGTCTGTGGATCAAGCTCATCGCCCTGGTCGGTGGTCTACTGCTGGTCTGGATGTCGTGGGATCAGGTGCCGTCGCGATATGCGGGGGAGTATCACGCCTGCCTGCTGCTGATCACGGCCGGCATCGGCCTGACTGGCACGGCGAACGAGCTGGTCACGCTCTTTCTGGCGCTGGAGATGATCTCCATCCCGACGTACGTGCTGCTCTACCTGCCGCGGGCCGACGCCCAGGCGCAGGAAGCGGCGATGAAGTATTTCCTGCTGAGCGTCTTCTCGGCCGGCCTGATGCTGTTCGGCTTCAGCTACCTTTACGGCCTGGCCGGGACGACGAACCTGACGGCGATCGTGGACTGGCTGTCGGCCAACACCAACGCACCGAGCGGAGCGGGCCTGCTGGGTCTGCCGCTGGTGGCGATCCTGCTGATCGTGGCCGGCCTCGGCTTCAAGATCGCGGCGGTACCCTTCCACTTCTACGCTCCGGACGTGTACCAGGGCACACCGACGGCTGGAGCCGCCCTGCTGGCGTTCGCGCCGAAGGTGGCCGGCTTCATCGCTCTGGCTCGCGTCCTGGGACTGTTCGCGCCGGTGTCCGATGTCGGTCGGATTCTGCCCCTGCAACTGCCGTTGCTGCTGTGGATTCTCGCCGCCGTGACCATGACGCTGGGCAACATCCTGGCCCTGTTGCAGGACAACGTCAAGCGACTGCTCGCCTATTCGAGCGTGGCCCATGCCGGCTACATGCTCATCGCCCTGGCGGTGGCTCCAAAGCTCGCCGGCAGCGGCGCGGTCGGCGGCGTCGAGGCGATCGTCTTCTACCTGATGTCGTACGCCCTGATGACGATCGGTGCCTTCGCGATCCTGGCCTGGCTCAGCACGCCGGAGCGGCCGGCCGATCAGATCGACGACCTGGCCGGAGTCGGCCGAAGTCATCCGGTGGCGGGCCTGGCGTTCGTGCTGTTCCTGTTCAGCCTCATCGGCATTCCGCTGACGGCCGGCTTCATGGGCAAGTTGCTCGTCTTCCTGGGGGCCCTGCAGGTGCCGTACACTCCGGGCGACGAGGCCCAGTTGAACCAGTACCGCCTCTATGCCACGCTCGTGGTGATCGGGGCGATCAACGCGGCGATCGGCGGCTACTATTACCTGCGGATCATCGGCGTGATGTACCTGCGTGACGCGATCAAGCCGCTGCCGACGAAGCGGCCGGCCCCGGTGCTGGCGACGATCGCCGTGTGTGCCCTGCTGACGCTGGCCGGCGGGATCTATCCCGACCCGGTGGTGCGGGCGCTGAAGAAGGCGGTGAGCGGTCCGACCGGCGTGGTCCAGGCGGAAGCGCCAGCTCCCGGCCTGGCCCAGCGCGATTGAGCGCGGAGTCGGAGCGCGGAGCCCGCAGCGCAAGCAAGGGTGTTTTCATTCCCTTGCTTGCGCTGTGGGCTCCCTTCGTTTACCGCCCCAGCGACTCCGCGTAGGTGATCAACGGCGGCAGGACAAACAGGATGAGAACGCCCCAGAGAATCCACGTCATGCCGAAGGCGTGCCAGAACTGATAGCCGAGCAGGAGCCAGATCAC
This sequence comes from uncultured Alcaligenaceae bacterium, assembly GCA_964471755.1. Taxonomy (GTDB): domain Bacteria; phylum Planctomycetota; class Planctomycetia; order Gemmatales; family Gemmataceae; genus CAYYJM01. Next base: position 7,586 of record CAYYJM010000171.1, read on the forward strand.
GACCAGCAGCACCCCCAGAAAGGCGAGGTTGAGCAGGACGTTGACGAAGAACTGGCCCCAGCGAACGGGTTCGAGCCGACCGGGGAAGTTCTCGGTCATGACTCGACCACTGGCATCGCGATAGGCCAGCGGCTGGTTCTCTGCCGTCTTGAAGTTCCCCTTCTCGTCGCGATCCGGCTTGAACTCGATGAATTCGCCGCCCTCCTTGACGAAGATGGTCGCCGGCCGGGAGCGCCAGCGGTTCTCCGTGCCGGGTCGGCCATTCCGGCGATATTCGAGACGGGCCCCACTTTCGACGGCCTGATAATGGACCTTGGAACCATCGGGACCGGGAACCCACAGGTCCTGGAACTGGGTCGAATCGCGTGGGCTGAACTCGATCAGGGTGCGGTAGCGGCCATCGGGAGCGGAGCGGGCCAGGAGCAGCCACAGACCGATGAACAGGGCGACGGCCGCTCCGGCAGCCGGACCACGCCAGGCGATGCCCTCGGTCGGTTCGCTGTAGAGATAGCCCTGGAGAAAGAGAGTGCTGGCGACGAAGAAGCCGGCCAGAACCAGGGCGGTCCCGACGACAATCAGCAAGAGAGTGAGCATGGCCGGGCCCCTGAGGAAAGATCGCTGTGGTTGCTTCGGCCAGTGTACCGGAGCGAGGCGACGAGGGCCAGAAGGGGTGGCGTCAGGATGTCGGGGAGCCGACCTCGCGCGTCACTACCCAGACTTCCTCGCTGCCGGGAAGGGAGGAAATCAGACGCTGACGGGCGGCTTCGGCCTCCTCTTCGGTGGCGAACCGCAGTTCCGGCTTCTGCGACGCGAACAGCACGGACGCCCCTTCGGCGAGCATCGCGTCGCGGCACGCCTCCCACGAGACCGGGTCGTCCTTGCGGAGGAGGGCCAGGACCTGGTACGGCAGCAGCCCCGACTCGTACGCCTCAGGGAAGGTCAGGCCGAGGGCCAGGGCGATGCGGTCGCGGTATTCTTTCCCCTCGACCTGTTCGTAAGCCTGCAGGATGACCTCGGAACGATCCTCATCCGGCAGAGTTGCCCACCGATCCCAGAAGACGGAGACGCGGATGGCGCTGGTCGTGGGGAAGTGTTGTTCCTCGATGCGCGGCTGGCCGCCGGCCCGGTCGGCGCGAAGTTCCGCGACCAGTTCGGCGGTCAGGGCGGGATGGCTCGGCTTCACGGTGGTGGTGAGCCCTCGTTTGATGCGCGGCATGGATCAGGCCTCACAGATGGGGAAAGTGCAGAACGAACCATTCCGAGGCGGCCTGGACCTGCTCAACCTCGTGGGGATACGCCACGTTCTTATGATACCGCAAGGTTTCATTCCAGAGGCGGTGAACTTGCCGGGCGCGAGCCACGACCTGGTTTCCGAAGCCAACCAGTGGATAGGCCCATCCGGGTATCGTTGCCCGGGTCAGGACGAGGAGTTGAGCCCAGTTCTCCAGATGGTGGAAGTTCCCCGGCCAGACGATGCCGAGACCGATCCCGGACACGCGGGCCAACCGGAGATCCGCCGGAGTGATGGCCTGGTCCAGAAGGTGTCCGATGCAGCGAAAGTAGGCTGCTTTCAGGAGCATCTCGGCGGTGTAGCCCCAGAGATAGATCGCCGCCGTTCGTCGTCCCGTCGCAATCAGGGTGTGAGCATCCTGCACCCGCTGCCGGGCCGCGTGCAAGAACTCGCGGATGCTGTCCGGCAGACAACGCAGGGGCAAGCGTATGGGCATCGGCGGTTCTCATTCCCACAGAGCAGGGTGATTTTTCGTCCGGACGGGGTCTTCCTCTCGACCCGTCAGCCATCATACCGTACCCTGGTGCCACGGTCACGATACCCGCCGAAGGAGTCTGCGTCATGGTCCGGTCTGTTCGTCTCATTCTGCTCGCATTACCGCTGGGTCTGCTGGTGCCGCTTCTGCCGGCGCAACCGAAGCCGACCTTCACCCTCGCTCCGGCCATCGCCATCGAGGCCGAGGACTTCGCCGCCACCGACGGCTGGAAGGTCGTCGTCAACGGCCAGGGCAATTACATGGTCGATACCATCGGCTTCAACCACCTCTCCGGCGAACGACTCCTCAGCCTTGACGCGAAGGCGAAGGCCGGCAAGGCGAGCCGTCCGGTGACCATTCCCGAAGACGGAGCGTACAAGCTCTGGGCGCGGTACGAGTATCCGGCTTTCTGCGAGTGTCGTTTCCGGTTGCGCATCGAGCAGGGCGGCAAGACCGTTCTCGACGCTGTCCTTGGCAAGAAGGATTCGCCCCGGCTCGCGTTTGGCGATCCGGTACTCAAGGCCCAGCACGACCCGAGCTGGGGTCCCGAGGGCCTGATGCTGGAGCCGATCAATGTGCCAGCCCTGAAAGCGGGACCGGCGACGATCCTCCTCGAAGGCGTCGAGCAACCGCAGGTGCCCGGCGTCGCGGCCAATCGAAATGTCGATCTGCTCTACCTGACGCGCGACACGAATGACGAGTGGCTCAAGCACTATCGCCCACACGTCAACCTCTATCCGATCCTCGAAGCGTTCCGGGATACGCGCGGGCCGCGCTGGGAGGTTCGGCTCACGAACAAGGGCGACAAGGCGGCCCGATTCGGCATCCACCACGCCTACAACCGCCTTCCCTGGGGCGACAGCGAGGGCAAGGTTCCGGCCAACGTCGCGCCCGGCCAGGCCACGGAGTGGATTCCGCTCACCCGGCAGGACACGACGCACTTCGGCATGACCAGCGTGAGCAACTCGGCCGGGGCGATGCAGGTCGAGATCCGGCCCGTCGGCGGAGGTAAGGTCAGCAAGACGCTAACGGGAACGGGGACCGTCCGCGTCTACCTGCCGCCCTACACCGATAAGGGTGACACGCCACGGACACCCGAGGAGGCGATCGACGCCATCCTCGCGGAGTTGAAGGCGAAGCCGGCTCCGGGCAAGGTGCCGACGCAGCCGCTCTGCTACGGAGCGTGGATGCCGGTCGGGCTTCAGGATGCCTACGGCCGAAAATACGCCGAACTGTACGCGGCCCTGGGAATGCGGTCGCTCCATCCGGCACTGAGTGGACCGGCGGTGCTGAAGAATCTCGAAGCGGCCGGCGTCAAGCCGACGAAATCGTGGTCCATCTCCGGCTACCGCAATCCGCCGACGGCGAAGGGCATCGAGGCCGCGAAGAAGCAACTCTCCGGCGAGTATGGCAAGCTGATCCGCTGGTTCGACTACGGCGACGAGATCGGTTTCGGCGAATGGATGGGCCAGCTCGTGCAGGAGGAACTCGCCCGGGCGAAGACGGCCGGTCAGGCGAACGTCAAGGCCGAACAGGTCGTGCAACTCCTCTGGCTGTCGTGGTTGAAGGAGAAGCGGCCGACCGAGAAGCCGATCGATTACTGGCTGCCGGCCTGGGGTGAGCCGAACATCGCCCGGCTCAAGCCGGACTCCAGCGCCGCCGCAGCGAAGGCGAATCCGAAGCTCTACGTCGATAGCCTGCACTTCTACGAGGACATGGCCATCAGCTACGTCGCCACCGGAGCGAAGGCGGTCAAGGCGGCCCTCGGCCCGGACGTGCTGTGCGGAGCCAACTACTCGTGTCACCCGTTCTACTACCCGTCGGCGACGATGTACATCCAGTGGTTCCGGGGCGGAGCTGCCGACATGGGCCGACACAGCGAGTACTTCTGGCAGGTCGCCCAGGCTGGGCCGATGATCAACGGCTACATCACCGAACACTTCCGGGCCGGCCTGCGCCACACGCCCAACGGCGTCATCCGACAGTACACGATGCCGCACGCTCCAGGCAACACCGACGCGAACTTTCAGCGATCCTGCTTCAGCCACCTGGCCCACGGCGCGACGATGCTCGACTTCTTCGGCATCGGTCTGAACGAGACCTTCACGGAGAACCACATCGACCACCGGGCGAAGAGTCGCTTCGTCGCCCTGCGTGACGTGACGCACGCGGTCGGCTTCGTCGAGGATCTCCTGCCAAAGGCGAAGCCGGTCACCTCGCCGGTGGCTCTGCTCGTCAGCGAAAGCACCGAGCGCTGGGACCTGGCCGGCATCGCCACGGACGGGGCGGGCCATGCCCACTTTGGGCCGGACTTCCGCAAGACTCGCCTGCACTACCACCTGGAACGCTTCGGCCTGTGGCAGGCGTTCACGTTCCTGGGTGTCTCGCCCGATCTGCTCATCGAGGACGACCTGACCGACAAGGTGTTGAGCAACCATCGCCTGCTCGTCGTGGTCGGTGACAGTCTGCCGCCAGCGAAGGCGGCGGTCATTCAGAAGTGGGTCGAGCAGGGCGGTACGCTCCTGGCGACGGCGGGCGCGGGCCGGTTCGATTCCTACCGCAAGCCGACCGACGTCTACCAGAAACTGTTCGGCCAGAAGGAACGCACAACACGAGAAGAGACGACGTTCTTCCGGCCGCGTCAGGAGTTGCCGTTCCTCAAGCCGCTGACGCAGGTGAAGGTGGCGAAGGACGACAGCGCCGAGTCGTGGCCGGCCCTCGCCGTGCGTGATCATCTGGTCGTGGAACCGGGCGTGAAGGTCGTCTCGGTGTTCGGCGACGACGGCAGCCCGGCCCTGACGATGCGGCCGCTCGGCAAGGGGCAGGTCTTCTACGCGGCAAGCCTGCCGGGCGTGGCGTCGCTCTGGTCGGCCCTGCAACCGCCGGCGGTGCCGGATCGCGGCCCGGGGACGCACACGATCCCGGAAGCCTGGGACAGGGGAGTCTCCGGCCTGCTCAGCTTCCTCATGACCGTGTCGGGCAGTTTCCCGCTCGTCACGACGGAACCGGACCTGATTGACGCCCGCATTCTGAAGGCTCCTGGCGGCTACGTCGTGCCGATCGCGAACTACCATGACAGCGTCGGCCAGGCGGTGACTCTGCGGCTCCGCCTGCCAGCAGTGAAGAAGGTGACGAGCGCGTTTGCCGGCCCGCTGAAGTTCCAGCGCGACGGCGACTACGTCAAGGTGACGCTGCCGAAACTCGGTTACGGCGACATTCTGCGGATCGAGTGAGGCACCCATGCCGTACACCCCGATTCTGGCGACGCTCGGCTACCTCTTCTCGGCGGACGGCTCACGCGTGCTGCTCGTCCACCGCAACAAGCGTGCGGGGGACGCACACCTGGGCAAGTACAACGGTCTGGGTGGCAAGCTGGAGCCGCTGGAGGACGTCGTCGCCGGGATGCGGCGTGAGATTCGCGAGGAGAGCGGCCTGGAGGCGACGACGCTGGACCTGCGTGGCACCATCAATTGGCCCGGCTTCGGCAAGGGTGGCGAGGACTGGTTCGGCTTCCTTTTCCGCATCACGGCCTGGAGCGGTACGCCGTGGACGGAGAACGCCGAGGGCACGCTGGAATGGATCGAGACGGACCGGGTGATGTCCCTGCCGATGTGGGAGGGCGATCGCCACTTTCTGCCGCTGCTGTTCGACCCGACCGGCCGACCGTTCCACGGCGTGATGCCGTATCGGGATGGCCGGCCGGTGGGGTGGACGTATCACCTGCTGTGAGGTTTACGAGCCGCGGCGGCGGCGGGTCGGCCCGGTCGGTGTGCCCAGCAGGTCATGCCAGCCGGTCTCGGTGGTGTACCACGAACCGCCACGGCACAGACGCGAGAATTTCCGAATAGAACGCCTGGGAGTCGCCCGAGTTTAGAATTTTGAGCAAAACGGACTTGCACGCCTCCTGCTCGTTGCCCCAAAATCTCTCGTACTTACGAACGGCCGTTCGTTTTCTGGGGAGGAAGTAGCGATGTCTCGCCTGCGTCTGGGACTGCTCGCGGTGGCTCTGGTGACTGGCCTGGCGATCTGGTTCATGGCCAGTCCTTCGGCCGCTCAAAAGGACAGTCCCGCTCCCAAGGGCTACCTGCCCGCGAACTGGAAGAAACTCGGCCTCAGCTCGGACCAGGTCAAGGAAGTCTACCGCATCCAGGCTGCTTATGATGTCAAGACGGACGCCCTCAAGAAGCAGCTCAAAGACCTGAAGCAGCTGGAGAAGGAGGACCTGTACAAGGTTCTGACCCCGGCCCAGAAGGATCGGCTCAAGGAGATCCTCCTCGGCACCCTGCCCAAGGATTCGCCC
>CAYYJM010000172.1:0-13643 GCA_964471755.1 uncultured Alcaligenaceae bacterium
GTAGGCCTTGTCGCCGCGATACTCGCAGTCGCGCAGACCGACGGCGTAGGTGCCCGCCTCCTGGCAGCGATGGGCGAGCAGAAGACCGCTGCTCGTCGCCACGCTGCGCCCCTTCGGATCGACCAGCTCGAAGATCGGATCCAGCTTCGACCCGGCCGGCAGGATCACCTGGACGCCGACTTCCTGGCCCGGTCGGGCGTCGAAGCGGTAGAAGTCGATGTCGCCAGCGGGAAAGATGCTGCCCTGAATCGTCGCCGTGAGGGCGACCTCCTGCCCGGTGCCCGGCGAACCGCCCGCTTCCTCCTCCGAGATGACCGGACTGGTCGCCACTGTGGCCTGTGGTTTGCCCGTCGCTTCCTCCAGCAGGACGATGACGCCATCATGTCGGCCCAGGGCGATCTGCTTTCCCGCTGGCTGCACGGCCAGGGCGTGAACCGTATCTGTCTGGCGTGGATAGACATGCCGCTCGACGAGCCGGCCGGCGTCCCACGCCTTGGCGACGCGATCCTCACCGACGGAGTAGATTGTCTCGCCGCGCGGTCCGAAGGTCAGACGCAGCACAGCCCCTTCATGAGCGAACGCCGCGCGGGTCAGTTTCCCCTCGCTCGGGGTGATGTCCCAGATGCGGATGTTCTGGTCGATGCCACCGGCGGCGAGGATCGGCTTGCTCGGATGCCAGGCGACGGCGTAGACCCAGTCGGTCGCCTCGCCGAGCGTGAACAGGCGCTTGCCGCTGGTCACGTCCCAGACCTTGACGGCCCGATCGGCCCCGGCCGAGGCGAGCAGCTTGCCATCGTGGCTGAAGCCGAGACCGTAGACGGCATCACTGTGGTCGCGCAGGTCTCGCAACCGGGTGCCGGTCGTGGCATCCCAGAGACGAACGAGACGGTCATAACTGCACGTCGCCAGGAGCTTGCCGTCCGGACTGAAGGCGAGATTGTGGACGAGATCGAGATGAGCGGTGATCCGCCGGGACGGTTTCGCCGCCGGCTTCCCATCCGGGCCGATGTCGAAGAAGGCGACCTCACCCAGTTCCGCAGGATGGCCCGAGGCGACGGCCAGGACCTTGCCATCGGGGCGGAACGCCAGGGCGGTCACCTTGCCTTCCAGTCCTTCGAGCCGACCGTACAGCTTCCCGCTGGTCGGATCGATCAGCGCGACGGTCGTTCCGGCCCCGGCCACGAGCAGGCGGCCATCGGGACTGTAGGCGACTGCGACGACGGCCGGCTTCACCGGACCCGTTGGTGGGACGTCCGGGATCGTCGTGCGTGACGCCCCGGTGTCATCTCGCGTTCCGTTCTCGATCCAGGTGATGACCTGATCGATTTCCTCAGGCAGCGGCTGACGCTTCCCTTCCGGTGGCATCGGCTTGACACCGGAGGCTCCGTGCAACCGCTGGACGCTCGCGTCCCGGGCCATCTTCAGGCCATCGAGCGAGTCGAGTCGAGTGCCCTTCGGTGCCCTGTCACCGCTGTGACACCCGGTGCAGTACCGGGCGAAGAACGGCTGCACCTGGCCGACGAAACTCGGCGACTGCGCCGGCAACGTGTCAGCGACGAGGAGGACCACTATGGCTATGCGGAGTGAGGTCATGGTGGCTCGGCTCAGGGTCAGGATTCGTAGGGTGGGCCGAGCGCTAGCGAGAGCCCACCGCGCTCGGTCAGGATCGGTGGGCTCTCGCTAGCGCTCGGCCCACCCTACAACCTCCACCCTCAGAACCGGGTCTCAATGATTGAACAGAAATTCCTTCGATGTCAGCACCGCCCAGAAGAGATCCTCCAGCACCTCATGGCGGCTGGATCCCTCCTTCTTCGCCTCCGCCATCAGGCCGAGGAATTTGGCCTTCTCGCCAGTCGTTGGCTGGCGGGCGAGGCCGATCAGGAAGACACGTTCCAGGGCCACGGCGTCGGTGATGTCCTCCTTGAGCCAGGCCTCGATCCGACTTGTCTTCGCCCGGAGTTTATCGTTGAGCGTCTGGCCATTGTTGACGTGCAGAGCCTGGCCGACGCTCGCGTCCCGGTTCTGCTCGCACGAACAGGTCTGCGAGCGTTCCGCCCGGCCGAAGGCATCCAGGAAGCGAGACGCGACCAGCGAATCGGGCAGTTGCAAGGCGCGCGTGCCGAGCGGATAGCCGGTGTAGGCCGAGGTCGCATCCCGGCCGCCGGAATTGAGGCGGTCGAACGGCGTCGGCGTCCCGGTCGATTGCGAATAAACGTCGAGGATGACCTCGGCCGGCAGACGGCGAATGAGATAACGCGAGTAGAAGCGATCGTCCGCCGCATTCCGCGGGAGCGGTTCGCTCGATCGCTGATAGGTCGCCGAGCGGAGGATGGTGCGGATCGTGTGCTTCCTGTTATAGCCGTGGGCGATGAAGTCCTTCGCCAGCCAGTCGAGCAGTTCCTCGTTCGTCGGCGGATTGGTCTGGCGGAAATCGTCCTCGGCCTCGACGAGGCCGCGGCCCAGGAAGTTCCGCCAGATCCGGTTGACCGTGGCGCGGGCGAAGTAGGGATTGTCCTTCGCGGTGAGCCAGTCGGCGAAGTAGGCTCGCCGGTCGGCGGCGCTGTCGAGTGACAGCGGCTTGCCATCGAGCGGTGTCGGCGGCATGGCGATGTTGCGGCGCGGGTGGAGAACGTCGCCGCTGGGCAGCGTCCAGACGTGGACCTCGCCCGTCTTGTCGCCGTTCTTCAGGCCGACTCGACTGAACAGATTGGCCAGGCTCCAGTACTGATCCTGGGTCCATTTCTCCAGCGGATGGTTATGGCAGCGAGCGCAGGTGATCGACATGCCCATGAAGGTCACCGCGGTCGTTTCGGTCAGGTCGGCGACGTCCTTGTGCAGGACGAAGTACGAGCCGGCCCCCTTCTCCAGGGTGCTGCCCTGAGCCGTCAGGATGTCGCGCGCGACCCGGTCCCACGGGGTGTTCTCGGCGACGTTTCGGCGGAGGTACTGATAGAACGACCACGTCGCGGGCTGTGGCAGACGCTTGGTGCTGACCAGAAACAGTTCGGCCCACCGATACGTCCAGTAATCAACAAACTCCGGCCGGTCGAGCAGGCGATCGATCAGTTTCTCACGTCGTTTCGGGTCGGGGTCCAGGACGAACGCCTTTACCTCTTCGGGGGTCGGCAGGACGCCGAGCGTGTCGAGGAAGGCTCGCCGGATGAACGTCGCGTCGTTGCAAAGCGGCGACGGTGGCAGGTTCAGACTTCGCAGCTTGGCATTCACGAGCTGATCGATGTCATTCTGCTCGTTGGCCGCGAACGCCTCGGGAGCCACCTGGCCGGGATAGGGCACTGTCACCCGCATCGAGGCGACGTGGGTGCTGAAGCTGGCGGTGATGGCCGCCTCGCCGGGGCCGAGGATGGTGACGGTGCCGTCGGCTCCGACCTGGGCCACCTGCTCATTACTGGAGGCGAACCGGGTCCAGCGGGTGATGTCGGAGATGCTCTGGTCGCTGTAGTCGGCGCGGGCCAGGATGCGAAACTCGTCGCCGACGCGCAGACGAGCGGCAGTCGGTAGCAGTCGGAGACTTTGCAGGGAGGCGTCGTCCGAGCGTGGGCCGGCCGCGCCCTGTGCGATCCACTCGGAAAGAACCCGGTAATCCGGATCGCCCGGCTGGATCTTCTGGCCGCCGCCGTGACGGAGAGCCGCAGTCGGCTTGAGCAGAAAGAGCGAGTGTGCCGGCCGGGCCGGATCGATTCGTCGGCCCTGAGCCTGGCGTGTCAGGGCGAAGTGGTCCGTCTCCGGGTCGTAGGCTCGCAGGGAGAGTTTGAGGCCGCCCTTTCCGGCGAGGGCTCCGTGGCAGGCTCCCGAGTTACAGCCACTGCGGGTCAGTACCGCCTGGACGTGGTTGCGGAAGCTCCACGGCTGCGGCTGACCGGTGCCCTTCACGATGACCTTCACCGTCGCCGTCTTGCCATCGACGCTCGCGGTCACGGTCGCCTCGCCATTGCCGACGCCGCGAAGCATTCCGTTCGACTCGACCTGAACCACCTTCGCGTTCGACGAGGTGAGCTTGGCCGTGCTGCTGCGATCGGCCACGACGCTTCCCGCTTCATCGAGAACGACCCGGACACCGTGCGCATCTCGACTGCCGGTCAGGGTGAGCGTCTCGGGCAGGATTTTCAGCGTCGGGGCGGCGAGGGCGGGAGTCGGTAAGAGCAGGGCCAGCAGCACGAGCCAGCGGTGTTGCATGAGAGAGATCCTTGTTCAGGCGAGCCAGAAGCGTCAGCGACCGGAGTTTGCGTATTCGGTGCAGATACGTTTACTCCGGTCGCTGACGCTCCCGGCTCGCCGGGTCAGAACAGTTCCTGAATCGGTTTGACCGAGTAATCTGCCAGCGGAATCGGTCGGCCCTGCGGCCCGGGCAGATCGTGGTGCGGATCGAGACCGAGCGCCTTGAACAGCGTCGCGGCCACCTCACCCGGCGTCGTCGGCCGGGTCTTCGGCACATAGCCGAGTTCGTCGGACTCGCCGACAACCCGGCCGCCCTGGATCGGACCACCGCCCATCAGGATCGTCCAGACGCCGGGATGATGGTCGCGACCACCGGCCGGATTGATCTTCGGCGTCCGACCGAATTCGCCCATCGCCGTGACGATCGTGCTGGCCAGCAGACCGCGATCGATCAGGTCTTCCAGCAGAGCGCTGTAAGCCTGATCGAAGTTCGGGGCGACCTGGCGGGCCATCTCGGTGATGTCGGTGAACGGTCGGGAGCCGTGGATGTCCCAGGTGATCTCGTCGAAGACCGTCTCGAACATGTTGACCGTGACAAAGCGGACGCCGGCCTCGATCAGCCGACGGGCGAGCAGACAGCTCTGGCCGAAGCGCGTCCGACCGTAGCGGTCGCGAACCTTCTCCGGCTCCTTGTCGAGAGCGAAGGCATCGCGGGCCTTCGGACTGGACATCAGCTTGTAGGCGAGTTGAAAGCTCTCGTCGAGTTGCTGGGCCTGCGGCTGGTTCTCGAACGCATTCAGGGAGCCCTCGACGGCGTCGCGCAGCTTCTGCCGACGTGCCGCCCGGACGTTTGAGATGTAGTCCGGCGGCAGCAGATCGGGAACCTTGAAGTCCTTCACGGACGGGTCGGCATTGAGAACGAACGGATCGTGCGGCTTGCCGAGGTAGCCGGCCGTCTGGCCGTGCGGCATGTTACCGCCCGTCCGGCCCATCGGCCGCGGGATGAGGACGTGCGGCGGCACCTCGCCTCGACCACCCTTCAGGTAGCCGAGCGAGCAGCCGATGTGCGGATGTTCGATGCCGCCGGTAAAGAGTCGGCCCGTCTGCATCATCTGATGGCCGGTGTCGTGGACGGCCGTGGCCGTGTGGTAGACGCTGCGGACGACCGAGAACCGGTCGGCCAGTTTCGCCATGCGCGGGAAGATTTCGGTGAACTGCATTCCCGGCGCGGCCGTGGCGATCGGCTTGAACGGTCCACGCACCTCGTCGGGGGCGTCCGGTTTGGGATCCCAGGTGTCGATCTGACTGGGGCCGCCGAGCAGGAACAGCATGATGCAGTTGACGTCATTGTCCGGTTTCTCCCCCGCGGCGCGGAGGAAATTCGGCAGCGTCAGCCCCAGACCGCTGAGGGCTCCAGCGTGCAGAAAGGCGCGGCGTGAGAGGCCGTCAAGTCGCAGCATGGCAGGTCGTCTCCACCGGGTGTCAGCGGGAAGTGGCGGACACCGTCCTCCCGATCGTTAGAATGGAGTCTACCCGCGTCCGGAGCGCGGGTCAACGATCTGCCGCATTCTGTTCACTTTGTGGAGGTACGGTCCATGCGATGCCTGTCTTCCCTGCTCGGAGTGCTGGCTCTGTTTCCTGGTCAGGTCCTGGCCGCGCCGGTGCCGGAGGCCGACGCGAAGAAGGCCGTCCAGGAATTCGTCGAGGCGAAAAAGGCGACCGCCGGCCAGGTGACGGCCCTGACCGACCCGGCGTTGGGCAAGGCCGTCCCGGATCGGGCTCTGTTCAGCCTTCGCTTCCGACAGTTCCCCATCGCGTTTGCTCCGCCCGAAGGATTTTCGGCGAGCAACATCCTGGCCGTGGACGGTCAAGGCAAGGTCACCCTGGTGCCGACCGTGAAGGAATTGCACGCCTTCGCACGGGCCCGCTTCCTGGCCGGAGACGACGCCACGGCGAAGTTGGCCGTCCGGGCCTGGCTCCTGCTTCATGCCGAGATCGTCCAGGACGGCTTCTACAAGTTCCAGGTGATCGACGAGAGCCTCAAGACCTCCAGGCAGGGCGACCACCTGGAGGCCAGTGGCCGACTCATCGTCATGCAGGGCGGCAATGGCGAGATCGCCGTGCGGCTGACCTTCGACAGCACCGGGACGCTCCTGACGATCAAGGATACGGCGAAGCTCGTCGAGGGGCCCCGGCCGATCTGCCAGGCGACGAAGCTGCTCGACCCGGATCCGCTCGTCCGGCAGATCTGCGAGGCCGATCTGCTCATCATGGGACGGGCCGCACGCGAGTATCTCCTGGAGCAGCGGGCCAGGGCCTCGAAGGCACTCCAGGCCGAGATCGATCGCGTCTGGCAGCGAATCGAACGCGGCGAACGATGACCATTTAGCCGCCGGCTTGCCGGCGGTGCTTCTCGAAGACCGCCGGCAAGCCGGCGGCTAAATGAAGAGGGCCTTCTCCATGCACACCCTGATCCTGCTGATGCCAACCCTGGCCCTTGCCATCCCGGTGCCGGAGTTGGAAGCCGAGAAGATCGCGAAAGACTACGTCGCTAAGGCGAAGGCGACCAGCGCCGAGTTGAAGGTCCTCAAGAGCGAATCCCTGGCGAAGGTCTTTCCCGATCTGACGTTCTTCACGATTCGCTTCCGCAAGTGGCCGGTCGCCGTCGCTCCGGCCGCTGGCTTTCGTGCGAGCAACATCCTGACCGTCAACGGCAAGGGCGAAACGACTCTGACCACCGGCGGCATGCAGCTCTCGAAGCTGTTCCAGAAACTGCGAGCGAAGGACGAGGGGGCCGCCCTGGAGGTCGTCAAGGCGATGCTGACGCTGGAGTCGGAGCTGCTCCAGGACGGCTTCTTCAAGTTCAAGCTCCACGACGATTCGCTGAAGACGACCAAGGAAGGCGACAAGCTCGTGGCCTCCGGCCGGATGGATGCGGTGGAAGGCGGCAACGGCTCGATCACCGCCCGGATCACGTTCCACGCTTCGGGTGAAATCTTCGGCACGTCGCTGAATCACTCGCTCAGTCAGGGCGTCCGGCCACGCTGCCAGGCGACGCTGCTGCTTCATCCCGATCCCCGGGTGCGGGCCGTCTGCGAACGCAACCTGCTCATCCTGGGCCGGTCGGCCAGTGACTACCTTCGTGAACAGCGAGCGAAGGCATCGCCAGCACTGCGGGCCGAAATCGACCGCGTCTGGCAAAAGATCGAGGCCGCAGGGCGATGAGGCCCGGCGGCCGGTTCGTTCAGTTCCCCCATCGGACGAAAAGAGGATCGGATGGCGACAGCCCAGCAATCGTCTCGGACTCCACGCGATGAGTACGCACGTCGTCTTGAGGAGCGTGTCGAGGCGACCGGCCGACTCGCGCTTCGCGAGCGGCTCGTCGGCAATGGTCGGCTCGCCATCTTCTTCCTCGGCCTTGCCCTGGCCTACTTCATCTTCGGGCCGCGTTATCTGTCGGCCTGGTGGCTCGTCGTGCCTGGCGTGGCGTTCGTCGTGCTTCTGTTCATCCACGAGAAGGTCACGCGGACCTGGTATCGCGCGGGACGGGCCGTCTCGTTCTATCGGCGTGGTCTCGCACGCCTCAACGAGCAGTGGATGGGCAAGGGCCAGCCCGGTCTGCGCTTTCAGAATGAGCATCACCCCTACTCGGCCGATCTCGATCTCTTCGGCACCGGCTCGCTGTTCGAGTTGCTCTGCACCGCCCGGACGCGAGCCGGCGAGGACACGCTCGCGGCCTGGCTTCTCCAGCCGGCCGACCCGGACGAGATCCGCGCACGACAGGGGGCCGTGACGGAACTGCGCTCCCAGCTCGACCTGCGTGAGGATCTCGCCCTGCTGGGCGATGACGTGCCGGTCGGCGTGGATTTCGACGCCGTCGCCGCCTGGGGCGATGCTCCGCCGCTGCTCAAGCACTCCTGGCTGCGCTGGCCGCTGCTCGCGCTCGGCTCGCTGACGATGGTCTGTCTGCTCTACTGGATTCTGAGCTTCTTCCACCTGAGTAATCCGGATGCCGGCTACCTCGATCCGAGCAGCCTGATCGGTAGCTTCTTCATCACCTGGGGGCCGATCCCGTTTCTGGTCCTGTGCCTGATCCAGGCCGCCATCGCCGGCTTCTTCTTCCCGGCCGTGATGCAGGTTCTGAGCGTCGTCGAGAAGCGCAGCCGCGACCTGGCCCTGCTCGCGAACGTTCTCGCCCGGCTGGAGCAGACGCAGTTCACCTCGCCCCGTCTGCGCCGCTTGCAGGAGATGCTCGAAGGACCGCATCACGAGAAGCCGTCGCAGCGCATCGCCGCCCTGGGCAATCTGCTTGATCTGCTCTCCTCACGCCGGAATCCGCTGTTCGCGCCGTTCGCACTGATTCTCATGTGGGGCACGCAGATGGCCCTGGCCCTGGAGGGCTGGCGGCGGCACTCCGGCAAGGAGATCCGCGACTGGCTCCACGCCGTCGGCGAATTCGAGGCCCTGTGTGCCCTGGCGACCTACGCCTTCGAGAACCCGACCGACCCGTTCCCGGATATCCTCACCGGACCACCACGGATCGATGGCCGGGCTCTCGGTCATCCGCTTCTGCCTCGAGCGAAGTGTGTCCGGAACGATCTGACTCTGGGGCATCCGGTACATGTCCTGCTCGTCAGCGGCTCGAACATGTCCGGCAAGAGTACCTACCTGCGGACGATCGGCATCAACGTGGTGCTGGCTCTCGCCGGGGCTCCGGTTCGGGCCGAGTCGCTTCACCTGACACCGCTGGCCATCGGGGCGACGCTGCGCATCCAGGACTCGCTTCAGGAGGGCCGATCGCGCTTCTACGCGGAGCTGCTGCGAGTGCGCCAGGTCGTGGACCTGTCGCGTGGCGCGCTGCCGCTGCTGTTCCTGCTCGACGAGATTTTCTCCGGCACGAATTCCCACGATCGGCGTCAGGGAGCCGAGGCGGTCGTCCTGGGCCTGGTCAAGCGCGGATCGCTCGGCCTGGTGACGACGCACGATCTGACTCTGACGCGAATCGCCGACCAGCTCGGCGACGAGGCCCGGAACGTCCACTTTGCCGATCGCTTCGAGAATGGCGAGATGCACTTCGATTACAAGGTGCATGATGGCGTCGTGCAGAACAGCAACGCCATCGCGTTGATGCGGGCGGTGGGTCTGGAGGTGTGAACGGAGCCCGCATTTGGAGCCCGCAGCGCAAGCAAGGGTATTCGTTTCCCTAGCTTGCGCTGCGGGCTCCATGCTCCATGCTCAATGCCGGAAGAGGAACTCCTTCGTGTTGATCAGCGCCCAGTGAATGTCCTCCCAGGCCTTGCGTTTGTCCTTGGCCCGAGCCAGGTGTTCCAGGCTGATCTTCACGTCCTCATCCGACGGCCGACGTGACAGCGTTGCCAGGTACAGATCATCGAGAATCTCGCGATCGCTCTTCTTCGCCGCGATCAGCTTGCCGATGCGGTTCTGGGCCGAGCGCAACTTCTCGTTCACCGTCGGACCATTGATGAGTTGCAGGGCCTGGGCCAGGTTGCTGTCCCCCTCGCGTTCGCACTCGCAGGACAGCTCCCGGGCCGGCTGGCCGAACGTCTTCAGGAACGGATGGTTGATCTCGCCATCGGGAAGCTGGATCGCTCGTGTCCCGGCTGGCAGACCGGCGAACTTCTCCGGCACGTCGGTCACTGCACACAGTGCATCGAGCAGTTGCTCGGCCGACATCAACTTCGTGTAGGCGTGCGAGAAGTAGCGCGTGTCGTCTCGGTTCAGGTCGTTGGCCTGGGCACTGAGTTGATACGTCCGCGACAGCATGATCGTGCGGATGAGCTTCTTGACGTCGAACTTGCTGGCGGCGAAGTCCTTTGCCAGGGCGTCGAGCAGCTCATCGTTGGCCGACGGGTTCGAGTCGCGGAAATCGTCCACCGGATCGACGATGCCCTTGCCGAACAGATGGAACCAGATGCGGTTCGCCACCGAACGGGTGAACATCAGGTTGTCCGGTGCGGTCGTCCACTCGGCCAGGGCGACGCGGCGATCCTGGCCCGGCGCGATCGTCGGGATGGGGCCGCCCAGCGGCTTGGCCGGCATCGTCTTCCGGGTGCGCGGCTGGGTCACCTCGCCCGAGCGGGCGCTGTAGATGATCTCGCCGCCGGGCTGGTTCTTGGCCGGGCCGGGCTCCAGCGCGTCGGGTCGGTGCTTCACCTGGGCGAAGAAGGCCGCGAAGCTGTAGTAGTCGTCCTGCGTCCAGCGCTCGAACGGATGGTTGTGACACTTCGCGCACTGCAAGCGGATGCCGAAGAAGAGCTGGGCCGTCGTCTCGGCCAGGTTCTGCGGGTCGCGCGTGATCCGGTAGTAGCTCGCCGGCGGGTTGGCGAACGTGCTGCCGCTCGCCGTCAGCAGATCATCGACGACCTCGTTCCAGGGCCGATTCGACGCGATCTGCTCGCGCAGCCAGTCCTGGAAGACGTGAATGCCCTTGACTGTGAGGCCCTTCCGATTCGAGCGCAGGACGTCCGACCATTTCAGCGTCCAGAAGTAGCCGTATTCCGGTCGGTCGAGCAGGGCGTCGATCAGCTTCTCACGCTTGCGGGAATCCTTGTCCTCCAGGAAGGCGACCGTCTCGGCCGGCGTCGGCAGCGTGCCGATCAGGTCGAGGTAGGCCCGCCGCAGGAAGTCCTGATCGCTGCACAGGTCCGAGGGCGGAATGCTGAGCATCTTGAGCTTGGCGAAGACGTGCGTATCGACGTAGTTGGCCTCCGGCGGAGCCTTCCAGACGAAGTTGTCGCGTGGCTCCAGGTACATCAAGCGAACGGTGTCCAGTTCCATCAGGTAGCGGCAGAGGATTGCCACCTCGCCGGGGCCCTTGAACTCGACCAGGCCGTTCGCGTCCACGTCGGCGATGCCGGTATCGCTGGAGGAAAAGACGGTCAACCGGGTCACGTCGCGGACGCTGCCGTCGCTGAAGGTGCCGAGAACGGAGAGTTGCTGCCAGCGACCGGGAGCGCTCTGGACGCGCGAACCGGGCAGGATCTGGATCGACTTCACGGCTGGCAGATTGGCCGGATCGTCGCGAAGGCCCTCCTTCAGCCAGCTCGCGACGGTCCGGTGCGGCACGCTCCCCGTGGCCAGGCGCTGGCCGCCCTCGTGCGGAATCCGGCCGAGCCCCTTCTGAAGCATCAGGCTCGCCTCGGGACTGAGCCGATCGCTGCGCCGACCGAGAACGTCGCGCGTCAGGGCGACGTAGTCCTCCTCGGGAGCGAAGCCGCGCAGACTCAGCTTGAAACCGTTTTTGCCGGACGGCGTCCCATGACAAGCGCCGGCATTGCATCCGGCGACGTTCAGCGAGGCGATCACTTCATTGCGGAAGCTCACCGGCTGCGGCTGGTCGGCCTTCTGCACCTCGACCGGGATGCGCACTTCCAGAGTACCGGCCTTGATGAGCAGTTGCGTCGTCCCATTGGCCCTGGCTTGCAGGTAGCCGCCCGGCGACAGGGTGACGAGGGCCGGGTTCACGGCGGTGAACTCGACCAGTGGCGTCAGATCACGGATCACCCCGCCGGCGTAGTGGCCGGTGACGACGACCTGCTGCGCCGCCCGGGAGCCGTTGAGGAGGATCCGCTCGGGCAGCACCTTGACGGTGGTCGGCTGACCGACCAGGGCCTGGCGTTCGGCCGGAGTCTCGGGAACGCTCGCATTTGCGAGGGAGGCCAGCGGGATGAGAGCCGCGGCCAGGGTGAGCAACCAGCGGTTGGCAGGGTGAGTCATGCACTACACTCCCGGAGCCGACATCCGTCGGTGGGTTCAGGGACGACCGTATGGCAGTGGTAACAATGTAATCCCTCGACCGGAACCATGCACGCGGAAAACGGGCCGATTGCCCTCATCTTTTCCGGCACGGCCGGCAAGGCTGACAAATGAAAGCTATGGTTGCCATGACGGCCCGAGCCGACTCCGGTTGTGCGGTCGTTTCATGAACTCGGGAGAGATGCCAACCATGCGGATGCACTTGCGCCTCGGGTTGTTCCTGGTGATCGTCAGTGGGGTCGGATGTGGTGCCCGGGCTCCGGTACCGTTGGGGCACGTGGACGACACCCAGGCTCGGCTTGGAACAGCGATCGAGATGAACCTGGCCCGGTTGCTGGAAACGGACCGCGCGACCCTGGCGAAGCAGGTCGCGCAGGTCCGTGACATCGCCCAGGCCCGGCGTGGTGCCCTGAATGCCAGGCCGCCACAGATGTGGTTCCTGCCGCGTCAGAACATCGCTGCGGACGTCTTGCTCCATCAGGCGGCGTTCTCGTCGGAGGCGGGCTTCTCCCTGCCGAGCTATCACGAGAACGGTCAGACAGATGCCGGCCTGGCCCTGCACTACGCCCGGCACGGCGACCTGGAAGCCGGCCGTAAGCTCGCCCCGGCCGATGATGCGAAGTTCGCCTCTCAACTCGCGGACCTTCGCACCGAGAAGAACTATCCGGTCGAGTGGACCCAGCTCGTCGTGGCGGCTCAGCACCTGGCCGAGTTGAAGCTTCTCGATGGCCTGATCGAGGGCGCGACTGAACTGGCCCTGATTCACCAGCAGTTGACGGAAGTCCTCGAAGCGAAGGCCCGAACCGGGCCGCTCGGGGCGCTGCTCCTGCCGATCGGCAAGCAGACGCTGGCCGACGCCGCCGCCGTCTGGCGCACACCGGGCCGACTCAAGACACTCCTGGCTGGCGAGATCGATACGGTTCTGCAAGGATGGGGTGAGATCCCCGTCCCGCAGCCGCTGCTCGTGCCCGGCGTACCGGCCGCCGCAGTGGAAGTGGTCTTCGGAATTCCTGCCCGTGGACACGGTGTCTCGATCGCCGAGGCCGAGGCCGTGGCTCGGGCCGTTGATCTGCTGGCACTGCCGGTCGCGCAGAAGGGAATCGAGGGTATCGTCGCCTTTCTGGACGAGAAGAGCCAACTCCGTGAGATCCAGGTGAGCTACGCCGGCAAGATCGCTCAGAAGTATCCCGAGCCGCGCCACCTGGCCTGGCCGCTGGTCGAACGAGGCGGCGAGGGCAAGGTGCCGCCACCGAAGGCTGCCCTGCCTCGTGCCGCGTTCAATGGCGGGCCGCTCATCTACGACGTCACGCTTATTCCGCGCAGCAACAGCCTCGGAGCGATCGTCCGCGTGCTGGACGGCAAGGCCGAGCCGCTGGTCGCCGCCCTGCCGGCCGAGCCCTTGCGGTTCGCGCCCTTGAATCTCGATCGAACCTTCGAGACGAACCGCTTGGCCCTGGACCGGAAGCAACCCCTCTCCAGCGGCCCGCGTCTGGTCGTGGACAAGGCGGCTCTCCTGGCGATGATCAACCAGCCGGTTCGTGATCCGCTGCCGGCCGAGGTGGTCCTGGAACGCGAGAAGGAATACGACGTCGTCCGCGCCCTGCACTTCCGCTGGAAGGCGAGCCAGAACGTCAACTTCGACGCCGGGTCACGCATCGCCGGCCCGCTCTGGGCAGCCTACGGCCCCTCGA
>CAYYJM010000173.1:0-13642 GCA_964471755.1 uncultured Alcaligenaceae bacterium
AAGCAGGTTCGCGACAACATCCACAGTGCCGACCTGATCGCCGCGTTCGAGTGCTTCTTTCGTCGGCCGGGCAGCGGAGCGGTCTACAACATCGGCGGCGGCCGCTTCAGCAACTGCTCGATGCTCGAAGCCATCGCCGAGTGCGAGCGGCTCACCGGCCGGCCGATGCGCTGGTCCTACCAGGAGACGAACCGCATCGGCGACCATATCTGGTGGATCAGCGATCTGGCCCGCTTCCAGGCCGACTATCCCGAGTGGCAGCTGAAGCACGACGTGCCGGCGATCATTCGGCAGATCTACGAGGCCAACGTCGGCCGCTGGCGTGAGGAGGCCGTGGCATGATCGACCGCGGCAAGCGTGACGTCCTCGGCGTCGGCGTCAACGTCATCGATTACGACGGAGCGGTGGAGCGGATCGCCCAGGCGGCCCATGCCGGCGAGTCGCTGGCGGTGACGGCCCTGGCCGTCCACGGCGTCATGACCGGAGCCCTGGATCGCGAGCATCGCCATCGACTGAACGCCTTCGACCTGGTCGTGCCGGATGGTCAGCCGGTGCGCTGGGCCTTGAACACGCTCCACTACGCCGGCCTGCCGGGTCGCGTCTACGGACCCGAGCTGATGCTCCGAGTCTGTGCGCGGGCCGCGCGGGAGGGGCTGCCGATCTACCTCCTGGGCAGCACCGAGGCGATGCTTGCCGCCCTGAAGGCGAAGCTGCTCGCTCGCTTTCCGACGCTGCCGATCGCCGGCCTGGAGGCATCGCGTTTTCGGACACTGACGCCGGAGGAACGCGACGCCGTGGCGGCACGCATCCAGGCGAGCGGGGCACGGGTGACGTTCGTCGGCCTGGGCTGTCCGCGCCAGGAGGTGTGGGTCTACGAGATGCGTGAGCGTCTGGCGATGCCGTTGCTGGCCGTCGGCGCGGCGTTCGCGTTCCATGCCGGCCATCTCGACCAGGCTCCGCCGATGATGCAGAAGTACGGCCTGGAATGGTTCTACCGCCTGGTCAAGGAGCCGGACCGGCTGTGGCGACGCTACCTGCTGCTGAATCCGGCTTACCTGGCGCTGTTTCTGTTGCAGCTGACGCACTTCTACATCGTGGACCCGGAGACGGCCCGACCACCGCGGGAGGAGATTCGCTACGGGTGAGGTCGGGTTCGCTCGGAGCCGCCTATAATAGACCCCGATATCTGGATCGCCTGCCACCCCAGGATCGGTGGTCCAGATGACGAGGTCCGTTCTCGTTCCAGAGGAGCCGAGTGATGGCACGCAAGAAACCGGCGTCGGCACCGAGTCCCGCGACGCCCACGAACGACTCGCCCGCGATCTACACCCTCGACGTGTTCATCATCCAGGGCCTGGTCACGGCGGCCTTCGCCCGGAAGAACCCGGTCGTCCGCCGGACCATCGAGATCCGCAGCGACCAGACCCTGGCCGACCCGCACAGGGCCATCTTCGCCGCGTTCGATCGGGAAGAGGAACATCTGTACGAGTTCCAGTTCGGCAAGCGGCCGATGGACCCGAAGGGCACACGCTACGTCCTGTCCCGGACAGACGACGCCCTGGACGGCGGGGCACAGATCGGCGGCGTCGTGACCCGGACAACGATCGCATCGCTGCACCTGAAAGTCGGCGATCGCTTCAGCTACTGGTTCGACTTCGGCGACGACTGGTGGCACCAGATCAACGTCGAGAAGATCGAGCCGGGATCGCCGGAGGGGACGTATCCGCGCGTCGTCTCCCAGGTCGGCGAGAGCCCGCCGCAGTACCCGGATCTCAACGGTGAGGACGACGAGGAGGACGCGGCCCCGGAGAAACCGAAGAAGGCGAAGAAACCGAAGAAGGCGGCCAAACCCCGCCGGAAGAAACCCTCCGACAGGGCCTGATTCGAGGCGAAACGAGGACGATCGGTGCCGGCTCGCGGACGTTCCTTACAATGGAAGGAACGAGGCCCTGGCGTTGCGATGCCGGGGTTTGGTGATCATTGAGTCCGCTTGTCCGGAGTTTCGATGGGCCTGCTTTCCGACCTGCGCATCGTCTACCACATGATCTTTGGCCGGGTCTCGGGCGACAGCCACGGCGAGCGGCTGGAGGCGTTCTATCGCGACCAGGCCGGAGCGTACGACGACTTCCGTCGGCGGCTGCTGCACGGCCGAGAGCAACTCATGCAATCGATCGCTCCGCAGCCCGGAGCGACGCTCCTGGACATGGGCGGCGGCACCGGCGCGAACGTCGAGTTTCTCGGCGAGCGGCTCAAGGATTACGGCCACGTCACGATCCTGGACCTGACGCCGTCACTGCTCAAGGTCGCCAATGAACGCATCGCGAAGAATGGCTGGAGCAACGTCTCGACGGTCCTGGCCGACGCGACGACGTACGAGCATCCGGCCGGCCTACTGGACGTGGTGACGTTCTCGTATTCGCTGACGATGATCCCCGCGTGGTTCCAGGCCGTGGACTGTGCCTGGCGGTTGCTGAAGCCGGGCGGCCTGCTCGGCGTGGTGGACTTCTACGTCTCGCGCAAGTGGCCGGCTCCGGGCCTGAAGAAGCACTCCGGCTTCCACCGCCTCTTCTGGCCGACCTGGTTCGGCTACGACAACGTCTTTCTCAACCCGGATCACATTCCGTATCTCCAGAGCCGCTTCGAGACGGAGCTGCTCCAGGAGCGGATGGGCACGGTGCCGTACATGCCGCTGAACGCGCCGTACTACCTGTTCGTGGGGCGGAAGCCGGTATAGGTGGCGCGGATCGACCGGCCGCGCTCATCCAGGCGAGCGTGGGGCGTCAGCCCCATGAGTGCCGGCACGCTCCGAAGACGAAGAGTCATGGGGCTGACGCCCCACGCTCGCCTGGTCCGCCGGTAGCTATCCTCGTGCCGGACCCCGTCGAGGCCACCCGATTGCTCCAGCACCAACCGGTGCAGTTCGACGACCTCCTGCAGGGTCAAATACCTGATCATGACAACCGCCGATACAGTTCCGCGTTCTTTTGCAGGACATGGGCAGCAGCCTGGCGGAACTGCTCATCCGGCTGATCCAGGAGTTGCTCGACCTGCCGGCGCAAGAACTCTTCGGGGGCAAGGCCGGCTTGCTCGGCGAGAACGCGCAACTGCGCGAGGCGCTCCTCCGAGAGGGGGATGGTGATCCGGGTCATCGTGGAAGCTCCTTCCGATCCAGTGCAACACCAGCATCGGCGTTGCTTCGCTCCCCCAGCAAGAGCCGCATCGGGAGCATCGCCGACCGCCCGAATCCGTGCCGGGAGTAGAACCGCTGGGCAGCCGCGTTGTCGCCGTCCGTCAGCAGCGTGACCCGCAGGCACCCAGCCGACCGCGCGAACGCGATGGCGGTTTGCAGTAGACGCGCCCCGATCCCGACACCGCGAGCATCCGGCCGTACCACCATGTCCTCCAGCAGCGCGACGCGGCCGCCCAGAGCGGTGGACGGCAGGAACAACAGACTGAGCATGCCGACCACCGCCGACCCGTCCCGCGCCACCAGTATCTGGCCCACGTCCGGGCTGCGGAGGATGGCTCTCAGCCCGGTCGCCTGCACCGCCGGGTCGGGGCGGAACTCGGCTTCCTGGGCAAACAGGATGCCGAGCAGATCGCAGAGGACGGGGACATCGGCTTCGGTCGCGAGGGTGATGTCCATTACGGTCTTCGCCTCCACGCCGAATCGACCGAACAGGGTGGCGGTCGTCGTTTCATCGCCTCGTCGGCGATTCACGCGAAACCGGCTCAGCATGCCATTCCATCAGACCCTGAACGTTGTAGGGCCCCCAGGAAGGAGTGAGTGTGCCTACATTCACGAGTAAAAGGCTGCGCGGTTCCTTGTTCCGCGAGAAGGTGAGCAGACCCTCCAGTTGGCCCCTGGTCGTCTGGCCTTCGGTGGTATCTCTTCCCGACATTTCTCCCGTCAGGTGTACCTCGATGGTATCCTTCGTGACGGCTATCACCTTCGCCTGCAAGCGAGCCTCGGTGACCTGATCTTGATACCAGGGCGGAATGTATCCCATCACGGGAAGGAACGCCTTGCAGGTCGTCCCGGGGAGCAAGTAGGTCGTGCCTACCTCAGCCTTCTCCGGTGCCAGCGCCCGCAACTGGTTCAGGTCCGTACGCCAAACGCGATACTCGTTGTAGTTATTCAGGATGCGGAAGAAGAGGCCGACGTTGGCCGCTTTCTCCGCTGCGCCCGTGCCCCAGCGTGAAAACAGGTCCGCGTCCGGTTTCAGGACGCGAGGGGCAACCTGGCCTGTCCCGCGAAGCCCCGCTTCCAGGAACTTGATCAATTGCTCGGTGCCCAGACCGCTGGTGTCCGAGAGGAGTTTTTTCCCTTCCGGGGACAGGACGTGAAACGCCGTGGGGCCATAGGAAAGGGATTCGAGCTTTCCTTCCCTGGCGAGGGCGGCCAGCGTGGCATGCTGAGTGCCGACCGGAACATAGTACTTGCGAAGCAGATCGACAACCGGCTGAGCAGACAGGGACACCGCACGGGTGTGGCGAGCTGCTGCTCAGCACTGGTCGAAGGGGTTGCCGTCCACGCTCCAGATCAGGATCGGGCGTTTTTCCTTGCGGGCTTGCTCCAGGGCCTGGTGGATGGACGCCTTCTCGTCCAGGCGTCCTGCCTTCATCACGGCCACCCAGGGAATCTCTTGCCACAGGAGTTCCGCCTTCGTCGGCCGAAACTTCGCCGCACGCTGGAGGAACTGTCTCACGGCTTCATCCGGCCGTTGCCCCGAGGTGGCATTCAGGTTCGGGACCGGGATAGCTGGCGTCGGTTCCTGGGCCAGGGTACGAACTGCCAGCAGGCCCGGTTCGGTAACCACCAGACACAGCACCAGGGGCAGAAGCGCGGCCTGCCATTTGAACCGAGACATGATGAACCCTCCACGCTGCAAGTCAGGAGTGAGACCGTTGACAGCCTGGATCCGGGTCGATGGTGTGAGCGACATGTTATGTCTCCAGAGGTTGCCCCGATTCGAGCTGTTTTCTACCACGACCGATCGGGGCTCGCAAGCGGCGATCCGACGCTTTTGCATTGACCGGCAACTCCATCACCGCGCCGCCAGGTTTGTAGTCCACTTTCGGTCTTCCGTCGTCTCCCGGTCGGCTGAGGCTCGCCTACAATACTCCCGAAAGGAGATTCCCTCATGTCCAGCAACACCTCTGAGGTCGCCACCTTTGGCGGCGGCTGCTTCTGGTGTCTCGACCCCGTCTTCCGCGACCTGCGCGGCGTCCTGCACGTCACAGCCGGCTACGCTGGCGGCACGATGCTTAACCCGACCTACCAGCAGGTCTGCAACGGCAACACCGGCCATGCCGAGGTCGTGCAGATCGAGTTCGACCCGGCCGTCATCGACTTCCGCACCCTGGTCGAGGTCTTCTTCGCCATCCACGATCCGACCACGCTCAACCGTCAGGGAGCCGACCACGGCACGCAGTATCGCTCGGTCATCTACTACCACGATCCGGAGCAGGAGCGGATCGCCCGCGAAGTGATCGCCGAGTTGGCGGCCGAAAAGGTCTTCGCCCGGCCGATCGTGACCGAGGTCACCGCCCTGCCGAACTGGTTCCCGGCCGAGGACTACCACCAGGACTACTACGCGAACCATCCCGAGGCGGGCTACTGCATGGCGGTCATCGCGCCGAAGCTGGCCAAGTTCCGCGCGAAGTTCGCATCTCTCCGACAGGCATAATACGCCCCTGATCCGGACTCCTTGAGAGCCTCCCCTCTGGCTGCTAAGATGATACAGGCCGTCCTGCTCCCCTGCGGTTTATCGGAGTGAACATGGCTGAACAAAAACTGATTCTCATCGTCGACGACGACGTGGAGCTGAGCGACGGGTTGAAAGTCGTTCTCGAACGTCAGGGCTATCGCGTCATCCAGGCTCGCGATGGCCAGACGGGCAAACAACTCGTCTACCAGCACAAGCCGGACCTCGTCATCCTTGACATGATGATGCCGCGCATGGGCGGCTACCCAGTCCTGGAACACTTCAAGGGCAAGACCGACGCCCCGCCGATCATCATGATCACGGCCAATGAGGGCAGCCGACACAAGGCCTATGCGGAATATCTCGGCGTCATCGATTACATCCGCAAGCCGTTCGCGATGGAACGTCTGCTGGAGGCCGTCGAACGCGGACTGACGGGGTCCGCCCCAACTGCGGAAGCTGTCGGCGAGGAATGAGCGCCACGCCAGCCCTGGCCCCGGCCGCCAGCGTCCTCCTGCTTCGCGGCGATGAACCGGAACTCTTCCTGGTTCGTCGCTCGCCTCGGTTGCGCTTTCTGGGCGGTTTCCACGCCTTTCCCGGCGGCAAGGTCGATGCCGCCGATGACGATGGCCAGCATCCGCCGGCCCTGTTCGCCGCCGTGCGCGAACTGTTTGAGGAGACCGGCGTCCTTCTCGCCAGCCAGGCGGACGGCACGCTCCCGGCCACGTCGGAGACCCTTTCCGGCTGGCGACGCGACCTGCTCGCCAGCACGCGATCCTTCGCCGAGTTACTGGCCGCGCTGCGCCTGGAACTTCGGCCCGAGTTGCTGGATTCCGTCGGCAACCTGGCGACGCCGGAGTTCTCGCCACACCGCTACGACACCACCTTCCTGGTGGCGGATCTACCTGCGGGACAAACCGCCGAGGTCTGGCCAGGCGAACTGGAGAGCGGGGCCTGGATGACCGCTCAGGCCGCCCTGGACACCTGGCGACGTGGCGAGATCCTGCTGTCGCCGCCGACGGTCGCACTGCTCCTGGCCGTGGCGAACCAGCCTCGAAACGCCTTCCGGGCTGCGGCCCGCACCGCGATCACCCGGGTCGAAGCCCGGGAGATGCCGCCGCTCTGGTTCAGTCCGGGCGTGCAGATGATTCCGCTGCGTACCCCGGCTCTGCCGCCTGCGGCCTACACCAACGCCTTCCTCGTCGGCACCGGCCCGCGCTACCTCCTCGATCCGGGAGCCACGGAACCGGACGAGCAGGCGAAGCTCTTCCGTCTTCTGGACGCCGAGCGCGAGCCGCTGACGGCGGTCCTCCTGACGCATCATCACATCGATCATGTCGGCGCAGCCGAGGCGGTGGCACGGCGTTACCGCGTGCCGGTCTGGGCCCATGCCGACGCGGCGAACCTCCTGGAAGGGCAGGTCGAGATCGACCGCCATCTGGAGGACGGTTGCCGGCTCAGTCTGGGAGAGTCGCCACGCGGTGGTCCGTGGGAGATGATCGGACTGCTCATGCCGGGCCACGCGCCGGGGCACCTCGTCTTCCACCTGCCCGATTACGGCCTGCTCCTGGCTGGTGACATCGTCTCGACACTCTCGTCCGTTCTGGTCGCTCCGCCGGATGGCAATCTGCGCGAGTATCTCGCATCGGTGCGGCGTTTGCAGACGCTGGACCTACGTCTGTTGTTGCCCGCGCACGGCGGCCCCAGTTCCCGACCGGCCCGACTGCTGCAAGACACGCTGGAGCATCGCCAGTTGCGTGAGCGGATGCTGCTCGACGCTCTGGGTCAGGGCATGCAGTTTCTGGCCGATCTGGTGCCGGAGGTGTATCGCGGCGTGCCGCCGGATCTCTGGTCGCTGGCGGAGTTGCAGCTGCTCGGGAATCTGCTCAAGCTGCGTGACGAGGGGATCGTCGTGTGCGCGGGAGCGGACGAGAAGGGGCCCTGGCTCCTACGGTAATTCGTGATCCGTAAAACGAAACCAGGGGCCGGCGATCACTCGCCGGCCCCTGGCTTTGTTTTACGTTCTATTGATCAGCGAGCGTAGACTTCAGCGGCTCGCGACCTTGTTGCTCACCTTCACGAACGAGGTTTCCGTGAACTCGACGGAAACTTCCTTGCCGGCCTCGACGCGGACGCGCTGGGTGGACTCGTGCGTCTCACCGTCCCGCTTCATGGCCGCCTTCATCTCGTAGGTGTAGGTCTTGCCGATCTGGAGCATCGGCGTCTGGAACTTGCGGCTGGCACCGGTCGAGGTCATCTTCACGCCCTCGACGGTCAGCTCGGCGTCCTGCGGCAGGGCCACGATGACCTGGGCCCGATCCTGGTTCTTGTTCAGTTCAGCCAGCAGTTCCGAGAAGTCCACCTGCGACTCGCCGCCCGGACGAACCTCGATGGTCTTGGTCCGCTTGACGGTCTTGCCATCGCGGGTCAGCGTGGCCACGAAGTCGTAGGTGTGCGTGCCGGTGGCGCTCAGGGTCGGGGTCGTGAAGGTCTGCTCGTCGCCCTTGCGGGTGATGCTCTGACCGTTGACCTCGATGTTGGCCTCGGTCGGAGCCTTGAGGACGACCGTGGCCGTGCCACTGGTGTTCGCGCTGGCGACCGCGACGGGGCCCGTCGTCGGAACGGCCGAGCCGATGATCACACCGCCGCCGATGCAGCCAACCGGAGCCGGGTAGCCGATCGTCGTGCCGATGACACCACCGAAGCAGCCGCCGTAGCAGCCGGTGCAGCCGTAGCAACCCGAGCAGCCGTAGCAGCCGGTGCAGCCGTAGCAGCCCGAGCAGCTGTAGCCGTAGCAGCCCGAGCAGCTGTAGCCGTAGCAGCCCGAGCAGCCATAGCAACCGGTGCAACCGTAGCAGCCCGTGCAGCCGTAGCAGCCGGAGCAACTATAACCGTAGCAGCCGGAGCAGCTGTAGCCGTAGCAGCCACTGCAGCTGTAGCCGTAGCAGCCACTGCAACCCCAGCAGCCACTGCAGCTGTAGCCGTAGCAGCCCGAGCAGCCGTAGCAGCCGGTGCAGCCGTAGCAACCGCTACAGCTGTAGCCGTAGCAACCGCTGCAGCCATAGCAGCCACTGCAGCCGGTGCAGCCGGCGCTGGGTGCCGGAGCGGCCGGAGCGGTGGCCACTGGACGGAACAGCCCACCACCACCGAAATGCTTGAAGAACGAATCGGGCGTGGCCGTCCCCGCCGTCAACATGGTAGCCAGAACAACGCTGTACATCCCCTCTACTCCTCCATTGGACCTTGGGCATCGGTGGCGCTAGGTGTACCGATCCCGCCTGCGGCGATCTGTCTCACGATTGTCCCGCACGGACTGTCTATGACGATAAGATGAACAAGCTCGTACGTCAAAGGTAATCTGGGAGAAATTGACAGTATGGGCGAAATATCGTGTTCCGATTGGATGGGCAGACATGAACGACTACGACGATCGGATGCGAACGCTCTGTTGTGCCACGGATGCCGGTGCTATAATGACGGTGACGACGGAATCGGTCGCTGCGACCGGATTTCCGGGAGATTCCGGCCGGGAGATCGAGACGGATGTCACGCCGCAACCTTTTCTGGTTACTGGGTATCGTGGGTGTGATGGTCCTCGGTCTGACCGTTTCGTACGTGCCAGCTTCCCGCGAGCGGGATAGCGATTACGAGAACGTCAAACTGCTCATCGACGTGCTGGGGCAGGTTCGCAAGAAGTACGCCGTCGAGTTGGATAGTGACCGCCAACGGAAGTTGATCGAGGACATGATCAACGGCGGCCTGGAACGACTCGATCCTCATTCGGTCTACATCAATCCCCACGAATACAAGCAGTTTCGCAAACAGAGCGAAGGCAAATTCGGCGGCATCGGCATTCAGATCGGCTACGATCGTCAGAATCGCGGCCAACTCGCCGTGATCAGTCCGATGGTCGGCACCCCCGCGTATGAGGCTGGCATCCTCGCCGGTGACCACATCCTGAAGATCGACGGCAAATCCACCCAGAACCTCCGCCTCGCCGAGGTGGTCGAACTGATCCAGGGCGATCCCGGTCAGCCGATCGTCCTGCACGTCCTGCACGAGGGGAAGACCGAACCGGTCGATGTGACCATTACTCGTGCCGAGATCCGTGTACCCAGTGTCCTGGGCGATCTTCGCAAGAAGGACAATCCGAAGGAGTGGGACTTCTTCCTGCCCGGCGATAAGAAGGTCGGCTACATTCGGATCAACAACTTTGGCGAAACGACGGCGGCTGAGCTGCGGCAGGCCCTGCAACAGCTCACGCAGCAGGACGTTCGCGGCCTCGTTCTCGACCTCCGCAACAATCCGGGCGGACTGCTCCGCAGTGCCGTCGAGGTGGTCGATCTGTTCCTCGATCGCGGAGTGATCGTCTCGACCCGGGGACGCAATCATCGCGAAGAGGTCCACTCGGCCCGGGCCGAGGGAACCGTCCTGCTGCCGGCCAGTCGCTATCCGATCGCCATCCTGATCAACCGCAATAGTGCCAGTGCCAGCGAGATCGTGGCGGCCGCGCTGCAAGACCACGAACGGGCAACGATCGTCGGCGAGCGAAGTTACGGCAAGGGCAGCGTCCAGACACTGACCCTGCTGGAGAACGAAACCAGCGCCCTCAAGCTGACGACGGCCAGCTACTGGCGGCCCAGTGGCAAGAACATCCACCGCTTCCAGGACAGTACCGACCAGGACGAGTGGGGCGTCAAGCCCAGTCCGGGTTTCGAGGTTCTCCAGACCGAGCAGGAACGGGCCGACTATCTGATTTGGCGAACCGACCGCGATGTCGTCCGATCCGGCAAGGAACCGCCTGCGGTGGACAAGAACAAGCCCTCGCCCGACAAGGTGCTACAGAAGGCCCTGGAGTACATCCACGGTCGGCTTGCCGAGCCGAAGCCGGAGAAGTGAGCGGTCGGTTTCCGCGCACAGAATCTCGGCGGACCGCGTTCGGGTAGGAAGGGTCCGGTTGCCCCGGCCCGTTTGGTACCCGAACTGGAGGATCACGCCCCATGTCGGCCGTCTCCGATTTTCTGGAAGCCATGCGCCCATACTGGTCCGCCGTCGCTCTCGGCGTCACCTGGGCCGGCATCGGCATCGTCTGGTGGCGTCGTCGTCGGGAATGGAGCCGCAAGCAGTTCCTTTCGCAGGTCAACTTCTCGCTCAACTACGTCCAGGACAATCAACTCGTCCTGCGCACGCTCCTTGAAATGCCGGCCTCCGAGGTCTGGCTCAACGAACATGGCACGAGCCTGGTGAGCAAGGCGTCCCGTCAGGCCAGCGTCGAGCAGCCGTTCATCTCCCTGAAGAACCCCCGCGATCAGGACTTCCTCAACCGGGCCGTCCTCAACGTGCTTTCCGAGCGCTTCGCAGAGACCTATCTCGCTGCGGCAATGGGCGTTCCGGTTCGTCGCGAGTCGTTCATCTTCGGCATCACCTGCGAGAAGTACGGCGAGATTCGCACCCTCAAGGTGCGCGTTCTGGTCCTGCGGGAACAGACCCTGCTCGATCTCTTCGGGCCGACACGCGGCATCGATCACCTGCCGATGACGAATCAGGTCCTGGCCGCGCGGAAGCGGACTCTGGAGGTCATGTACCGCCACTACTGCGAGGATCAGGGCGGCCCGGGCAGTATCCTGGGTCGGGTCGAGCTGGGCCTGCCGCACCTGGCGGGGTGAGGGCTCAGCGGCGGGCCTGGTCGGCGAACGTCACGTCCGCGATCAGGCAGGGGTGCTTGTACTGTTCCAGGGTGCCGCCACGGCCCTGGAGTCGCGAGCGATCCCATTCGATCCAGAAACCGTCGCGTGTGGCCTCGACCCGGAGCGGAGCGAGCCGACCACTCTGCCGCTTGGCGGCATACTCGATGTTCAGCTCGGCGAGGACCGTCTCCAGTCGCTCGGCGAAGCGTTGCCGCTGGCCCTCCTCGGGCAGATCGTGCCGTTCCACGAACAGGGCGTAGTGGGGGACCGTGTTCTCCGGTGCGTCGGCTCCCGGCCAGACCGGGGCCAGGGCGTAGGTGCCGATGACCTGGCCGAGATCGCGCTGCACCCGGGTGACGGCCTGCACCACCTGATATTCGCTGACCTTCTCGCCGGTCAGATTGGAGAAGTGAGCCCCCTTGCTGAGGAACTCGACCAGCGGCGTCTTGTTGTAGAACCCCGTCACGCGGACCAGATCGTGGATCTGGTAGCGGTACAGACCGTAGGCCGTCGTCGGCAGGATGAAGTAGCGGCCGCCCTCGCGTAACTCATGGGCCATCAGGACGTTCGGCTGCGTGCTGTCCACCTCGGCCTCGGGGATGAACTCGTAGAAATGCGAGCCGACGTCGAGGACGCCGGCCGGGGTGCCGTCGGCCATCGGGATGGTCATCCGCCCCTCGCTGGCGATCAGGCCAACATCGCGCACGACCCGCGTGCCGAAGTAGCGCGGGTAGTGGCGCAGATAGGCCCCGACGCTGCCGCCCATCCAGTTGCCCAGGACGCAATCGCGCGACCAGAAATCCTTCGGATAGAGCGTGCCGGTTCGACGGATGATCTCCTCGAGCTGACGCACGCGCTGCGGATGCCGGTGCAGTCGGTGGCGAACCTCGGCCCGGATCTCGGCCGGGATGTCAAACTTCGCGGCCAGGGTGCCATCGGCGAGGTCGCGCAGGAGCGTCTCCTTCTCCTGGTCGCCGAGCCGGGCGATGGCCACCATCGTACTCGGGTTGGCGGCGACGATCATACCGACCTGATGCGGAATGCTCAGACGCAGGGCGACGTAGTACTTCGCCGCCGCATCCTTGATCCGGGCCAGGGAGGAGGGCACGACGTAGAGCCGACGAATCAGCCGCGACTGCATCCGGGCGGTCAGGCCAGTGACCGCGCCACACGGCACGTCTGAGGGCGAGCGGAACTCGTCCCAGTCGCCGGCGAACTGGAAGATCGGCCGAAACATGATCTCCGGATGATCTTCGTAGATCTTCAGACCCCAGACGCTCCAGCCGAGTCGGTAGCTGGCGAGATAGCGATCGGTGACCGGGATGTACTTGCGGGTCGCCGTCGTGCCGCTGGTCAGGGCGAACATGTGGATGCGTCGGTCGGCGAGCAGGGCCTTCGTCTCGCCGTTGCGGACGCGGGTGATGTACGGATCGATGGCGTCGTAGCCGGCGATGGGCAGCTGACGACGAAACTCCTCCAGCGTGCGGATGCTGGCGAAGTGGTAGTCTCGGCCGAAGCCGGTGTCGGCCTGATGGCGCAGGAGGTCCATCAGCAGGGCATGTTGCACCCGAGCCGGGTCGTGAGTGAGGGCTTCAAACCAGGCCAGGCGACGCTGGTACAGGGATCGGATTGGCTGCGCCAGTCGGAGCAGGAGGAAGCGGGAGACTTTCCGGAGGCACTCGTTCAGAAGGGTTGCCATGACGATTCACCTCGGGAGCGGTGGTGGGTGGCACCGCGGTCTGATCCGCGCCGCCGGGTGGGTCCGGGCTCTCCTCGCCGCTCAGATGGGCGTCGAAGAAGGCCAGCACCCGGCGATGATATTCCTCAGCGACGAGCTGGATGGCCTGATTGTGCTTGGCGTTGGGAACCAGCCAGAATTCGCGAGGACCGCAGGGCTGCCGGCGCTGGGACCTCTCGAAGAGCGCCTGGGCCATCTCCGGCTTGATGTAGGTGTCGCCCTCGCCGTGGATCATCATCAGCGGCCGGGGAGCCAGGCGGTGTATCACGCGTTCGACGATCCGATACCGGCAGCGCCGCTCGCACTCGATTCGCCGCAGGGCGAAGCGGGCGATCCCATCCCAGTACCAGAAGGGAATCAGGCTCTGGATCAGGTGCCGCTGGTTGTAGATGCGGAACCAGTGCCGCATGTAGGGGACCACGACCAGGTAGGTGCCGAAGGCCCCATCGGTGAGACAGCAGCGGATGTAGGGATCTTCACAGGCGACGTAGAGGCCGGCATTGCCGCCC
>CAYYJM010000174.1:0-13620 GCA_964471755.1 uncultured Alcaligenaceae bacterium
CTGTTCCGGCCCACGAAGCGGATTCGGTACCAGTGCCGCTCCCGCCCACCCTACGTTTCGGAGAATTGGCTGGCCTGCGCTGTTTCGGCCTTCCAGGACGATCAGACGTCGGCGGCGCTCCGGCCCACCCTGCGCTCAGGTTGTTTCGAGCCTGCAATCTGGTCTACTTTCCCACAAGCATCGGAGACGAAAAGCGAATAGACTGGTGAGAGACAACCGAGCCTGATGGAGTCGTCCATGAATCCCTTCGACTGGTCCGGTCCCTTCTTTCTGCAACTGTACGTCGGCCTGGGTATCCTCGCCCTGGGGCTCGCTCTCTGGTGGCGGCACTCTCTGAACCATCTCCGCAGTGCCGAGACGACCCTTCCGGAACTGCATGCGTACGAGATCGCCCATCTGATCGGTGGCCCGCCGCGGGCCGTCGATACCGCCCTGGCTCATCTCGTCGAATCCGGCGTCCTCAAATTCGACGAATCGAACCGCACCTTTCACAAGATAGGCGATCTGCCACGCGACGCTCATCCGCTGGAAAAGGTCCTGGTCGGTGCCATTCGAACGTCGGCCGATGTAGCCGCCCTGCGCACGGCCGCGGCCAGTGAGATTGGTCGCATCCGTGAGCGGCTCGAACGGCTCGGCCTGGAACTGAACGACAGTCAGGTCAGCACCGCTCGCTGGTATCCGCTCCTGCCCCTGGTCGCCGTCCTCGTCTTCGGATTGATCAAGCTGGGCATCGGTCTGGAGCGTGACAGGCCGGTTGGTTTCCTCATCCTGGGAAGCGTCATTCTGGCCGTGGTCTGCCTGGTGCTGATCAACTCGGTGTCTCGCCTGAGTCGGCGCGGGCGTCAGCAGATCGACGAGATCCGGGCCCGGCACGCGGCCCTGGAGGTGGCGGCGAGCAAGGCTCCGGCCACGCTCGTCGGCCCGGACCTGACCCTGGCCGTCTGCCTGTTCGGCCCGATGGTCCTGGCCGGCGGCCCCCTCATGCCCATGCAGCAGATCATGCACGGCAACGTCCTGCCCGGAGGCGGCGGCGCTTATGGCAACGCCTGCGGCAGTTCGTGCGGCTCGTCCGGCTCGAGTTGCGGGGGGAGCAGCTGTGGCGGTGGCGGCTGTGGCGGCTGCGGAGGTGGCGATTGATCCCGCATCTGGGCGAAGGCATCGGCTGGCGACCGGAACTGGCGCTGGCCATCGACCGCCGACCGTCGCTCGGCTTTGTCGAGCTGATCGCTGAGGACTTCTTCGATGTCCCGGTCGGCCCGGCCATCGAATCGCTGCGCCGGCGAGGCATCCGCATCGTGCCGCATGGCATTGGCCTGTCACTGGGAAGCGCCGAGCGGCCCAATCGGCGTCGGCTCGCTTCCCTGGCCGACCTCGCACGTCGTGTCGATGCCCCGTTCGTCAGCGAGCATCTCTGCTTCGTCCGGGCCGGAGGGCGAGAGTCGGGCCATCTGCTGCCACTGCCCCGAACGCGGGAGGCACTGGACATCGTCGTCGACAACGTCCGCCAGGCGAAGGCGGTCCTGCCGGTGCCGCTCGCTCTGGAGAACATCTCGACCCACTTCGAGTGGCCTGACGCCGAGTTCGACGAACCGGGTTTCCTGCGGGCCGTACTGGAAGAGGCCGACGTACTCCTGCTGCTCGACGTGGCCAACGTTCACGCCAACGCCGTCAACCATCACTTCGACCCGTTCGCGTATCTCGATCGGCTGCCGCTTGAGCGGTTGGCCTACGTCCACATCGCCGGTGGCATCGAGCGGGCCGGCGTCTACCATGACACGCACACGCGCCCGGTCGCCCCGGCGACGTTCGATCTCCTGGCCGCCCTGGCCGATCGGGTGTCGATCCCTGGCGTGCTGCTCGAACGGGATGGCGACTTCCCGAACGAGGCGGAACTGAACGCCGAGCTGGACGCCATCGCGGCGACCGTCCGACAAGGAGTGAACCATGTCGTCGGCCCGTGAACGTCTGGCGATCCGTCAGGCCGCTCTGGTTCGGGCTCTGACCGGAGCGGGCGACGTTCCGTCGGGATTCGAGTCGGAGCGTGTCGAGCGGGCGGCGCGATCGCTACTCAACAAGCGTGTCGCCGAGGTGGCTCGCGTCTGGCCGGGGCTGGCCGAGGCGCTGGGCGAAACCTTTGGCGAACGGTTTCGTGCCTTCGCGCGATCGACGCCACCCCCCGAACAGGGCGGGCCGCTGGCCGATGGGCGGACGTTCGCCGACACGCTCGCCCGGCAGGAGTGGACCGACGCTGCGATGCGCGAACGGTTGGCGGTCGATCTCCATTTCAGGCGGGATCGTCGTGGCTTGCATCGCCGGCGCGGTTTTGGCCTGGCCTGGGCTCGTCTGCCGCAGACGGGCCAACTCGTCGTCCGTCTGCGTCTGCCGGGAGGCCCGGTGGTCGCGCTCTGGGGATGAGTCGGCGTCGTGGCTCCTCGTTCACATTTCCATCACCAGGCGGAAGCCGCCGTTGTGCAGGTGGTCCACGCCGGCTCCGCTGCCTCGGCAGGAGACACGACAGTAGGAGCCGTTGCTGAACCACGAACCGCCACGGACGACGTGCCGATCGCCACTTGCTGGCCCGGTCGGATCGACCGCCAGCTCTCCCGGTCCGAAGCGCTGATAGAAGTCGCCATCGTACCAGTCGCTGCACCACTCCCAGACGTTGCCGTGGATGTCGTACAGACCGAAGCCGTTGGGCGGGTAGGATCCCACGACCACCGGATGACCGACGTACGGCCCACGCCGAGTGTTCCCGGCCGGCGAGTTGCCGTCAAAGTTGGCCTGGTACGAGTTGAGCGTGTTGCCGTACGCGAACAGGGCCTGGCGCAGGCCCCCCCGGGCGGCGAACTCCCACTCCGCCTCGGTCGGCAGACGATATCGCCGACCCGCCGCCAACTCGGCCGGTAGATGCGACAGCGCGAGACAGAACGCCTGCGCCTGGTCGTAGGTCAGACTGTCCACGGGGTGACACCAGCCGCCATTGTTGTCCGGGTGGTAGTGCGAGGGATTCTCGCCCATCACCTCGGTGTAGACCTGCTGGGTCACCTGATACAGGCCGATCCAGAAGGGCCGGGTCAGTTGCACCCGATGCTGCGGTCCCTCGTCCTCGATGCGGTGCCCTTCCTGATCGGGCGAGCCCTGTCGAAAGGTAC
This sequence comes from uncultured Alcaligenaceae bacterium, assembly GCA_964471755.1. Classification (GTDB taxonomy): domain Bacteria; phylum Planctomycetota; class Planctomycetia; order Gemmatales; family Gemmataceae; genus CAYYJM01. The sequence continues at coordinate 3,153 of CAYYJM010000174.1, forward strand.
TCGCCGGGATGAGGCGAAACTCCATGCCGAGCGAGTTGACCAGCCGCTGGAACGGCTGCCCGGCCGGGCGGGGCACGGCTCGCTCCGCCCGGAACGCGGCGTACTCGGCCCGCGCGTCCGGCTCCAGCAGATTGCCGTGCAGTTCCAGGCGCTGGAGCGTGTCCGGGCAGGCGGCCAGCAGGCGGCGCAGCCCGGCCGAGGTGAACCGATTGCTGCGCAGGTCGAGGCTGACCAGTTGACCCAGCAGGGGCGAGTCGATCAGCACGTCGAGGAAGGTGTTGTCCAGGTCGTTGGCCGACAGATCGAGCCAGCGCAGAGAATTTGCCCGGGTCGCTTCCAGCAACGGCATGAGGGCGGTCAGGGTCGGCCTGGTCCGACCCAGTTCCAGGCCGGGCAGATTCCTCATCACGGGCGACCCGAGGACGCGCCGCAGGGTAAGTGGGCTGGTCTCGACGCGCAGCACCTGCACTCCGGCCGTCTCGAACTGGCTCAGTAATGCCGCCCGTCCCGGTCGCGCCAGCAGTTGCGAGGCCGACATCTGCACGTACAGGACACCGCGCTGGTAGCTCCAGTCCCGCAGGCGGGGCAGCAGAGACCCCAGCACCAGTTCGCCGTGCTGCTGGATCAGGGCTCGCTCCCGCTCCAGCAGAGCGTCGCGCTCGGCGAGGTCCGGCACCCACTCGGCCAGTCGGATCTGTAGACGGAGCAGTTCCAGACGGGTACGATCCGCGTCGGTACTGGCCTGATCTTCGAGCCAGTCCGCGTAGATTCGTCGGGCGTCCAGGTCGTCGGGGTCATCCAGCAGAGCGAGCCGGAACCCGATCGCGGTGTTGTCGCTCACTTGCAAAGGTCCAGCAGAAAGGCCTGCGGCCAGAGCGCACGCAGCTGGCCGCTCAGATGGCTGCGCACCTCATCGACCGTCCGGAAGCGCAGCACAGTCCGGGCGATCTCCTCCATCCGGGGCAGGGGCACATGCCGCAGCAGATCCTTGATCACTGGCACGAACCCCGGACTCATACTCAGCCGACGCAGGCCCATGCCCAGCAGAGCCATCACGCAGCGCGGCAGGCCGGCCATCTCGCCGCACAGGGTCACCGGCTTGTTCGCCCGGTTGCACGCCGTGATGACGCGTTCCAGCAAACGCAGGATCGCCGGGCCGAACGGCTCGCACAGATAGGCGACCTTGGGATTGTCCCGATCGGCCGCCATCAGATACTGGATCAGATCGTTCGAGCCGATACTGACGAAATCGACCTCCTCCAGCAGTTCCTCGATCATCATCGCCGCCGAGGGCACCTCAATCATGATACCCAGCGGCACTTTCCGGGCGTGAGGAATTTTCGCTTTCGTCAGCGCCTGCAGGTTGCGAGCGACCACCTCCTTGAGCCGACGGACCTCCTCGACGGTCGAGATCATCGGGAACAGGATCTGAATCGAGCCGTGAACCCCTGCGCGGAGGATGGCGCGGAGCTGGGTCTGGAACAACTCCGGATGGGCGGAGCTGAGACGAATGCTGCGCAGGCCCATGAACGGGTTCGTCTCACGGTGGCCGCCGAGATACGGCAGGGCCTTGTCACCGCCCAGGTCGAGCGTTCGGATGGTCAGCTTCCGGTTCGGGGCCGCCTCGATCACCTGACGGTAGACGCTGAACTGCTCCTTCTCGTCCGGCGGCGTCGGGTGGGACAGGAACAGAAACTCGGTGCGATACAGGCCGATGCCGACCGCCCCGGACTCGGCGGCGAGAACGGCATCTCGGGCGTTGTTGACGTTGGCCAGCAACTCGATCGCCACGCCGTCTTCCGTCACGGCTGGATGATCGTAATTCGCCACCAGGTTACTGTGCAGATCGACGTACTCGCGCTGGAGCTTGCGGTAGGCGGCCTCGACCTCCGGGCCGGGGTTGATGTGAACGTGCCCCTCACGACCATCCAGGGCGATCAGATCGCCGGTATGCACCTCGCGGAGCAGATCGTGCAGACCGGACACGGCCGGGATGCCGAGCGAACGGGCCAGGATCGCCGCGTGCCCCGTCGCCCCGCCGCGTTCGGTGGCGATGCCGGCGATCCGTTCCCGATCCAGACCCAGAGCCTGCGACGGCAGAATCTCGGCCGCCACCAGCAGGACCGGCCCCTCGAACAGGACCGGCCGTCGGCGTTCTTCCCGGTTCAGGTGGGACTGGATGCGCGTGACGACGTCGCGCAGATCCGTCACCCGCTCCTGCAAGTACGGGTCGGCGACGGTGGCGAACAGGGTGGCGTACTCCTGCAAGATTGTGTCCAGGGCGGTGTGGGCATCGACCTGATGCTGCTGGATGGCCGCCTTGACCTTGATGGCCAGGGCCGGATCACGAACCAGAAGTTTGTGCGCCCGGAAGATGGCAGCCTGATCGTTGCCGACCTGGCGGGCCACCTGTTCGCTGAGACGATCCAACTCGGCCGCGGCGGCGAAGCAGGCTCGCTCGAAACGCGTCATCTCCACGGACAGTTCCGAGGGATCGATCTGGGTGGGCGTATGGGGCGATTGCGCCGCCTCGACACAGAAGGCCCGAGCGACGGCCACGCCGGGAGAGATCGGAATACCCTTCTTCATGATGACCGCCTGAACAAGACCCGGCCCTGACGGTCCGGAAAGATCACCGTACGAGTTCTAGCAAAGCCGGCCCGCCGGTGCAAGCACGGCACAAACTGGTCTGGACACGCTGACCGTCAGTTGGCATACGCACCGCCTCACGAAGTCGAATTTCAGCAGGATTGCCGCCGCGGTCCACCCGGGGGAGGGGTGTGCGGCCAGCGATCCGTTCCACGGGGCAAGGGAGGGGAGCCCATGCGAAAACGAATCGGGGGGGGCCTGGCTCTGATCCTGTGCCTGGGCCTGGCCGCGCTGCCGGGCCAGGCGCAGCGGCCGGCCGCCACGGGGGATGATCTGACCACCCAGGGAGCCGTCGATCCCTACTACCGGGCCTGGGCCGGTCGGTCGGCGGCCTATCGCCTCGCGCAGCAGAAACAGCTCCAGGTCGAACGCGAGGCCCGCGAGAAGGAGGAGAAGGCGAACGCTTCGGGAGGGGGCGGCACCAAATCGCCACCGACCAAGTCCATCGCCGAGCAGCGGGCCAGGGAGCAGAACGCCCTGTTTCGCCGCATCGAGATCTGCGACCGTCTGCGTCAGCTTGCCGTGCAGTCCAACGATACCGCCCTGCTCCGCGAGGTCGATCGCCTCGAATCGCAGGCCTTTGAACTCTACCAGAAGCGAACCGGCCTGGCCGGCACCAAGCTGGTTCTGGAGCCGCTCAAGGCGGACGTGGAGAAACTCGACGCCCAGCTGGGGCCGAAGTCGCCAGCCGTGGACGTGCAGAAACTCGACGCCCAACTCCGGGCGAAGTCGCCGAGCGTGGACGTGCAGAAACTCAACGCCCAGATCGGGCCGAAGTCGAGCGAGACCGGCATGATCTTGCCGATGCCACCCGTCATCGAGCGGACGCCGCGCGTGGCCACTCGCAAGGAGAGCAAGCCATGAAGACACTGGCTCGCCTGCTGATGCTCCTGACTCTGACGTCGGCCCTGGGCTGCGTGACCTTGCCGGTCTCGCCCTGGCAGTCGTCGGAGCCGGATGCGCCGCCGGCCATCCGGGATCAGACCCCGCCCGCGCCACCGCCGGTCGTCCTGCCAGAGCAGGTGACCGCGGCCTCGACGCAGGAAACCCTCAACGCCCTGAAGGCCGAGCTGGATTACGACAGCAAGTACGGCAAGAAGTAAACACCCCGACCGGCCGCCGGCCTGGCAGCCGGTCAGGTGATCCACAGGTCGTGGCAGGCCTGTTCGTAACTCGGTTCCAGATCGAGCGGTATCACCAGGTTCTCGCTCAGCCAGAGGGGCAGCGTCGGCAGCGGTTGACCGAGGACCAGGAGGTTCGACCAGGCTTCCAGCAGGGTCCGGTTTTCTTTGCGGACCCAGCGACACGAGGCGGCGTAGAGGTGCGGCGTCTCGATGCCCAGCGTCGAGTCCTCCTGACCGATGAAGCTCAGCAGCTCAAGGTACAGGTTGAACCGGCGAACGGTCACCAGATCGACGATGCTCACGGCGACGCCCTTCTGGAGCAGGGCCAGACACTTGGCGACGAACGCATTCCGGTGTTCGGGGCGGTCCTTGTTCGCCGGGCTGACGATCTCGATGGCGGCGACCAGGTGGCGGCCTCGTTTCGCGTCGTAGATGCGAACGGCGTACTCGTCGAAATCGGGCAGTGTCGTCTCGGCGGTGACGCTGGGATGAGGCGGAGCCCAGACGGCGGTCGCCACGCTGCCATGCGCCTCGGCGGGTGACGGGGGTTCGTCTTTCTCAAACGCCGCCACGTCGATTTCCACCTGAGAGCCCGAGTGGACGCGTGGTCCGGCTTCGTAGCCCGGCGGGAGTTTCTTGCGTAAGTGCTGGACAATAACCATCGGCCAGCCGCCGTGGAGTTCCTCCCACGAATGGGCATTGTCGAGCGGCGGCCGGAAGTGATCGCGTAACGGCATGGCTGGATCCTCATCGTCACTCAGACAGGACCGGCGGATCAGGTCTGTACCTCGGCTTCACCCGCTTCGTCCGCCGGTGCCACCGCCTCCGCGTCCTCATCTCGACAGCGCCCAAAGCGGAGGAACAGCCGCTCGATCTCCTCGGCCGTCAGCAGCGTGCCCGAGCGTGGCGAATCGAGAATCGTATAGCGATGGCTCCGACCATCGTACCACGGATCGGCGTTGCGATAACCCGGTCGTGGCTCCAGTGGTTCGCCGCGAACCGGGTCCTGTACCCGGTTGTCCACGCCATGCACCTCGATGCGCCGTTCCGCCTCGGCGTTGTCGAGCAGTTCGCCCAGGCCCTCCAGGCTCGCGCCGCTCTCCGGTGTCACCGACAGGATACACCGCCGGATGTGATCGATGCCCTCGCTCTGGAAGATGCACAGAGCGACGAAGCCGGGCGTTTCGCCTGCCAGGGCGGCGTCACTGCGAGCCCAGTCCTTGAAGTAGACGCAGCGCTCCAGGTCATCGGGGTTCTGCACATCACGGGCCAGCAGGGCAGGGACGCGCATCAGTCGGCCCTGTTGGTCGTACAGTTCGAGCCAGGCTCGCCGAGCCTGGCTCCTCGGATCACGCAGCTTCGCCTGGTAGCGCTCCCGGTCGCGCAGCACCGCCTGTCGGTCGTCTTCGGTCAGTACGGGCGACAGGGCGAAGGCATCGATCTGCTCGATCGCGACGGCCTGCTCATGGGCCGCCTGGGCAACCGCGCTGACCAGGTCCATGCCGTGTCGGACCAGGCTCGTCCACGCCAGTTGACGCGCGTTCCAGCGCTGGTTGAAGACGCGCACCAGGAGTTGCCGGAAAGCGCACTGTAACGTAAACGGCCGCTCCAGGGTCACGCCGAGGGAGCCGCCATCGACCAGATCGATGTAGTCTGCCAGGAGGCCGCTGCCGGCCGGAAACTCGCCCGTGGTCAGGTAGGCCCAGGCGAGGGCGGCCGACGCGACACAGTCCAGGTCCGGATTCTCGTGCAGCACCAGCGTGAAGGGCGCGTTCGGCCGACGACTCGGCAGGACGGCCCGGTCGAGCAGGTGCGTGTGGGCCAGCACCAGGCGGGCCGTCGAGCCGGCCGACTGCACCTGCTGATGGTGATCGATCACACCCGTCGCCAGGTCGTTGCCCACATCCAGAAAGACACGATCCTGCGGCCCCTGAAAGACCGGAGCCCGCTCGCCAGGTCGGGCGAAGGCCAGCCGCAAGGCCGTCGGATCAATCGGCGGTCGCGTCGGGGCGGCCGGCGGATCAAAGGCGGTCGGCCGGCCCTGCGAGTAGGCCTCCAGAGCGCCGGCGAACTCCTCCATCGAACGGTAGCGGTTCTCCGGCCGTGGAGCCATCGCACGCAGGCAGATCCGTTCCAGGTCGGCGTCGATGTCCGGGCGCAGCACGCTCGGCGGCGTCGGCGTCTCGCTGGCCGCACGATGCAGGACCCGCAGCGGGTCGAGGTCGTCGAACGGCACCCGCCCCGTGAGCAGTTCGTAGAGCATGACGCCCAGACTGTAGATGTCGCCGGACGGACTGAGGAGGTCGCCGGCGGCACCACCGAGTTCCGGAGCCATGTACCAGGGAGTGCCGGTGACCGCACCCGGAGATGACAGCCGGGCGTCACCCGTGTGTAGGCGCACGGCCAGGCCGAAATCGACGATGACCGGCTCGCCCTGCGGCGTGACGATGACGTTGGTCGGCTTCAGATCCCGATGGATCACGCCCTGATCGTGGGCGGCCTGCATGGCCAGAGCGAGCTTGCGGACCAGACGAACGACCGCGTCGATGGCCTGGGGCACCGCCGCCGAGAGCGGCACGCCGGGAACGAAGTTCATGGCCAGGTAGAGCTGATTGCCCCAGGTGCCGGTGTCGAGGACGCCGCACAGGTTCGGATGCCGCAGGTGAGCCGCCGCCCGGGCTTCACGCAGGAATCGCTCGCGGTGACGCTGATCGATCACCAGATACGGATGTGGCACCTTCAGGGCGACCTCTCGGCCCGGATCTTCCTGCCAGGCCAGGTAGACGGTGCCCATCGCGCCGTGGCCCAGCTCGCGGACGATGCGGTAGCCCGGAATGCGCGGCAGTGGACGCGGCCCCTCGTGCGGAAGGATCGGCGGTTCCAGCGAGGGCACCGTCGCGGGAGTGTCGGCGGCCAACTGGGCGTGCCAGGGGACCGGCTCGAGGGCGGCGACGGTGCCATCGATCTTGCCGGCTTCGGTCGGGTGTTTCGCGGGCATGGTGCTGGCTCGTTTTCCAGGCCTACCGATTTTGTGTCGCCTTCTCCCATTCTACCGGACGATTTTGACGGATGCCTGCCAGGATTGGTTCCGACTCGGCCCAGGCGCGGTTGCGATAGCCAGCCTCGAAGGCTCGGCTCAGGGCCAGCAGCGCCTTCGTCTCGGACTGCTCGGCCTGCTGCGGCCGACCCTGAGTCCGCTCGATCGTCCCGCGCATCGCTTCGAGCAGGGCCAGGTCGTACAGTTCCGAGTTATCGACCTTGTCGCGTTCGTGCAGGTAGAACTGCTCGGCCTGGTTGAGCAGAGTCAGGGCCTGGCCGGGGTCGGTCTGATAGAGCGTGTACGCGCGTAGCAGGGCGATCTGGCTCCGGATGCGGCGGAACGGCCGCAGCGAACCCTCGCCACGATCGTTGCCAAGCATCCGGTCGGCCTCGTCCAGGTGCGTCCGGCTGGCCTTCTGGTCGGCCTCCGCTCCGCTCGGCTCGAGCAACGCCCGGAAGTTCAGCAGGCGGGCCATGTTCAGATGGTTGTTGATCGCATCGGTGCGGTAATCGACCACGGCCCGATACTTCTCGACCAGACGTTGCTGAAGTTCGCCGGCCTTCTCGTAGGAACGCAGGGCGACGGCCAGTCCTTTCAGGCCGCCTTGCTGGAAGTTCTCGCGTTCCAGGTTCGCCGTGTTGCCGTGGCTCCGGGCCAGCTGGAAGCGGTACTCCGGGTTGGCGGGATTCTCCCGATGCAGCTCCTCACGAAGCGTTTCGGAGATCTGGTACGTCCGGCGAGCGTCGTCCCAGAGGCCCAGGCGCACCTCGGTGTCACCGAGAAACCCATGCGCGCGAGCCAGGTTGTTCTTCGCCTCGCGGACCTTGTTCGTGCTGACCTCGCCCCGATCGATCAGCCGAGCGAGCAGCTCGTTGCGGTCCTGGCGAGCCGCCTTGTAGTGGATCAGGGCATCGTCGTACTGCCCCTGGTTGTGGGCCGCTCGACCGAGTTGGTGGTTCACCTCGCCGCGCAGGTCGAGCAGATCATCCGTCAGGGGAGCCGCCATCGCGCCGAGCAAGTCGGAAGCCTCGGTCAGATCCCGGGTCGCCTCCGCACCGCGTGACTCGTCGATCCACAGTTCACCGCGTCGGAGCAGGGCCTCGACCAGGCCGGTTTTCGGCCCCGGCAGACGGCGGTTGAGTTCGACCGACTGGGTAAACGCTTGCAGGGCCTGCTCCCGGCTGTTGGGATGCGACGCGATCGCCTGGCCGTTACTCGTCGCATCGATGACCTGCGAGAGCGTGCCGATCTTCAGGAACAGATCGGCCAGTTCCCGGGCGGCCTTGGGATCGTTGCGCATCTCGTCGGCCAGCGCGCCCAGCGACACGAGCATCTGTTCCCGGAAGGGCTGCACGCTCGGGTCACGCATGAAGTTGTCGCTTTCCAGGAGGGCCACGAACTGCTTGAGAGCCTGGAGGGAGACGGCGTTGACGCGCGAGATGCGAGCGTTGATGGCTGCGTTGATCACCTCGCGACCGACGAGCGTGCCGACGGCCAGCAGGCCGAGCAGGCAGACGCCGACCAGGGCCGCCTCCAGCGGTCGGCGGCGGAGGTAACGCCACAATCGCCGCACCGCTCCCACCGGACGGACCGAAACCGTCTCCCGGTTCAGGTAGCGTTGCAGGTCGGCCGCCAGTTCCGCGGCGCTGGGATAGCGTTTGTTCGGGTCCTTCTCCAGGCAGTGCGCGACGATCGCCTCCAGGTCGGGATGGATGCGTTTGTGGATGGTCCGCAGCAGGGGCGGATCGTCCTGCTGGATCTGTCGCAGCAGCTGCGGATCGTTCCCGCCGGTGACGCCGAAGAGCGGCTTCAGCGTGAGCAGTTCCCAGAGCGTCGCTCCGAGGCTGTAGACATCGCTGCGCGCATCGACCGGGACGTTCATCTGCGGCAGGGCCTGTTCCGGGCTGGCATAGCGCAGTGTGCCGACGAAGCCGGCTCCGCGTGACACCGACATCGACAGCGATGCATCGGTGATCTTGGCCAGGCCGAGGTCCATCAGCACGGCCCGTTCGCCGCGCTGATCGACCATGATGTTCGCCGGCTTGATGTCGCGGTGGATGACGCCGGCCTGATGCAGCGCATGCGCCGCCAGGGCCACCTGACGGATCAGATCGACGATGCGCTCGACGTATCCCTGCCCGGCCAGCCGATCGCGCACGGCCTCCGGGGCGTCCGGCAGCGAGAAGTCCGGCTGCGATCCCGGGCGCGGCGTCCGCCCTCCGCTGGAGAGCGGCGTCTCGCCCTCCCGAGCCGCCTCGCAGGCCACCTGGAGCATGTCGTGCCAGTCGGCCAGATTCAGGTCGGTCGTCGTGTTACTGCGGGTCGTCAGCCGGGTGGAGATCGCGCCGAGATCGGCGCCCTCGATCAGTTCCATGGCGTAGTACCACTGCTCATTGTCCACGCCGGAGGTGTAGATCTTGATCAGGTTGGGATGATCGACTCGAGCCAGGGCGCGGATCTCGCGCTGGAAGTGACGCTCCGTGCTGGGGTTGCCGGCGATCAGCAGCCGTTTCAGGGCAACCTCACGCTGGAGCGATGGTTGCACCGCCCGGTAGACGATGCTCTGGCCGCCCCGGCCGAGTTCGGTCAGCAGTTCGAACTCGCCGATCCGGCGTTGCTTCTCCTCCGTGGCGATCGAGCCGCCCTCGACCGTCTCCGCCTCGGCCAGGCGTTCGGCCCAGCGCTGTACCTGCTCCTCGTCCAGGGCGGGCAGGTTGAGAACCCGGCGCAGCAGGGCGCGATGTTCGCCGCCCAGGTCGGGCCGTTGCGGATGCTCGCCGGTCTGGTAGCAGAGGTATTCCGTCTTCTTGCTGCCGCGCTGCGCATTGAGGTAGAGCAGGTGATCCTGATCCTCGTCGTAGACGACCAGCGGATTCATCGAGCAGAGGATGCCCGGTTCCTCGCCGGGACCGCGGGTGTCGAGGTAGACGGCCTGCGGCACCGGCGGTGCGCCGCGCTCGGTCGGCCAGGTCAGCGGCAGGACCCGGCGAGGGCTTTCGCCGACCAGCTCCAGGCGATGCGAGATCCACAGACCGCCGTCCTTGCGCAGATCCTGCAAGTAGTACAGACGACGACCAGCGAGCAGATCGACCCGGCCGAGAAACTCGCCGGCCGCGGCGAGCAGGTGGTGCCCTGCCTGGACGTAGAACTCCTCGTCGCGTGCCCCGGGCGCACCGTGGCCGATCTCCTGATTGCGAAATGCCGTCAGCCGGGCGAACAGGTCGAGCAGATGGACCGTCATGCGCTGGCTGGGCCGACCTTCGAGCGTCTGCCGCAGCCAGGCATCCAGCGAGGCGACGCGCGGCAGATCATCGCGTCGGCGCATGAGGGCGTCCTGAAGAGTATCGAAGCCGGCCACCTTGTGGTCGCGCAGAACGGGCAGCAGTGTCCGGATGAAGCCGACCCAGTGTCCCAGAGCGGGCCGGGCCAGGTTCTGCAAGGCAGCATCGATGCGGGGATCGTGGGCGTCGAGCTGGGCGTACTCGCAGACGCAGACGCAGCCGAGCAGCTTGATCGCCGCTTCCCAGAGGCAGTAGGCCGTCTCCTTGCGATCCTTGGCGCGATGCGCGTTGTGGCCGCGCCGGTAGAGCTGGGCCAGGGGCAAGGGCAGCCGTGGCACCAGGGCCTCATCGCATTGCAAACTCATCGCAGGTCC
>CAYYJM010000175.1:0-4071 GCA_964471755.1 uncultured Alcaligenaceae bacterium
GGCTATCTCGGCGGCCGCGAGACGATCGCCGAGGCGGTGGCCGACCGGGGCCTTGCCGGCTTCGTCGCGCGGCTCTGGCGCGAGGAGATCATCCCCGTCGTGCCCGCGCCGCCCGGCGTCGATCTCGGCGCCTATGCCGGCCAGCTGATGGCGCGCTTCGCCAATCCGGCCGTCCGGCACCGCACCTGGCAGATCGCCATGGACGGCTCGCAGAAGCTGCCGCAGCGCCTGCTCGACACGGTGCGCGAGAGGCAGGCGAAGGGGCTTGCCTATCCTTGCCTCGCGCTGGTGGTCGCGGCCTGGATCCGCTATGTCGGCGGCACCGACGAGCGGGGCGGGGTGATCGACATACGCGACCCGCTCGGTCCCGAGCTCCAGCGCGCCGCGCAGCCAGTTCGCCGGTCGGGCCTACGTCGGTGTCGATCTCCAGCCCGGTCCCGGAGTCGATGTCGTCGCCTCGGTCGAGGCGCTGCCGCAGCCCGACGCCAGCATGGGGGCGGTTATCGCCCTGGAGATCCTCGAACACGTGACGCGCTTCTGGGTCGCGGTCGAGGAGTTGCAGCGCGTCCTGGCACCGGATGGCGTCCTGCTCCTGTCCACACCGTTTCACGTCCACATCCACAACCACCCCGGCGACTACTGGCGCTTCACGCCGATGGCCCTGGACAGTCTGCTCCGGCGCTATCCGCAGCGGCTCATCGGTCAGTATGGCCCGAAGACCCGGCCGATCGGCACCTGGGCCGTGGCGTTCGGACCGGAGCGGCCCGCGCCGACGCAGGCCGAGGTGGCAGCGTTCCGTCAGCGGTTGACACAGTACGCCCGCTGGCCTCTGACACCGTGGCAGCGGCTGCGCTGTCAGGTCGGTCGGCTGCTGTTCGGCCGACGCCCCTTCGAGTCGCACCTGAGCCGCGACCGCTTCGAGTACACCTGGCACCAGGATGAGGTAGTCGATGATCGGCGACGGCACTCCACCCCGCGCCCGGAAGCAGCCTGAGAAGCGATCACGGATCGGCCGGCATCGACGCCGGCCTGTCCTCAGCGTCTGCATCGTCAACTGGAACTGCCGTGATCATCTGCGGGCCTGTCTGTCCACGATGACGACCCGGCAGCAGGGCGTACGTCTCGAAGTAATCGTCATCGACAACGCCTCGACGGATGGTGCGGCCGACCTGGCCGCGACGGAGTTTCCGCACGTCCGACTCGTCCGCAACGCGGCCAATGTCGGCTTCGCGCGGGCCAACAACCAGGCCGCCGCCCGCGCTCGTGGCCGTTATCTACTCTTCCTGAACAATGACACCGAGGTGCCAGCGGGGACGCTCGGCCGGCTCGTCGCCTTTGCCCGGACCCACCCCGAGGCGAGCATCATCGGGCCGCGTCTGCTCGAAGCGACCGGCGAAGTGCAGACGAGCTGGCGGGCCCGACCGACCATCGCCGCCCTGCTGCATCGCACCCTGCTGTTTCGCTGGACGAACCTCTTTCGCGATGCCTATCGCGACTTTCGCGGTCGCGAAGTCGATCTGGATCAGGTCCGACCGGTCGAGGTGCTGATGGGTGCGGCCCTGCTGATGCGTCGTCGCCTGTTCCGGAAGTTGGGCGGCTGGGACGAGGGCTACACCTTCGGCGGCGAGGACATTGATCTCTGCTCGCGGGCGGCGAGTCACGGTGCGATCCTGTACCATCCCGGCACGACGATCACGCACCACGGCCGGGTCAGCAGCCGACAGGCGATCGGCTACGTTCACGGTCACACGGTCGTGGGCATCACCCGCTACCTGCGTCGGGCCGGCACCTCGTCGTGGGCTCTGCTGGCCTACAAGCTGGCGACCACCGTCGATGCTCCGCTGGAATGGCTCTTTCACACCGGCCAGTCTCTCTGGCGACGGCTCAAGGGCCAGGCGGATCGAGCCGAGCGCAGTCGGCTCGTGGCCCGGGGTTTCGCCGCGTTCCTGACGCGTCATCTGCTCGACTTCTGGCGAGCGTGAGGACGAGGGATGAGCGATTTCGACGGCACCTGGAAGGACACGCTCGACGAATATCTGTCGGCGTTCCTGGCGTTCTTCTTTCCGGAGATCCACGCCGACATCGACTGGAGCCAGGATTATCAGTCGCTGGAGCAGGAGTTCCGCCCGCAGGCTCCGCGCGGACCGGGCGGCCGACTCCTGTGCGACAAGCTCATCAAGGCGGTCAGCCGACGACGGGCCGATCCGCTCCATCTTCACATCGAGGTGCAGACGTACCACGATCCGGATCTGGACTGGCGTGTCCTGCTCTATAATAACCGGGCGCAGGAGATCTGTCGGGGACCGGTCGTCAGCCTGGTCGTCCTCGGCGACGACAGCCCGACCTGGCGGCCGAGCGGCTATCGGTTCGTCTATTTCGCCTACCGCAAGGAGGAGTTCGTCCCGCACCGCAAGCTGCTCGACTGGACCGGCCGAGATGAGGAACTTCTCGGCAGCGAGAACCTCGTCGCCCTGGTGGTCCTGGCGCACCTGAAGGCGCTCGAGACGCGACAGATAATCCGCGAACGGCAACTATGGCGGCTGCGGCTCGTGCGTCGGCTCTACGAACGCGACCTGGAACACGATGATCGCCGTCGTCTGCTGGGTATCGTTGAGGGTATGCTGAACTTGCCATCGGATCTGGAGTACGAGACTCGACAGATCCTTATCCGTGAACAGGAGGCACTCGTGCCACGCGTCACCAGCTTTGAACGCTTCGCTCGACAGGAAGGGCTACAGGAAGGCCGGCAGGAGGGTGAAGAATTCGGCCTGCGGCGCGGTCTGGTCGCTCTGATCGAGGCCCGGTTCGGGAAGCCGGACCCGACATTCCTCGCCCTGCTCGAACAGGCTCACCTGGCCGCCCTGGAGCAGACTCTGGAGGCGGCCAAGACGGCGGCCTCCATCGATGAACTGCGTCCCTTGCTGGCCTCGCCAGGCGACGGTACAGCAGAATGAACCTCTGGCCGACCCCGTTTTCGGGATCGGTCAGAAGGATCATTTCTCGACGACCGGGATGGTGATGACCAGGCCGGCGAAGCGCGGCGTCTTCACCTCCGGGCCGCCGAAGCCGACATGGCAGCCGACGCAGCCGGCCCCGAGTGGGATCAGTCCGGCCCGCTGATAGACGCCATTCTCGACACGCTCGTATTCCGTTTTGCCCGCTGACAGGGCGGCAGCCGCCTTGCGCTCGAAGTCGGTCTTCGCCTCGTGGTTGACGCTCATCGCCCGCGTGTTGACGGCGATCCAGCCGGTCTTCACCCTCGACTGGCGATCGATCTCGGCAAAGACGTCCTCCAGAGCCCGAGCTGGCAGGGTGGCACGGTTCGCCCGGAAGTAGCGCTGATGCATCACCTCCAGGGTGGCGGCGTAGACTTCATGCAGGAGCTGCGCCCGATCGCGGGCTGTCTCCACCGAGACCGCCTTCGCGACAGGAACCTCCGTCGGCTCATCCGTCGAGCCGGGGACGGTCGGCGGCGCGGCGGCCAACGCCAGAGCGATGCTGAGCGTGCCGACCAGCCCGGCCGTCACCCCGAAACCTGTCCGTAAGATCATGACGCACCTCCAGGGCCGTTTCACGAGTCTAAATCGGATTTCACTGTCCAATTAGTAGCAGGGTACCGTCTCGTTCCGGGATGTCAAGCGTATTCCTCGCCCGAAACGAGGAGACGCCGCTGACCACCCTGGCGCGGTCGGGCGGACTGCCCTGGTCGTGGCCCGAGGGCATCGCCCTACCCGGGAAGCGGAGAAACTGGTATCCTGAAAGGAGAATCGAGCGTCTGGTTCATCCCCGAATCGGCGGCCGCGGGCCGCAGGCCCCGGAGTCGCAGCGAGCATGACGGACCCGAAGCTGATCCGTAACTACGCCATCATTGCCCACATCGACCACGGCAAGAGTACCCTCGCCGACCAGTTTCTGCTCAAGACGGGGGCCATCACCGAACGCGAGTTCCGTAACCAGGTCCTCGACGACATGGACCTGGAACGCGAACGCGGCATCACCATCCAGATGCACCCGGTGACGGTCTATTTCACCCACCAGGGGCAGAAGTACGAACTGAACCTGATCGATACG
>CAYYJM010000175.1:4081-13565 GCA_964471755.1 uncultured Alcaligenaceae bacterium
ACGTCGATTTCAGTTACGAAGTGTCCCGCAGCCTGGCGGCGTGCGAGGGTGTCGTCCTGCTCGTCGATGCGACCCAGGGCGTTCAGGCCCAGACGGTCGCCAACGCCTACCTGGCCATCGAACACGATCTGACCATCGTTCCGGTCATGAACAAGATCGACATGGCCATCGCCCGACCGGACGAGGTCATGGCCGAGATGAACTCCGCCCTGGGCATCAACGCCGACGAGGTGCTGAAGTGCAGTGCCAAGACGGGTGTGGGCGTCGATGAGATCCTCGCGGCGATCATCGACCGCATCCCGGCCCCAGCCGGCCAGCCCGACGCACCGCTCAAGGCCCTGGTCTACAACAGCCACTTCGACACCTACAAGGGCGTCGTCGTCTACCTGCGCATCAAGGAAGGGACTCTGCGCAAGGGACAGAAGATCAAGCTGATGTCGTCGGGCAAGGAATACGAGGTGACCGACATCGGCCAGTTTCGGCCGGCTCCGACGGCGTGCAACGAGCTGGGTCCGGGCCAGGTCGGCTACTTCATGGCGGCGATCAAGACGCTGTCCGACGTCCACATCGGCGACACGGTCACCGAGGCGGCCCGGCCGACGCCGACGCCCCTCTCGGGATACAAGGAGCCGAAGCAGATGGTCTTCTCCGGGCTCTTCCCGGTGAACAACAACGACTTCGAGAACCTGCGCGAGGCCCTCGGTCGGCTCCAGCTCAACGACAGTTCGTTCACCTACACCCCGGAGGTCAGCGAGGGGCTCGGCTTCGGTTTCCGCTGTGGTTTTCTCGGCATGCTCCACCGCGAGATCATCCAGCAGCGGCTCGAACGCGACAGCGAACTCGACCTGGTCACGACCGCGCCGAACGTGACCTTCGAGGTGCTGACGCGCAAGGGCGAGACGATCCTGATCGATAATCCGCAGAAGGTGCCCGACGCCGGACAGATCGAGGAGTTCCGCGAACCGATTGTCCGGATCAGCTTCCTGCTGCCGTCGCAGAACATCGGCGACCTGATGGGGATGTGTACCGAGCGCCGCGGAACGTACGTGCGGACGGAGTACCTGAGCCCGACGCGAGCCATCCTGGTCTACGAGATGCCGCTGGCGGAGGTCATCTACGACCTTTACGACAAGCTCAAGTCCGTGACGCACGGCTACGGTACAATGGACTATGAGTTCCTCGGCTACCGACCAGCCGACCTGGTCCGCCTCGACGTCCTCGTCCACGGCAAGCGCGTGGACGCTCTCTCGACGATCGTCCATCGCTCGACGGCGGATCGGCGGGGCCGGAAGATGCTGAAGAAACTCCGCGAGGAGATCGACCGGCACCTGTTCGAGGTCGTCCTCCAGGCGGCGATCGGCAGCCGGATCATCGCCCGGGAGAGCATCGCCGCCATGAAGAAGAACGTGACGGCGAAGTGCTACGGCGGTGACATCACCCGCAAGCGGAAACTCTGGGCCAAGCAGGCCGAGGGCAAGAAACGCATGAAGCAGATCGGTCAGGTAGAGATCCCGCAGGAGGCGTTCCTGGCTGTTCTGGAGTCCGATCAGTAAAGCAGAGGGCGGCATGGCCAACGAACCCGTTCCCGGTGCCCTGAACTCCGAAGGCGTCGCGCAGGCGGAACCGACCGCGCCGCACGTGCCAGCCTACCTGCGCGTCTGGCGGGCCGTCTGGGGCACCAACCCGACGCCAACCACCGACGGCAGCCCGGCCCCGACCGACGGCACACGCGAGATCATCGAGACGATCGTCTTCGTGGTCGTTCTGGTCCTGATGCTGCGCTGCTTCGTGGCCGAGGCCTTCGTCATCCCGACCGGGTCGATGGCCGAGACGCTGTACGGCTACCAGAAGATGATCACCTGCCCGCAGTGCGGATTCTTCTTCCCGGTCAATTGTTCCACCGAGGTTGAGGATCTCCAGGAAGGCCGGAGGCCCTCGGAGGTCCGGGCGGTGAACGGTTGCACCTGCCCGAACTGTCGGCTGCGAATCGGCTTGACGAGGCCGAACTATCCGGTCCCGGCCCTGCGGGACGTGGATCAAACCATACCCGATCCGGGCTACTCGACCGGCGATCGGGTCCTGGTGGGCAAGTTCCTCTACGACCTGCTTGGCCGATCGCCCGACCGACTCGACGTGGTCGTGTTCAAGTTCCCCGGCGACGGCGAGAAGGGGGACTGGCCGACCTCGGGCCCGCAGCAGCGCGGCGTGCCGATGAACTACATCAAGCGGCTGGTCGGTCTGCCGGGCGAGACGATCTACATCTATCGCGGCGATCTGTATCACTCGGCCGTCCCGGACCTGACCAAATGGCATGAAGAGGACTTCCGGGGCCTTCAGACCGAGGAAGAGAAGGCGGCCCGTCGGCTGGAGCTGTGGCGCAGTGGCGGCCGACATGGCGATCGGTACGACTATACCCACAGTCAGTTGCTCAGTCCAACCTCGGACGCGGTAACCCACCAGGCGATCATTGCTCAGATGCGATCGGATCAGATCCGGATCGTTCGCAAACCGGCCGAGAAGATCCTGTCCACGCGGCGGATCGTCTACGACAACGATCACCAGGCGGCCGACCTGCGCAAGATGCAGCCGCGCTGGAGTCCGGACGGAGGGGTCTGGACCGTCTCGGGCGACCAGGGAACCGAGTTTACCGGCAAGGGGGGCCAGGAGACGGCCTGGGTGCGTTATCGTCACCTGCTGCGGGGCGAGAACACCCCGCAGCTGATCGGCGACTTCCTCGGCTACAACACCGATCCCTCCACGGGCCTGCGTGGCGGCGACCAGCACTGGGTCAAGGATCTGGTCCTGGAGTGCGAGGTCGAGGTGGCCCGAGCCGAAGGCAAGTTCAGTCTGGAACTATCCAGCGGTGTCGATCGCTTCCGGGCGGTCTGGGACCTGGCCGATGGCTTCTGCACGCTGTACCGCATCCAGTCGCACCCGGACAACTTCGCCGGAGCGCTGGGCCTGGACAAGGGCGAGAAGCTCGCCACGCAGGCTACCAAACTCAAGGGCCCAGGCAAGTATCGTGTGCGGTTCGCCAACGTCGATCGCCAGCTCGTCGTCTGGGTGGATGGTGCCTTGCCGTTCGGGACGCACGGCGTGGCGTATGACGCTCCAGAAAACGAGGGGCACGTCGACGCGAACGGCCGCCAGCAGCCGGCGCGCCTCGGCCTGGCGGATGGCGAGGTTACCGTGCGTCACGTCAGCCTGTGGCGCGACATCTTCTACACCAACGGCCGGACCGACGGCGACAGCAGCGGCCTGATCCGCAGCATGTACGTGCAGCCGGGCCACTATCTGTGCATGGGCGACAACAGCCCGGCCAGCTCCGATGGTCGCAGCTGGGGCCTGGTGCCGGGCCGACTGCTGCTCGGCAAGGCGCAGATGGTCTACTACCCGTTCTACTTCCCCTGGTGGCCGCTCAAGGCCCCGGTCAACCGCGTCGGGTTGATCCGATAGAGCGGTCGTCTCGGTCTTCGTCCGAGCGTCGGCACGGAAGCGTTTCTCCCGTGCCGACGCTCGGGTCATTTTCCGAAGAAGAACAGCAGGACCTTGTCGAATCGCCTGGCCCAGGCGGCCTCGTTGTGTTCGCCGCCGGCCTCTTCCCAGTAGTAGTAGTGTCGGCCCGGCACCAGGCCGTTGGCGTCGAAGCGCTCGACCAGTGTCCGGGTGTGCTGCACCGTCGGCGGGACGTGCCCCCGGCCGCGCCCCTCGCGCGTGCCGACGTCGAGCCAGAAGCGGGCCTTCTTCATCCACGGTTGCGAGCCGGCCAGGTCGTGCAGAATCTGCTGGTCGGCCCACCACAGCGACGGCGACAGCACCGCCGTCAGGCCCACCTTCTCGGGAAACTGCCAGGCCAGGTAAAGGGCGATCAGGCCGCCCATCGACGAGCCGCCGATGGCCGTGTGCTTGCGATCCGGCAGCGTACGGTAGTGGGCGTCCACGAACGGCTTCAACTCTTCGAGGACGAATCGGCTGTAGAGCAGTCCACGGCCGCCGGTGCCGCTCGGGTTCGGATACGGTGCGTACTCCTCCAGGCGAGCCGGCGTGTTGGCGATGCCGACGAGAATGATCGGCGTGATTCGCCCGGCGAGGATGAGCCGCTCGGCGGTGACACCGGCTCGCCAGGACACCCCGAAAGCCGCCTCGCGGTCCTCGAACAGATTCTGGCCGTCTTGCAGATACAGGACGGGATAGCGGTCCTGGCACTGATCATAGCCGGGCGGCAAAAGGACGGTGATTCGTCGTCGATTATCGAGCAACTCGGAGGGAAACGCCTCGTGGTCGATTCGTGTACTGCGTCCGTGCGGACAGGCAATCCCACGCATCAAGGTCTGCGGCCGTTTGCGACGACGAACCATCCGGGTTCCTCAGAGTAGAGGCCGCGAATCGAGCGGCTCACCTTGGCCTGCCTGCCGGCGGTGCCATTCACTGCATTCGCCGCTATTGTATCGCGCCGCGCCGTCGAACCACCTTGTCGGGCGACCGGAGCGGGTGGTATCCTCGCCCTACCGAGAAGGAGGAATGACCATGTCCACTGCGACGTCTCCGCCCCCGGCCTGGACCGCCGCCGGGCCGCGGCCGGTTCACTGGACGTGTGACGAGTTCCACCGGGCCGGCGATCTGGGTCTGTTCGAGGGCCGGCGTGCGCTGCTAATTGATGGCGTGATCCTGGAGCAAGGGCCGATGAATCCGCCTCACGCTGTTACGCTCGGACTGGCGGAAGATTCGCTCCGAGCGGCCTTCGGTCCCGGATGGCGGGGGCGCGTCCAGATGCCGCTAGTCCTGGGCCAGGACACCGACCCGGTGCCAGACCTGGCTGTCCTGGCCGGCCCGGTGCGTGGCTCGACCACCCACCCAACGACGGCCGATCTCGTCGTCGAGGTGGCCGACACGTCGCTGCGGTTCGACACGACCGAGAAACTCGGCCTGTACGCGGCGGCCGGCATCGGCGAGTACTGGGTGATCGACATCAACGGCCGAGTGCTGCTCGTCTTTCGCGATCCACGACTGGCACAAGGTCATCCGCACAATCACGACTATACCACCGCACTGACACTTGGACCGAATGACAGCGTCGTGCCACTGGCAGCGCCAAACGCCACGGTCCGCGTGGCGGACCTGCTGATGTGAACCGGAGACAACGAAACGATCATGCACTACCTCGGCATCGAGATTGGCGGAACGAAACTACAGGTCGGCCTCGGCCCCGGCGACGGCAAGATCGCCGCTCTGTGGCGCGGTCGGGTCGAACCGGCGGAAGGGGCCGACGGCATCCGCCGTCAGCTCCAGGAGGCGGTGCCGCATTTGCTGCGTGAAGCAGGCGTCGCCACGGGCTCCCTTCGCGGTTGCGGCATCGGCTTCGGAGGGCCGGTTAACGATCAGACACGGACGATTCTCCGCTCGCATCAGATCGACGGCTGGGACGATTTTCCACTGGCCGACTGGATCAGCGATCTGATCGGCGTGGATGCCGTCCTCGGCAACGATGCCGATGTCGCCGGCCTGGCTGAGGCGCTCCACGGTGCTGGCAATGGCCTGTCACCGATCTTCTACGTCACGATCGGTTCCGGCATCGGCGGCGGCCTCATCATCGACGGCCAGATCTACCGCGGCACCGGCAAGGGGGCGGCCGAGATCGGACATCTGAAGGTGTTCCGCTCGCGCCTGGAGCAGGAATGGTGGCTGGTGGACACGCCCGGCCGGGATCTCGAATACGAGATCGGCACCCTCGAAAGTGCAGCTTCCGGATGGGCACTGGAGCAGCGAATCCGGACGACGGCCCGGAACTACCCACAGGCGGCACGCGGCCTGCTCGACCTGGTCGATGGTGACGCCGAGGCGATGGATCTGCGGCTGGTCGCCAGGGCGGCCCGCGCGGGCGACCGGATCGCCCAGAGTCTGTTCTCTCACGTCCTGGTCGATTCGCTGGCGACCGGGCTCAATCGAATCATCACGCTGCTCTGCCCGCGGAGAATCGTGATCGGTGGCGGCGTCTCCCAGTTGGGTGACGATCTGCTGTTCGATCCGCTGCGGCGATTGCTGCAAGTCGAGGTGGACGAACGGTTTGCCTGGGAGCCGCCGTTCGCGCCCTTCCTGGGTGAGACCGACATCGTACCCGCCGTTCTCGGCGAAGAGGTGGTCATTCACGGAGCCATCGCCCTGGCACGGCAGCGGCTGGGCGGTTCGCCTTGATCGCCAGCCGCCGACCGGGCTAGACTACCCGCTACATTGGAGGCACGGATGCCATGATGCGCTCCACGACGGATCGCTGCCAGGCCATTGACATTGTTCGTCTGTACGCCATGCTGGCCATGCTGTTCGCTCACGCCGCCGGAAAGGTCGGAGTGTCGATGCGCGTCGCTCAGGGCTGGGACGTGAACACCCCGGAGCTGACCGGCCCGGCCGTCCTGCTCGGCCTCGTCTTCCATCTGGCCAGCCCGACGTTCGCGCTGCTGACCGGGTTCAGCCTGGCCTTCTTCGTCGCCTCGCGGCAGCGTCGGCAGCGGCCCGCTTCGGAGGTGGATGCCTACCTGATCCGACGCGGCTCGTTGCTCCTGGTTCTCGCCCTGCTGGTGGACAGCGTGCAGCTGGACCCGCTGCGCTGGACCTGGGATCCCGACATCCTCGGCATGTTCGCCGTGAGTCTGTGGCTGCTCATTCCCCTGCGTCGGCTCTCTCCGGGGAGCCTTCTCGCACTGGCCGGCGTCCTGACGGTCGCCGTCCAGGTCTATCTGGCCTGGCGGGGGACTCCGCAGAACCCCGGCTTCGTCGAGGCTCTACTGCTCACGACGCGATGCGATGGCGGGACGATGAACTTTCCGGTGCTACCCTGGCTGTCGGTCATCCTGGTCGGCTTCGCCTGCGGCCGACTCGTCGCCGAGGGCAAGACCACGCTGGAAAGCCTGGGCTTCCGGGCCGGCGGCGTCCTGTTTGGCCTGTGGGGGCTGCTTCACCTCCTGGGCCATCCGGTTTCGTTCCGCAAGCATCCACCGACGCTGGATTACCTGCTCCCCTACCTGGCGGCAGCCTTCTTCCTGCTGGCGCTGCACGCTCGCTATCGCCAGCCGGAGCGGTGGTGGTTCTACCGCACCTTCGTCGTTCTGGGCCGCTGTGCCCTGCTCTTCTACCTGCTGCACGCCAAGTTTGTCCTGAATGGCGTGATGATGCTCCTCGCCCCACTGGCCTTGCCCGCTCCGCTGTCCATGATCGTCGTCTCGCTGTTGAGCCTGGCGATCCTGGTGCCGATCTGCTCGGGCGTCCTGGCCTGGAACACGGCCCATCGCCGCCGACGCCAGGCGCGGGGCGACCGAGAACTCATCCCGGCTCCTTCGCCGGCATAGGTTTCGCCTCGGTCTTCTCCAGGATGATGATGTGCTGCCAGGGCAGGGTGTTCACGGTCTTGACGTGCTTGAGCGGAAAGCCGGCCATCTCCTTGAGGACCTGCCTCTGAGTCATCTTGTGGACGAGCTTGATTGGCACCCTGGGGTCTTCCATGCGGTACTCGACGAAGACGATTCGGCCGCCGACCTTGAGCGCGTCCACCATGGCCGAGGCCATCTCGTAGGGGTGCGAGAACTCGTGGTAGACATCGACGAGCAGGATCATGTCCACGCCGGCCTTCGGCAGCTTCGGGTCGGTGATGGTACCGAGGACGCAGTCGATGTTCTCGACCTGGCGCAGCTTCATCTTGGTCCGGATGATGGCCAGCATCTCCTTCTGGATCTCGACGGCCAGCACCTTGCCCTTGGGGCCGGTCAGTTCGGCCAGCGGGAAGGAGTAGAAACCGCTGCCGGCCCCGACGTCGGCGACCACATCGCCCGGCTTGACCTCCAGCGCCTTGAGCAGTTTCGAGCAGTGCTCCTCCTTCTCGCGCTCCGGCCGTTCGAGCCAGCCGGCCGCCTGGAAGCCCATCACCTGAGCGATCTCGCGGCCCTGGTAGAACTTGCCGATACCGTTGGGATCGTGGATGCGCCGGAACTCGTAGCGTGGCTTCTCCTCGGCCGTCGCGAGAGCCGCCACGAACACGCCGATGATGAGTGCTGCTCGCATGCTCGTTCTCCTGGTGCGTCTTACTTCGCTTTCCCCTGGGCCGCGACGGCCGCCTGAGCCGCGGCGATCGCTGCCGCGTCACCGAGATACTTCCGACCCAGCGGCTTGAGCGCGTCGTCGAATTCATAGGCGAGCGGGATGCCGGTCGGCACATTCAGCTCGACGATGTCCGCATCGCTGACGTTGTCGAGGAACTTGATCAGCGCCCGGATCGTGTTGCCATGCGCGACGACGATGACACGTCGGCCGGACGCCACCGCCGGGGCGAGGACCTCGTGCCAGAACGGCAGAAAGCGTGCGACCGTGTCCTTGAGGCACTCGGTCAGCGGCATCTCGGACTGCGGGATGTCAGCGTACCGGCGATCATGGCCGGGATAGCGTGGATCGCTCGGCTCTAGTGGCGGCGGCGGCGTGTCATAGGAGCGCCGCCAGACCTTCACCTGAGCTTCGCCGTACTGGGCGGCCGTCTCGGCCTTGTTCAGACCTTGCAGCGCCCCGTAGTGTCGTTCGTTGAGCCGCCAACTCCGCACCACCGGAAGCCAGAGCAGATCGAGTTCTTCCAGCAGGAGGTTCGCCGTCTTGATCGCCCGCTTGAGGACGGACGTGAAGACCAGATCGAAGGTGTAGCCTTCCTGCTTGAGGACGACGCCCGCCTGGCGAGCCTCCTCCAGGCCCTTCGCGGTCAGATCGACGTCGGTCCAGCCGGTAAAACGGTTCTCCTGGTTCCAGGTACTCTCGCCATGACGGACCAGCACCAGCTTTTTCATCAGAACGCTCCTCGTGATATTCGCTGCTGGTGAGATACGAAGGCGAACGTCTTTGGCGAGCCCCCCACGAAAGTGGGGGGGAGTGTCCGCCCGGCAGCTGGCGAGCCCCCCACGAAAGTGGGGGGAGTGTCCGCGTCGGAAACTCCCCCGGCTTTCGCCGGGGGCTCGCCAGGGACGCGCGCCAGGCAGTCGCTCGATCCGGGTTACTTCGCCACGCTCGGTTCCTTTTCGCCGGGGAAGTTCTTCGGCAGCGGAATGGTCACCTTGCCCGTGGAGGCCCATTCGGTGCCACGCTCCACCGTCGCCGCGAAAACGACGCACTTCACCGCGTTGACATCATGGCCCATCGGCGTGTGGAACACCCGGCCCTTGCCGTACTCGACCGTCCAGATCATCGGCTCGTTGGTCATCGTCCCCTTCGAGTAGGCCGTCGCCAGCATGTGGACGTTCAGAATCGGACCACGCATGTTGTCGTACAGTTCGTCACGGTTGTGCATCCACTCGCGCGGCATGCCCCTGGTGATCGGATGATCCGGATCGCGCACGACGATGCTGAAATTGCCCGTGTAGCGGTGGCCCGGTCCCTGATCCTGGCCCTTCGCCACGCGGATCGGCTTGACGGCCTCGTCGAACTTGAGCCGCTCGCCGGTGTCATTGCCGTACCAGAC
>CAYYJM010000176.1:0-13548 GCA_964471755.1 uncultured Alcaligenaceae bacterium
CGTCCCGCCGCCGCCCCACTTTTCCACGGGCGGCGGCGACACTCGGGAACCATTTGCCGGCCGCGCACGTCTCAAGGTCGTGAACGCCGCCTGGGACCCCGCCTGGATGGCAGCAATCGCATCCGGATTTCGTTCGACCGGGCCCCCGGCCAGGGCGTAGGATGAAGTGCGACGGTGCGCCGCAGCGCAGGCCCACGTCATTCGATTCCACCCGCAGTTCTTTCAGGGAGATTCTCGCATGGCCTCATCCCCGCGTCGTGGTGCCGGCCTGGTCCGGCTCACCGTCGGACTGATGCTGGGCGGCCTCGCATTACTGGCGGCCACCCCGGTACCGGCTCAGCCTGCCAAGACCGCGCCCGTCGCGCCCCCCGAACCCTTCATCCACGTTCCGGCCAACAAAACCCAGGAACTGGTAGAAATCAGCCAGCTCATCAACACCCACCTGGAGAATTCCTGGAAGGCGAACAAGGCGACCCCCGCTCGCTACGTCGATGACTTCGAGTTCATCCGCCGTGCTTCACTCGACATCATCGGCCGAATCGCGAAGCCCAGCGAAATCGCTCGCTACCTGGCCGACCCCCCGACGACCCGCCGCTCCCTGCTCGTCGATCGCTTGCTGGCCTCGGAGGAGTACGCCGATCACTGGTCCGAACTGTGGGCCAACTGGCTCCTGTCGCGGGCCGGCGTCTTCGGTCGCGGCATGTACCACAAGCAGACAGCCGACTGGCTCCGCGATCAGTTCGCACTGAACAAGCCGTATCACCTGATGGTCAAGGACCTGCTCACCGCGGTTGGCAAGAACACCGATAGCGGCAACGGCGCGGTCAACTTCATCATGGCCCACATGGGCGAAATGACTCCGGCTCCGCGTCGGGCCGAGGAGGGGCAGTTCGAGATGGTGCCGATCACCTCGCGCATCACCCGGCTCTTCCTCGGCGTCCAGGTGCAGTGTGCCCAGTGTCACGACCATCCGTTCACCGAGACCATCAAGCAGAAGCACTTCTGGGGCATCAACGCTTACCTGCGACAGGTCGAGCGAGTCGGCGTCCTGCCGCAGCGGCGTCAGGACGCCCTGGGGCCTCTTGAGCTGAAGGACAACCCGCAGACCAACCTCCGGGCGGTTGTCTTCTACGAGAAACGGAACGGCGTCGTGCTTCAGACCAAGGCCGAGTTTCTGCCGGCTGGCGAGGAAGAACGCGGTCGCAAGATGAATCCGGAGGCCACCGGCTTGGCCCGTCGCGCGGAACTGGCCAACGCTCTGGTCGATCATCCGAACTTCCCCAAGGCGATCGTCAACCGCATGTGGGGCCAGTTCTTTGGCCGGGGCATCGTCAATCCCATCGACGACTTCAACGACAACAACCAGCCGGCCCACCCGGAATTGTTCGAGGAGGTTTCGTCGCGCTTCAAGAACTACAACTTCGACCTCAAGAAACTCATCCGCTGGATCACGCACAGCAAGGCGTATCACCTGGCTGCCGTGGCCAACGAGACGAACGACAAGCCGGAGCGCGAGGTTCTCTTTAGCCGCATGATCCTGAAGTCGATGACGCCGGAACAGCTCTATCGTTCCCTGGAGATGGCCACCACCGGTGGCAAGGGGGAGAATGAACGTCGGACGCGCTGGCTCGACAGCCTGGTCGCCAACTTCGGCGACGATGAGGGGAACGAGGTCAACTTCAACGGCACCGTCGTTCAGGCCCTGCTACTGATGAACGGCAACGACCTTCACAACGCCGTCATCGATCCGAAGGGGACCGTGGCCAACGTGATGAAGACGGCCCGGAATCCCGATACGGTCATCACGGAACTGTACCTGACGACCCTCAACCGACGACCGACGCCGAAGGAACTGCAAAGCATCAAGTCGAAGTTCCAGATGCGCGTCCCGGACAAGAACAAGGAGGCTCCGTTCCAGGATCTCTTCTGGGCACTACTCAATAGCAACGAGTTCATGCTCAACCACTGAGAGATTGTCCTGGAAGCCAACCTCCCGCGCGGTGTCAGTGCCGCGCACGCAGCGAGGCCGCAGGCCGAGCGAAGTAAGCGTGTCTTGACCTGAAGTGTAGGTCTTGGTGCGCTTACTTCGCTCGGCCTGCGGCCTCGCTGCGTGCGCGGCTCTGACGGACCTTCGACCGGCGCGGAATCAAGGCGGGCCGGCACGGCGAGTGCGTCTCAGGGCCCAAACCGCTCTCGCGTTCCCCACAGGCCCGCTCCGGGGTGGGCCGTGAAGTAGATCTCCTCGCCATCGACCTCGTTCCAGCCCTCGCGGAGCGTCTCGACCCGATAACGACGCGTCAGTTCGGCCAGGTTGCCGAACTCGAAGCCGACACCGGTGATCTCTTTCTCGGTAAGCCGACCCGGAGCGTAGGTGATGCGGAACCGGCCCTCGCTGGAACCGTGGATCAGATGCGCTGCCGCCGACAGATTCGCGGCCAGGTGCGGATGGTTCGCCACGGCCGCCAGCGTCGCAGGCGTGCCGCGATAGCCGAACTCGCGGATCAGGGCGTCAATCTCCCGGTCCTCGCCGAAGATGCCGACGTTCGGAGCCAGGACGATCAGTTCGCCGCCGTCAGCGATCGCCATGCGCGTCCGGTAGATGGCCTTGTTCCCCAGCCAGGTACTCTTGAACTTGGCCGGGTCGAGGTGGACGACGACCTTGCTCGGAGCCCGGTCCAGCGGCGTCAGATTGACCGCCCGCGACAGCTCCGCTCCGAGACGGAAACACTCCGTATCGTTGCCGGCAAAGAGACCGTTCGTCGCCAGCTTCCCGTCGCGGGTGTAGCTCCGCACCGTGAGCAGGTAGATCAGGGGCAGCCGGCTCAGATACCGCTGGGCGGCCCAGTCGAGCAGTTCGCGCACCGGCGTCTGAGCCCGACCCATGATCCGTTCCATGCCGTGGACCGCGCCGAGCCAGTGCGACTTGTGCAGCAGATCGGGACCGCCACAGCCGACGAGAATGTTCTTGACGTGGTTGGCGATGCCGATCACCTCGTGCGGCACGAGTTGGCCGACGGAGAGGATCGCGTCCCACGGCGTATCGAGCAGATGCTTGCTGACCCAGACCTCGGCCGACGTCCGCACCTTCCCCTCGGAGAGCTTCTCGATCACGTCCTGCGGCACGTCGCCCAGACGTTCGACATGATTTCGCCAGTGATGCACGAGAAAGGCCGAATCGGGGATACCCGGATACATCTTCGCCCGCTCGGCGGCGGTCATCTCGTCGTGCGTTCCGAGAGCTGGCAGGACGGCGACCTCGGCCCGGCCGTGAAGCTTCCGATAGAGCTCGCACGTCAGCGGCCCGGCTCCGGAATCGGAGCGGGTGATGTCCGGCGGCACGAGCAGGACACGGCGGAGTGGGCCAAGCTGGGCCAGCAGCGAATCGACGAGTTCTCCCTGGCGACCATCAGTCAGGACCGTCGTCGGCGATCCCTCGGCGAAGTAGAGCATGGCGGACCTCCTCTCGCCATCTACAATACCGAGAATGCCGGGGACTGTCGTCCCTGTCGATTCGATCCCGGAGGAGTTTGCGCGATGAGTACCGCGGACATCGGCCTGATCGGCCTCGCCGTGATGGGCGAGAACCTCGTCCTGAATGTCGAGAGCCGAGGCTACACCGTGGCCGTGTTCAACCGCACGACCAGCCGCGTCGCCGGTCGGGCGAAGGGCAAGAAAATCGTCGGCACGCACAGTCTGAAAGACCTCGTCGCCCAGCTGAAGCGGCCACGCAAGGTCATGATCATGGTCAAGGCAGGTCCCGCAGTCGATGCGGTGATCCAGGAAGTGGCCCCACTTCTGGAACCGGGCGACATCCTCATTGACGGTGGCAACACGCACTACCCGGACACGACGCGGCGCTGCCAGGAGATGAAGGCGCGCGGTCTGCTCTACGTCGGTACCGGCGTCTCCGGCGGCGAGGAAGGCGCGCTGTGGGGGCCGTCGATCATGCCGGGCGGCGACCCGGCCGCCTGGCCGCACGTCAAGCCGATCTTCCAGGCCATCGCCGCCAAGGTGGACGGCGACGTACCCTGCTGCGACTGGGTCGGCCCCGAGGGGGCCGGCCACTACGTCAAGATGGTCCACAACGGCATCGAGTACGGCGACATCCAGCTGATCTGCGAGGCGTACCACCTGCTGAGTGCCGTGCCGGGCCTGACCGCGGACGATCTACAGCAGGTCTTCTCGTTCTGGAACAAGGGCCGGCTCGACAGCTACCTGATTGAGATCACGCGCGACATCTTCGGTTACAAGGACCCCGAGACGGGTCGGCCGCTCGTCGAGCTGATCCTGGACACGGCCGGCCAGAAGGGCACCGGCAAGTGGACGGTCAACTCCGCCCTCGACCTCGCCGTGCCGCTCACGCTCATCGCCGAGGCCGTCTTCTCACGGTGTCTGTCGGCTCAGAAGGACGAGCGCGTCAAGGCGTCGAAGGTTCTCGCCGGTGGGCCGAAGCCGACGTACAACGGCGACAAGCAGCGCTACATCGAGGACGTGGAGGCGGCCCTGTACGCGAGCAAGATCTGCTCGTACGCCCAGGGTTTCGCCCTGATGCGGGCGATGGGGCAGGACGCCAACTGGGTGATCAACAACGGCGGCATCGCCCTGATGTGGCGCGGCGGCTGCATCATCCGCAGCGTCTTCCTGGGCAAGATCAAGGAGGCGTTCGACCGCGACCCGAAGCTGCCGAACCTGCTGGTCGATCCGTTCTTCGCTGCTCAGGTGCAGCAGTGCAGCGAGGGCTGGCGGCGCGCCGTCGCGTCTGGCGTCATGAACGGCATCCCGCTGCCGGCGATGTCGTCGGCCCTGGCCTACTTCGATGGCTACCGCTGCGAGCGTCTGCCGGCGAACCTGCTCCAGGCTCAGCGTGACTACTTCGGCGCGCACACCTACGAGCGAACGGACAGGCCGCGCGGCCAGTTCTTCCACACGAACTGGACCGGCCGTGGCGGCACGACGGCAAGCACGACCTACAACGCGTGACCTGGAGTCACCCAAGGTTCACGATCGGGCCGCCGCGATGAGGAATCCGTAGGCCCGAAGTGCCGGCAGACACCACGACGCAGCGAGGCGACCATCGGCCGCCAGCGAGATCGGCCGGACCTCGCGCACCTCGAATCCGACGCGGCGAAGCAGACCGACGATTTCGCTGCGGGTGAAGAGGTGCAGCACCAGGCCGGCCACGCCCTGATGCACCGGCATGCGATGGTCACCGCGTTCCAGGTCGGCATCGCGCCAGCCGAGCGCGTCGGCGAGGAGCCAGCTCCGGCCGGAGCCGTCGTGCAGTCGCCACCAGCGATTGTGGACGTGCAGGATGAACACGCCACCGGGTCGCAGAACGCGACAGGCTTCGCGCAGGGCCGCCTCGCGATTCGCCGAGCCGCGGATCATGCCCAAAGTGCTGAACAGACAGGCGGCGTACTCAAAGCTCGTCGAAGGGACATTTCCCAGGTCCGCCAGGTTTCCCGCAACCCATTCCAGGGCCAGACCCGCCTCGGCCGACTTCTCCCGAGCGACGCGCAGCATCTCCGGTGACAGATCGATGCCAGTGCCGGTGAAGCCGAGAGGAGCGAGCGTTCGCAGGAGTCGGCCGGTGCCGCAGCCGAGGTCCACCAGGCGGCCCGGCGTCGGGCAGTGTTCGCGCACGAAGGCGACGTCCAGGTGAAACAGCGACGAGCCGGCCAGGCTCGCATCGTAGCCGGCGGCCAGTTCCGGCGAGTGCAGGTAGTCCCACAGACCGCAATCGACGCCGGGGGGCAACTGCCAGTCCGGAGGTGGAGATTTCGTCGCTTTTTCGTTTGCCGGCTCGCTCATCGAGGTGTATCCTGCTCGCACCACTTCGTGGAGGAGACATCATGCCCAATGTCCGCTGGGAAGACGGTCAACGTCTGGAGTCCTGGGCCGGTGAACTGCGTGTCAATCTGCTGCGCTGCCTTGCCCTGATCGTGTTCTACGTCTACCACCTCGTCAACGTCTACGTTCTGCGCGATGCGACCATCACGCCACGCTACCACTTCCTGGTCAGCCTGGCCTTCTTCCTCTGGTCCCTCTTCGCCGTCGCGCTGTACCACACCCTGGTTCAACGCTACGTCCCGGTCTGGCTGAAGTTCTTCGCCGTGAGCATGGACCTGGCATTCATCACCATCCTGTGCATACTGCATCCGGCCGGGCCGAGGAGTCCGCTGATGCTCCTCTACTTCCTGGTGATCGCCTCGGCCCCGCTGCGGCTGTCCCTGGGCCTGGTCTACGTCGCGACCCTCGGCGCGGTCGCCGGAGCAGCGATTGTCCTGGGCCAGTGGGTCTTCATCGCCCAGGGGACGGAGGCCTACTTCAGCGATCAAAACGGCGTCCGGATCAGTGTCCAGAGCGAGATTCTCTTCGTCCTCAGCCTCCTGACCAGCGGCCTGTTCGCGGGACAGCTGGTACGGCAGACGCACCGACTCGTCTCTGGCTACGCCGTCGAGGTTCACGAGGTCGCCCGGGAGGTGCAGCAATGACCGAACTGATCACGTGCCCGTCGTGCCAGACCCAGTTGCACGTCCCGCCCGGGACGGAGGCCGAGAGCTACACCTGCCCGCGCTGTCTGGCCGTGATCAAGCCCGGTCCGACGACGCCGACCGGCATCACCACCGCTTCAAAGCGGAACGGCCTCGACGTCGATGTCGCCCAGGATCAGCAACAGGTCGGGTGGTTCCGCATCACGCTCCTGGTCCTGGGGATCTTCGCTCTGGTCGTGTTCCTTTTCCTGCTCGCCGTCTGTGCGCCCGGAAGGGGGGGATCAATAGGCCATCCTTGAGGCCGAGGAACCTCGTGGCGACCTGACACTCCGCATCCCGGCTTGTTCCCGAACCGACTCCTGGCGTATCCTGTGGTCGTGAGGAGGGAGCCTCAAACCACGGAACACGAGGGACCTGACATGTCGCCCGTTCCATCGTCGCGCGATTTGAGCCAGTCCAAGACCCAGCCGGCATCCGCGACTCTGCTGTTTCGCGGCTTCCGAGAACGGCTGCAGCGGGCCACCCGAGGGCCTTTCCTGGCCTGCCTCTGGCTCCTGCTGAGCATCGGCCTGATCGTCGTCACCGTCCTGTTTTTCGGCCTGGCCTGTAAAAGCCCTCAATGATGCACCCGGATCCACGCCATGCACCTGCGCGACTACACCTACCTGGGAACGACCCGAAGCCTCTGCCCCCACTGTCGGCGGCTCGTCGAGGCAAAGATCATCACCCGTCAGGGGCGCGTCTACTTCCGTAAACGCTGCCCCGAGCATGGCGTCGTCGAGGATTTCGTCTGCTCCGACGTTGCCTGGTACGATCGCCATGAACTCGCCCAGCCGGCCCGGTTGCCGCGCGACTTCGGCACCGAGGCCGAGCGCGGCTGTCCCTACGATTGCGGTCTGTGCCCCGAACACGAACAGCACACCTGCATCGCCCTCGTCGAGGTCACGTCGAGTTGCAATCTGCGCTGTCCGATGTGCTTCGCCGAGTCCGGTCCCGGCGGCGACTTCCTGCCGTTCGAGACGTACACCGGCATGATCGATCGCCTGGTTCGGCTCGAAGGCGTCGCCGACGTGGTGCAGCTCTCCGGCGGCGAGCCGACGCTCCACCCCGACCTCGTCCGCATGGTCCGGTACGCTTACGATCAGCCGATCCAGGCGGTCATGCTCAACACCAACGGCATCCGCCTGTCGAAGGACACCGCCCTGCTCGACGCCCTGGCTCCGATGCGCGATCGGCTGGAGATCTACCTCCAGTTCGACGGCCTGACGCAGGCCACGCAGGAGAAACTTCGCGGCGAGGAGCTTCTTGAGATCAAGCTCCGGGCCCTGGAACGACTTCAGGAAGCCGGCCTTCGCTGCACGCTCGTCTGCACCGTCGAGCATAACACGAACCTGCACGAGGTCGGCGCGGTCCTGAAGTTCGGTCTGGAACGGCCCATCGTTCGCGGCCTCAGCCTCCAGCTGGCCAGCTACTGCGGTCGCCACGTCGATCCGAAGGATCTCGAACAGCGCGCGACCATGCCCGATGTGGTCAACGCTCTCGTCGAGCAGGTCAACGCCGACTGGCTTCGGCCGGCGGACTTCTATCCGCTGCCGTGTGCCCATCCGAACTGTCATCTGATCGCCTATCTCTACCGAGGCGGTGCCCAGCCGGTGCCCATCTCTCGGCTCATCGACATCGAAAAACATCTCGATCAGATCGCCAACAGCATCGTCTACACACCGACCCGAGTTCGGCAGATCGTTTCGCGCTACCTGGAGACGGCCGGCGGCTGCGGCTGCGGTCCGGGCGGCTGCGGCCCGGCCGACGTGACGCCGACTCCCGGCGAACCGGCCCTGGACGAGTTCCTCGTCAAGGCCCTCAGCGAGCAGATAACCGGCGAACAGGTCTTCCGCATCACGTTGACGGCCTTCCTCGACGTCCACAACTTCGACACTCGCCGGGTCATGAAGTGCTGCCTGGCCCATTTACTGCCGAGCGGCCATCTTGTCCCCTTCTGCTCGTACAACACCCTCTACCGCGATGGCTTCGTCCCTCTGCCGCCACTGCGCGAGACGACGGCCTCGCCACGACGGAGCCTGAACCTGGTGGACGGCTGATGTCGCCGCGCGCCTTCTACACCCTGTTCATGCTTCTGGCTGCGATGACGTTCCTGCTCGTCCGGCACTTCGTGCCGCGCTCGCTGGCGTACCGGCGAATCCCGACCTGGCAGCGGTTCGTCCTCGCTCTGATGGCCTTCTCCGGCGGAGTCCTGGGCGCGAAGGTGCCCTTTGTGCTGGGTGCCTTCCTCGAAGGCGATCTGCCGGCCGATCCGGGGCCGTTCGGGTTCCGCCTCTGGTTCAGCGATGGCAAGACGATCACTGCGGGCCTTGCCGGGGCGTATCTCGGCGTCGAACTGGGCAAGTTGCTGTTCGCCATTCGCATCAAGACGGGCGACACCTTCGCTCTGCCGCTGGCCTGCGCGATGGCCGTCGGCCGGTTCGGCTGCTTCTTCAACGGCTGCTGTCAGGGAGTGCCGACGAGCCTGCCCTGGGCGGTCGGCGGCTGTCATCCAACGCAGGTCTACGAGAGCCTCTTCCATCTGGGAATGGCTGGCTTCCTGCTTCTCTCGATGCGGCTGGGAGTGCTGACGAATCAGCGTCTGAAGTGCTACCTGCTGGCTTACTGCGTCTATCGCTTCCTGACCGAGTTCATCCGGCCGGAGCCGGTTTTCTTTCTCGGTCTGACCTTCTACCAGTGCTTCTGCGTCCTGGCGGCAGTGGCCCTGCTCATCCAGTGGAGGGTGGACGCACGACCGGACCTGGCTCGACCAGGGCCGACCACTCAACCGGCGTGAAACGGGCGGGGAAGATAGCCCCAGCCAAACGGCAGTGCGCGACCGGCCGTCGCTTCCTGCGGTCGGCTCACGATCGGTGCTGTCACGATCGACTTCTCCAGCGGCCAGCTCGACAGCGAGACGAGGTCCCAGCAATGTTCCACGAGCGAGTCGCTCGCATCGTGTCGGACCGCGACCTTAAGGGTTTTGGCAGGCTGACTCACCGCGACCTTGACGGCCGCCTGAGCCTCGGCGCGACCGGCCAGTTCCGCCAGGCCCACCAGCGCGAAACCGAGCAGCAGCGACGCCAGCAGATGCAACGTGACCCGATTCATGACGATCCCCTCCGAAACTGGCTGGACGATCCGATCCCCTCTCTCTTATCGGATCGAATCGGTCCCCGTGACCAGCCGAGTTTGCCGGATCGCACCGGTTTGCCGGAGGCGGACTTCTTTTCAGAACGTGTACCTCTTACCCGATTCGAGAATGTGAATCTGGGGCATCTTCAGGCCGGCCAACTGCTCGCGCACGGCGACACGATAACGGGCCTTGATGTGCATGATGTAGGTCGGCACCGGACGACCGAGCTTGGCCAGCTCCACGCGGAGCAGGGCCGGCGTCAGATGCTTGCTCGCCACGGCCAGCCAGGTCATCTCATCCGGAAAAGTCGTCTCGACGATCACGGCCCGCAGATCGGGACAGCGGGCCGCCTGCTGCCAGATCTCGTCCGTGGGACCCGTATCGGGAATGAAGGCCACGGTGCCGGCCGTATCGTGGAGCAGGAAGCCGATCGTGGGGACGACATGGTTGACCGGGATGGCCGTGATCCGCAGGCCATCGATCGAGCAGGTCTCCCCGGCCTCGAAAGGTTGCAGTCGCAGGAACGGCCGAACTTCTCGCGACAGGGCCACGAAGTCCGGCCAGACATGCTCGTTGAGGATGTCCCGTTGCAGAACCTCAAGCACCCGCCGCGATGCGTGAACGACCGGCGGCTTGTCGTCGCGCAGGTCGTAGACGTTCTCCAGGAAAATGGGCAGGCTGGCGACATGATCCAGGTGCGAATGGGTCAGCAGGACGTGACCGACTCGGGCCTGATCGTCCGGCGTGCCATGAAACCCGAGCGAGCCGGCATCCAGAGCGATCGAGCCGTTCACCAGACAGGTCGAGAGATACTGACAATCGTCATTCCCCGACCAGGGAATGCCGGCGGGCAACAGCGTCACGTTCACACCCAGCCCTCCGCGGAGGAGTGGACACCAGGACGGCCGATGTCCACTCCCTTCTACCATATCCACCGATCGCTGCGGGGATAAGCTCACTTCCGTTCCACGAGCCGGACAGTGCCGACAACCATCATCCGCGCGGCTCGTTGCCGTCGGCCTCTTCCTCCTCGACCGAACCCGAGCCCGCCAGGCCATAGCGGCCCAGCTTCTTGCGAACCGTCGCCCGGTTGAGGCCCAGCCAGCGCGCCGCCTCCCAGCGATCGCCGCCCACCCGGCGAATGATGTCCATCAGCACCGGCGGCTCGACCGACCCCAGCAGCTTCTCATACAGATCGTGCGGCGGCTCGGACCCGGCCTGGCGGACCTGCTCGGCCAGCCAGGTTCGCAGGACGGTCGCCAACGCGTCTCCCGGTTCGACCAGGCCGGGCGGCCGGGCCGCGGCCGGGAAGTGTTCCGGAGCGAGCTGCCGACCCCGAGCCACGATCGCCGCATGTTCCAGGGCGTTCCGCAACTCGCGAACGTTGCCGAACCACGGCTGCCCCTGGAGAAACCGCACCGTCGCCGCCGGCAGCGGCAGGGCCTGCGGCGCGAAGGTTCGCAGGAAGTGTTCCGCCAGCGGCTCGATGTCCTCCGTTCGCTCCCGCAACGGCGGCAGATGAATCTGAAAGACGTTGAGCCGAAAGTAGAGATCGTGCCGGAACCGGCCCTCGGCCACGCACTTGCTCAGATCCTGATGCGTCGCGGCCAGAACCCGGAGGTTCATCGCCTGCGGCTGATTGCTCCCCACCGGCAGGATCTCCTGATGTTCCAGCACGCGGAGCAACTTCACCTGCACTCCCAGCGGGATGTCGGCCAGTTCATCGAGAAAGACGGTGCCGTCGGCGGCCAGGGTGAGCAGCCCCTCACGGGCCTGGGTCGCCCCGGTGAACGCCCCGCGAGCATGACCGAATAGCTCGCTCTCCGTCAAGTTCGGGTTCAACGCCGCGATGTGAACGGGCAGGTAGGGTTTTTCGCGTCGAACACTGTAGCGATGAATCGCCCGCGCGACCAGCTCCTTGCCCGTGCCGCTCTCTCCGGTGATGAGAACGCACGCATCGGTCGGCGCGACCAGGGCGATCCGCTTGAAGACCGTCTGCATGGCCGGACTGCGGCCGACGATCTCCTCGCGCGTCTCGGCCGAAACGGCCGGCACGGATTCCGTTCGTCGATCCGGCTGGGCCGCCCGGCCGATGACCTCCAGAGCGGCACTGAGGTCGAACGGCTTGGCCAGATAGTCGAAGGCTCCCTGCTCGACGGCCCGGACGGCGACGGAGAGGGAGCCGAAGGCCGTCGCCACGATCACGGCCGTGCCCGGCCGGCGCTTCTGGATCTCGGCCAGGGCGGCCAGGCCGTCCATGCCTGGCAGCCGCACGTCGAGGACCACCGCGTCGTAGACGTGCTTGCCGATCAGGGTCAGGGCCGCCTCGGCACTGGCGGCCACGTCGGCCAGATAGCCGTCGCGCTGCAAGGCCCGCTGCAACGACCAGCACACCGCCTCCTCGTCGTCCACGATCAGCACGCGTTTCATGGCGTCTCCCCTTCCGACGGCATGGCGGGCACCCGGATGCGAAAACAGGTGCGGTCCCCTTCACGATACCATTCCACCCGCCCATCGTGCGCCTCGACGATCTGGCGAACGACCGCTAACCCCAGACCGATCCCCTCTGGCTTATCTGTAACGAACGGCTCGAACAATCGGCCAGTGACCTCCGGGCCGGGGCCTGGACCATTGTCCAGAACGTCCAGGCAAACCTGATCGCCCTCCCGGCCAAGGCGGACCTCGACGGCCGGCGGATACCCTGCCTCCGGGCTGCCGGCCGCATCGAGGGCGTTGCCGAGCAGGTTGATCAGCACCTGGCCCAGTTGACCGGCATCGCCGGCGACCCGCGGCGAGTCGGTCGGCGGTTGCCGGAGCAGCGCGATGCCCGCATGTCGGCAGCGCGGCTCGATCAGCGCCGCCGCCTGGTCCACGACCTCGTTCAGACGGACCGGCTCTCGCCGCGGACTCTCGGCCCGGCCCAGTTGCAGAAAGCGTTGCAGGTGCGACTCCTGCAAGGCCAGCTGGCGCAGGGCCACGTCCAGGGCGGAGGTATCGACGCTGCCGGCGACTTCCCGCAGGTACAGTTGCAGGGCCAGCTTCGCTCCCGTGAGGCCGTTCCGCAGCTGATGAGCCAGGCCGCCGCTCACCTGACCGAGCAGCCGGAGCCGCTCCGAGCGCAGGGCGCTCTCCTGATACAGGGCCAGCTTCTGGGCCATCTCGTTGATCGAGACGCTCAGGTCGCGGATCTCGTCGTTCCGGCCGGGCACGGGCATGGGATTGAAATCGCCGGCGGCGATGCGGCGAGTCTGCCGTTCCAGCTCGTGGATCCGCTTGCCCATGCGTTGTCCCAGGCCCAGAGCCAGGAGGACGGCGGCCAGGCCCGCGAAGCCACCCAGGATGATGATGGGCTGAATCGCCTCACGCTGCGCGTCGATGAGCAGCGATTCGGGATAGAGAATGAAGAGGACCTCGCCGTGATGGGGCCCCTCGCTCAGGCGAATGCCACTACAGAGGAAATGATCGCCGTCGATGGCGATCGGCGGCCCGAGTTGCAGCTGGTTCCAGTCGGTATCCGCGACGACGCTGGCATCGGGGGGAACGTCCGGGGCGCGCTGCAAGGTCGTCGGCCAGGGCTTGTGACGCGAGACGAGCAGGTAGTCCGCTCCGGAGAGATACTTCATCTGCGGCAGGATCTTCTCGGCCAGGAGATAGCGAATGCCGTCCTTCATCGTCAGCGCGACGTTGCGGATGCGCGTCTCGATCGCCGCCCGGACGTTGGCCGACGCCGTGTGCGCCTGCCACCAGCCGACACCGGCGACTCCCAGGCCCAGGACCAGCAGCGGCACCAGCAGCTGATAACGGATTCGCCAGCGCATCGCTTCGGCTCTCAGCGGATTCTTGGGAGGCAATATCTTGCTGCTAGCGTAGCGCGGTGAG
>CAYYJM010000177.1:0-13478 GCA_964471755.1 uncultured Alcaligenaceae bacterium
TCCGCAGCTCCCGCACCCGTTCGTACCACTCGCAGCCGGCCAGCGTCGCGATGAGGTCGGGGTCGCCCTCGCCGCCCCGGACCTTCTTGCGGAGGGCGTTGAAGCTGGCCGGGATCGCGCCTTTCGAGATCTTGTTCGCGAACCCGGCGGCCACCTCGGCGAGGGCGTAGAGCCCGTGGCAGGTGCTCTCGCAGGCGTTCGCCAGCCGGAGCGTGGGGACGCTGTCGATGTAGTGCACGGTCGGGATGGTCGGGTGGCGCTCCCTCTTCCTGGCCTTGTAGTCCGACACCAGGAAGGGCAGGTCGATGACCTGCAGATGGAGCGCCTCGCGCTTCGCGCTCCACTCGTGCACCAGGTGCAGCGGGTCGTGGTCGCCGCGGATGACAGTGGCCGCCATGCACAACTGACGGAAACTCATCGCGCCTCCTTCCTCCGGCCTATTCGCACTCGCCGACTTCCAGCAGGAACTGCACCAGCCCCTCCGCCCGCACGAGCAGGGCGCGGAGTTGCGGTTCCGTGTAGGAGCAGGTGACCGCGTGCGTCCCACCCTGGAAGAGATCGACCAGGGCCAGCATGGCGGCGACGTCCTTCTCCACGAACTTGCCGAACCGCCTGTCGTTGATGCCGCGGCAGATGTAGCGCAGCCGGACGTTGCGCGTCGGCCTGTTGTCGGGGAAGTCCTCGCGGTCCGTGCTGAACTTGCGCACCTCGTCGTCCGGGGCGAGGCGGTGCAGGACGTGGGTGAAGAGCTCCCGCAGCGACGTGATGAAGTGCCGCTGGTAGTCGTCGTGCCTCGATGCGAACGCGGCCCGCGCTCCGCCCAGCAAGCCAACCAGGTCCGGAAACTTCACGGAAAGTGACCCGCTCAGCGCCGCGGCGTTCTGCTCGGCGATCTGGTCGCGGACGGCCTGGATTTCCTCTTCGGCCTCCGGCTCGACCTCCTCGTCGGTGGTCGTTTCGAGCAGGTCCACCGCGTTGAAGTATTCGCTCGCAGGGCCGGCGGTGGCGACCGGGGGCAGCGCCAGCACCCGGTTCTCGGCCTCGCCGACGCTCTGGTAGAAATCGCCGTACGCGCCGGTCAGCTCCTCGAAGCCGGCCACCAGGCCGGTGCGCAGCTCCAGGGGCAGGGCGAACGCGTGCCCGATTCTGTCTGCGGGCAGCATGGCCGCCAGCATGCGGGAGGTCTCCGCGATCCTCGCCAGGCCCGCCAGGTGCGACTCCAGGGCGGGGAAGGGGCGGAGATCGGGGCTCATCGGCGCGAGCAGCTCCCTCCAGCCTGCCTGCATCCGGGCCATCTCGGCGGCATGCTCCCGGATCGGCCGCGTCGCCTCCAGGAGGCCGGCGATCGCCTCGGTCGCGCGGAACGCCGGCAGGGCCAGCGGGGCGATGCCGGAGAGCGGGCTGGTCACGGCCCGGTTCTTCGCCAGCGCCTCCCGCATCGCGGCATGGATGCGGACCTCGCTCAGGATGTCGCGGGGGACGGCGAGCCGCGCCGCCGCCTCCAGCGGGCCGGCCATCGACCGTCGCAACGCTTCCATCGCCTGGATCGCGGCGAGATGCTGCCGGATGAATTCGGGGACGCCTGCCATGGGGGGGCCTCCAGCGGGCCGTGGGGGAGGAGCGTTTGTTCGCCCGCAGAGACGGCACACTCATTGTACCCGCCACCCGGACCGAGGCAGCACTGCCTACGCCCCCGGCTTGAGCACCATGAATTCTTCGATGCCGATGACTCGGGTCGTGAGGCCCAGGAAGTGGTACGCCGCCTTCACCCGCTTCCGGTAGCGCTCGTCGCCGGAAACGAAGACATCGGCCGCCGCCGCGTAGATCGCGTGCGTCACGTCGTGCATGCGCGAGCGGTACTTCTCGAACTTGTCGGCGAGGTATCCCACCTCTTCGAGGAGGCACAGAACCAGATTGATGACGATCTCCCGGTCCTTGTGGGAGCGCATCAGGTCGTCGCCCTTCGGCATGGTGTCGTGGTTCCAGCCGTAGTTCCACAGCTTCTGCCGCAGCCCCTCCAGCACCTGCGGGTCGCGCAAGACCGCCTCTTCGCTCAGGCCGCTGACCTTCTGCACGGTTGCCCCGTAAGCGGCACGCCGCTCCTCAAAGAGGCCGACACCGGGCCCGCCTCGCAACGCAGTGCCGAACTCCTCCTGTACGGCGTCGAAGGCCTCGGCCGATTTCCGGCTCATCAGCCAGCGCTCGTTCTCCTCCGCGGCCAAGGTCAGGTCGTAGTCGGCGAGCACGCGGCCCATGCAGACGTCGGGCACCTCCTGGACGAGGCGCGTCGGGTTGGCCATGTCGGGCAGAAGTTCCCAGCGGTCCGAGATACCCTCGATGAGCTGCAAGTGCTCGGCGACCAGCCGGGTCGCCTCATCCTCGTTCTTCTGTTCGCGGAAGATGACGGCGACTTCTTCCACGTGCGCCGGGCTGTACGGGAATACAGAGCCGGCAGCCTTTCGGGCGTCGATGTGCTCCCGCAGGCCTGGACGTTCCTTCTTGATCAGGGCGACGACCACGTTGTGGTCGAGGTATTCCAGCGGCGGCATGGCGGCCTCCTTTCTGAAGGTCAGACAGGAAACCGAGGCGAGAAGGTTCGCGGCGCTAACGGCTGACCTCTCCGTCGAACCGCGTGACGTGTGCGAGAAAATCACCCCATCCGCCGCCGTTGAGGAGCCCCGACACCTCTTCGAGAGCGGCAAGAACCCCCTTCGCCGAGAACTCATCCCGCCCCAGCGGGACGGCGAAATCGGCCACGGAGCAGCTCGCCGGCTCCATCGACGAACGCGACGGGCCCATCGGGACGAACACCGGGAAGCCGTACTCCATGTCCTTGCGGTGGGCGAGGACTTCTTCGGCGACGGCTTCTGCGAGTTTCCCCATCCTGCCAACGTCCAGCCGGTCGATCATGGACTCCCGGTAGCGCACGCCCTTGGCCTCGGCGAGGATGCCGGCCACGCCGGCGAGCAGCCAGGCGTGGGTGCTCACGCCGTCCCCTGCCAGGGTGACGGTGCTGACCGCCCCTGGGGCGAGCCTGGCCTCCTCCCTCGCCAGGCCGTTGAGAGCGCCGACCCAGTCGTGGCCCGCCTCGTGGAAGAGGTGCCGGTCGGCTTCCAGTGCCGCTTCCAGAAAGGCGCGGAAGTTCATCGAGGGGAGATCGTACCTGAGCCAGTAGGTCGTCCTGTCGAGTCCCATGCTTTCTGCCCCGGAAATGTGTCCCGTGATGTGTCCCGTGCGCCTGCTCTTGCTCGCTCGGGCTCGCTCGCCCTCACCCGGCCTTGCGCCTGGGGAGCAGTGAGCCGCAAACCGGTACACGACAGGTAGTAACGAGAAAACCACCCGGTTTCCCGAGTGGTTTTCTGGAGTGCCCCGCGTAGGACTCGAACCTACAACCCGCTGATTAAGAGTCAGCTGCTCTGCCAGTTGAGCTAGCGGGGCTACCATTCCCTCTCACTATAGCAGACCCGCGAACGTTGACAAGGGCTCACTTCTTTTCCTGTTCTTCGCCACGACAAGAACTCTTCGCGCACAGGAATAATTGGTCCAATCGTCAAAACCTTATCTCTTTGCGCACAACTCGCATTATCTCCCGATTTGCTTGTTGAACCATTCTGCTGGCCCAGGTATCTCTTGAAGATACTTGGCTCAACAAGCCGGCAGGGGGCGACCCGTTCCTTCCTTCCGGTTTCTTCCTGGCTCGCCCCGGAGGACCTGACCATGAAAATTGCCACCGTTACCGACCACACCCTGAACGACCACGACCTCGAAATGGTCGCGGCCGGGTTGCTCAAGGTCACGCCCCCCTACTTCCTGGCGGAACCGTTTCCCGTCTTCGTGGACCGACGACTGCCACCAATCCGGCCACTGGGCGGCTCCACCACCCCGGTTCTTCCTCCACCGACCACCAGCGGTGGCTCCGGACTCGAATCTCTGCCACCGCCGCAAAGCCACTGATTGTCGATCTCCACCATCGCAAAATCGGAAAATGACATCGATCCGCATTCCCAGGTTCTGTAAAATGAGGCAAGATCGGTAAACGGAACAGGATGCGAGCCCCGACCACAACGGCTTTCTCCATCCCGATTACCCCTCTTCAGACGAAATAGGCTCCCATGCAGACAGGCAAGCAACCATCGCCCGGCCCGACGCCGGCGGATCAACTGGACGAGTTGTCCGAACTGGCACTGGAAGTCGTCGTCTCGGGCAAGTTTGGCCCGGGTTGGAGCCCCGGTTGGGGACCGACCGGCCGACCGACCTGGGGCCCCGATTGGGGCTGGGGACCGGCCTATGGCCCGTGGGGGTTCAGTCGGTGGTGGTGGTAACCGTTCCCGCTGTCCCATTCACTGGGTCGGTTCTCTTTCCGAGGCGTCCGATGCAAGCGGAACTGAATCAGATAACACCCCATCCGACACAGGACGTGCCGCAAGTGGAACTGTCCGAGCAGGACCTGGAGGTCGTCTCCTCCGGTAAAAATGGCGGCAACGTCACCGGCGGTTTTCCTCCCGGACTCGGCTTCAACGTCGGTTCGCCCTGGTCCTTCGCCGGCATGGGCGGCGGCTGGGGGACCGGCTTCGGCTGGGGCGGCGGACAGGGCTGGGCCGGCTGGGGCGACGGCGGCTGGGGCGGCTGGCGACCGGCCATCCGCGGCCCTCTGGGCGGCGGCGTCTACGCCCGCTGGTAACCACAGGCCCACACAGGACCATTGATCACGAGGATGGCCACCATGCAACCTGCTCCATCTCCTGCTTCGACCACGCCCGCCACGGACGTTCGCTACGTCCTGCTCCGGCAGGGGCAGGAAACGATTCCGTTTCAGGGAATGACCTACAAGAGCTTCCAGCCATTGCTGGCCAGCCTGGTGCCCCACGGCCCTGGCGTGGCTGTGGGGGCCCTGCTCGGCGAAGGCTCCGCGCAGCAACCGGTCGGCCTGGTCCTGGCGCAACGAGCGCCCGAACCGGATCCCACCCAGGTCGTTTCCCTGTTCGTCTCTCCGGCCTTCCGCCATCAGGGCATCGGCACCGCCTTGATGGCCCATCTGGAAGAGGCCCTGAGCCAGCAGGGCGTTCGCCTGATCTTCGGCGTCTACCCCTCCGGCAAGGACACCACGCCCTTTCTGGAACGCCTCCTGGCTCAACGCGGCTGGCTGCCACCACGACCGCGAATGTACCTCTTCCAGGCCGGCCGAGCGTCCGCCCAGAGCGTGCTGCCGGTGTCCTGGCTCAAGCCGCGGGAACTGCCGCCAGAATACAGGTTCTTCCCCTGGCGAGAACTGAAGGCCGCCGACCGCGCCGTCATCCGCGAAGGGGTCGAGAGCGGCCGGATTCCGTCGATGCTCTCGCCGTTCAACGAGGAAGCCACCCTCGACCCGGACATCAGCACCGGGCTTCGCTACGGCCCCGACGTGTATGGCTGGATGATCTGCCACCGCATCGCTCCCGACACCATTCGCTACACCGCGCTCTACGTCCGCGAGGACATCCCCGTCAAGGGACTCGGCTTCAAGTGCTTTGCCGAGTCGGCCCGCCGGCACCTGGATCGGGACCGCGAGTTGCCCGGCTTCGTCGCGTGCTGGGGCGTCCTGGCCAGCAATCCGTTCGCCGCGTTTCTCCAGCGTCGGTTGCTTCCCCATCTGGCCGATGTTTCCTATTCCTTGACTCAGGAGACACAAAAGGAACTGGTGGCCGCTCCCCCGGAGCAGGGGTGAAAGACCGTTCCCACAAGGCGATCCGTCCCCGTGAAGCGATCGGCCCTCGCGAAGATGGGCGGGGAAAACTGGAGCGCTCGCAGCGATCCTGCCGATTCTGAGAGCAGGATCGGTTTTGCTGCATGTGGGGGGCTTCGCCGTGCGACCCGTGGTAATGCCTGCAACCATCGCCTGGGCGGGGCGTGTTCTCCTGGGTGGTCTGCTGATCGTCCTGGTTGGCTCGATCGTGACCGGCTGCGCCCATCAAACACGCGGCAAGGTCACGTCCGCACGCCAGCCGAC
Organism: uncultured Alcaligenaceae bacterium; assembly: GCA_964471755.1. Classification (GTDB taxonomy): domain Bacteria; phylum Planctomycetota; class Planctomycetia; order Gemmatales; family Gemmataceae; genus CAYYJM01. The sequence goes on from CAYYJM010000177.1 coordinate 5,987, forward strand.
GCCAGCCGACCCGTGCTTGAATGCCGGGTGCGACCGGCCCCTGGCCGGATTGCTCGCCTTGCTCGGGCCCTGCGAGGACTTGCAATCCCTCCAGGAGGGGTTACCCTTCGTGTTGGAGCGTCCGATCACCCTGAAGGAATGTATTGACGCTGCCCTGTGCAACGGTCGGGTCGGCGAGGACAGCTATCGGGTCAAGACGGCCGAGGCGTCCATCGAACTGACCAAGGCGGCCGGGCAGGGGCGCGAGGAGCGACTGACGCGAGAAGGGGTCTGGCTTTCCCTGGAAGTCGGAACGCAAGACCTGGTCCTGGCCGTGACGACGGCATACTGGCGTCTGGTACTGGCGCGAGGCACCGTCATCAGCCGAGAAGAAACTCTGCGGGCCCTGGACCGCGAAGCTCAGAATGTGCAGGCCCGGTTCAAGGAAAAGCTTCTCACCCGGCAGGATGTCGATTCCCTCGAGGAACAACGCCATCTGACCCGTGCGGAGTGGCTGACCGCTCTGACCGGACTGCGTGAGGCGGAAAGCAACCTGCGCCGGACGGCAGGTCTGCTGCCCAACGACGGCACCACGCTGATCCCCTGTGATCCGGCCGTGATGACGCCACCGGCAGGGAATCCGTACGAGGATCTCCTGCAAGCACGCGAATGCCGGCCCGAACTGGCCCTGGCTCGCCTGAAGGCCGAGTTGGCCTGCCAGGCTCTGGAACAGGCCAAGGAGGAAGAGAAGGCCCTTGCTCGCTGCCAGGTGGAACGTGAGCAGGCCGCGCATCGCGATGCCGAGGAGGTGATGGTCTTCGATCTGCTGCGGTCCGGGTTTCAACAGCGACAGGCCTGGTTGAGTCTGGAGGCGTTGACGGCCCGCGAGCAGGCGGCAGGTCGCCGACTGGCCGCTGTCACGGAAAAATGGCAGAGCAAGGAATTTGGCGAACTGCGTGAACTGATCCAGGCCCAGACCGGGTTCTCGACCGCCCGGCGCGACGCTCTGGAGGCGGCCACGCAGTACCAGGTGGCTCTCGCCGAACATCTACGGAGGAAGGGACTCCTGCTTCAGCATTATTGCGTGTGCATCCCGCACCGCGAACCGCGTCCCGTCCCCGGAGGATGACACCATGCAGGGGCCCGGCCTCTTCCGACAAGAAGCATTGCAACATCAGTTCACCTCCCTGGAAGACCTGGAAAAGCCCTTCCAACTGCTGCGGATCGGTGCCTGGCTGCCATTACTGGGGCTGGGCGTTCTCTGCGGAGCCGGCCTGATCTGGGCCATCTTCGGCCAGGTCCCCGAGACGGTCGAGGGCGTCGGCGTCCTGCTCCATCCCGGCCGTGTCCGCCAGGTCGAAACGGTGGTCGGCGGCCGGATCAAGGAACTCCGCGTCACCCAGGGCACACGGGTCGAGAAGGGGGACATCGTCGCCGTTCTCGAAACGACCGAAACGCAGAAACAACTCGACCTGGCGCGCGATCGACTCGCCGAGCTGACCCGGACCAACCAGACGCAGACCGAACTGGAGAAGCTGCGCCTCGCTCAGGAAGCGGGCCTGCGGGCCGTTCAGGAGCGTTCGCTCGACACGTCGATCCAGGATCTGGAACAACTCCTGGTCCAGCAGGAGAAACGCGGTGAAGCCGCCATCAACGAGCAGCGCGAGGCTCTGCAACGGAGCGTCACGGCCAACCGGCGTCTCAACGAATCGCTGCGTGAGAAGGCGGAGAGCGCACGTCGCCTGGCGGGCACCAACGTCATCAATCGCGACATGCTCTTGCAGGCCGAGTCGGCCCTCACCGAGAACAACTCGCAGCTCTCCACGCTCGAAGTCCGGCTCACCGAGCTGAAGCTCAAGGAAACCGAGACGAAGCAGACCCTCGTGACGCAGCGAACCAAGCTGGCCGAACTGCGAGTGCAGCGTCATCAACTCGACGTCCGCAAGACACAGCTGGAGCAGGAAACGACCCTGGCTCAGGCGACGCGCAAGCTGCAAATCCAGGAACAGGCCGATCGCATCAAGCAACTCGAGACGACCGTGCGCGAGCAGGGCGAGGTGCGCAGTCCGTATGCCGGCCGCGTCATCGAGGTGGGGCAGTGGCCAGGGCAGGGGGTCTCGCCCGGAACGGCCCTGGCGACCATCGACCTGGAGACGAGTCCCGGTAGCGGCGATCCGAAACTGCGCAACCTGGCCTACTTCCCGATCCGAACCGGCAAACGCATTCAGGTCGGCATGGAGGTGCGTGTCGCTCCGATGTCAGTGCAGCGCGAGCGGTTCGGCAGCATCATCGGGGTGGTCACGCACGTTTCGGAATATCCGGTCGGATCGCGGACTCCGGCCGCCGCGGTCGGCAATCCGGAGCTGGCGCGGGCGCTGCTGAGTCCCGGTGGCGTCATCGAGGTCGAGGTCGATCTGGAGGCGGCCGACACGCCCAGTGGTTTCCACTGGACCTCGGCCGGGCCGCCGAATCGGCCCACGGCCGGCACCACGACGCGGACCACGGTCACCGTCGAGCAGCGCCGACCGATCACCTACCTGCTACCGATCCTGCGCAGCTGGCTCGATGGCACGCAGCCGCCGGAACTGCCCGGAGCCCGGACGCCGGAACCGACCCAGCAACCCTGAAGCCCGGAGGTCGCCATGTTCTTCTTCGGTCGGCGTGTCCACACGCCCACGGTGATGCAGCTCGAATCGGTCGAGTGCGGCGCGGCCGCCCTGGGGAGCATCCTGGGCTATCATGGCCGACACGTGCCGCTCGCCGAGTTGCGCCGCCAGTGTGGCATCTCCCGCGATGGTAGCAAGGCTTCCAAGGTCGTCCAGGCCGCCCGCTCCTACGGGCTGGAGGCCAAGGGCTACCGCGTCGAGTCGATCCAGGGGCTGTTGCAGATTCCGCTGCCGTTCATCATCTTCTGGCGGATGAATCACTTCCTGGTCGTGGAAGGTTACTCGGCCCGCCACGTCTACCTGAACGATCCGGCCGGTGGCCATCGCAGGGTGACGCACGCGGAGTTCAGCCAGGGCTTTTCCGGCGTCGTCCTCGCCTTCAAGCCGGGACCGGAGTTCAAGCCGGGCGGTCAGCGGACCCAGTTGCTCCGCTCGGTGGGGCGATTCCTCACCGGCCAGGGCTGGGCGGTCCTGCTCTGTGTCCTGGCCGGTCTGCTGATGACCCTGCCCGGCCTGGCGATGCCGATCTTCAGCAAGTACCTGATCGACGACATCCTCGTCCCGCAGCAGTCGGACAAGCTCCGCCCGCTGCTGGCGGTCATGGCTGGCACCTTCTTCATCCATTTCTTTCTGAAGGTCCTCCAGACCAACGCCCTGCGCCGGCTCATGCTCGCTCTCGGCACCCGCTCGGCGTGTCGCTATGTCTGGCACCTGCTCCGGCTGCCGATGACATTCTATGGTCAGCGATACGCCGGCGAGGTCGCCAATCGGCTGCCGATGACGCAGAAGGTCGCCGACCTGCTCTCCGGCAAACTCGCCGAGACGGTTCTGTCTCTGCTCCAGGTCGTGCTTTACCTGGCGATTCTGTTCTGCTTCAGTCTGCCGCTGACGCTGATCGGTCTGGTGGCCGCCATCATCAACTTCGTCGCGCTGCGGGCGATCTACCGGCATCGCGTCGAGGCCCGCCTGCGCATGGCGATGGATGCGGGCAAGGCGGCCGGCGTGGCCATCGCTGGTCTGCAAGGCATCGAGACGGTCAAGGCGACCGGCATGGAGGACGGCTTCTTCGGCAAGTGGGTCGGCTACTACTCCAAGGGAGCCCAGGCGAGCCAGGATCTGGAGGCGTCCACGCTCGCGCTGGGCACTCTGCCGACGCTGCTGACCGGCGTGACCAACGCCTTGCTCCTGGTGATCGGCGGCTGGTACGTCATCCTGGGCCAGCTCAGTATCGGCCAGTTGGTCGCTTTCCAGATTCTCATGGGCATGATGCTGCGGCCGGTCGGTCAGTTGGTCACGCTCGGGAGCGAATTACAGGAACTGGAGGTCGATCTCCAGCGTCTGGAAGACGTGCTGGACTCGCCGACCGAGGCCGCGCCGCCGACGCGGGCCGAGACACCGTCCCGGCCGCGCGGCGAGGTCGTCGTCAACAGCCTGGCCTTCGGCTACAGTCCGCTCGACGCGCCGCTGCTGAACGACTTCGAGTTGGCTCTGCAACCGGGCCAGCGTGTGGCCCTGGTCGGCACCAGCGGTTCGGGCAAGTCCACCATCGCCCGGCTGATCACCGGCCTGTACATCCCGTGGAGCGGAACGCTCCTGGTCGATGGTCTGGCTCCCAGCCAGGCCCCGACCGACGATCGCGGCCGACGCCTTGGCTTCGTCGATCAGGAGGTCTTCCTCTTCGAGGGCACCGTTCGCGACAATCTCGCCCTGTGGGACGACACCGTTCCCGACGAGGTTCTCTGGAACGCGCTGCGGGACGCCGAGCTGGAGGAGGTCATCCGCTCCCTGCCGGGTGGACTTCTCGCGCCGCTGGTCGAGGCGGGCGCGAACCTGTCCGGCGGCCAGCGTCAACGTCTGGAGATCGCCCGCGCCCTGGTTCAGTCACCGGCCCTGCTCGTCCTCGATGAGGCGACCAGCGCACTCGACGCCGAGACGGAATTCCGCGTCCTGGAGAACCTGCGGCGGCGCGGTTGTACCTGCGTCCTGGTCGCGCATCGGCTGAGTACGATTCGCGATTGTGATGAGATTCTCGTCCTGCGTCAGGGTCAGGTCGTCGAGCGCGGACCGCACGACGACCTGATCGAGCAGGAAGGCGAGTACGTCCGTCTGGTGAAGACCGAAGCGAGCGAGTGAAATCGTCGCCGGCTTGCCGGCGGTCATCTGGAATCGAGGAGCCCGCCGTGGCCAGCGTGCCTGCCGCACCCCTGTCCCTGCCGCTCGGCGAGACGCCGGTGGCCTACCGTGTCGAATCGGGCGAGGCCCTGATCTTCCGGGTCGATCCGGAGCCGGACGGACGGCCGGGGCCGCGCCGCTTCCTGCTGTCGGCCCCGGCCGGGACCATGGTCTGTCATCCCGGCGAGCCCGGATTGCTCATCGTTCCAGGCACCGGCTGTCGGCTCCAACCCGTGCTGCCGGCGGCGGTGACCCTGGCCGAACTCGACGCCTGGATCGTCCGCCTGGCGAACATTTTCGCCGATGAACTGCCGCCGGGACCGCCTCGCACGCTGCCGCTGGAGGGGCCGCCACTCCAGGCCAACGACGTGCTGACCGGCCCCGTCGAGCGTGTCCTCTGGGTGACCAGCACCGAGGGGGTCGTCGCCCCGCTGGGAAGCACCGAGTTCGCCCCGACGCCCGCGACCGCGCCGCTGCCAGTAACCGCATCGCTGTATCTCCTCGTCACGACCGAGTCGGCTCAGGTGCAGACCCGGCGGACGATCGACCTGTCCAGTGCGGAGCGGATTGCCGGTCTGCGGACTCTCGTGCGTCTGGCCCTGGCCTACTCGCGGGCCCGGGAGCAGCACGAGCAGGAGGTGCTGACTCGCCGGGCGGAAATTCGCCTGGCCGAGTCACAGCGTGAGACGGCCCAGGCGGTGGGGCGACTCGTCCAGTTGATCGAGCCGCAGACGCTGCCGCTGATGCCGGGCGAGGGGCTGCTGCCGGCCCTGGCGGCGGTGGGCCAGGATCTCGGCGTGACCTTCCGCCCCGCTCCGGACGGCACGCCGGGTGATCCGGTCGAGGCCATTGCGCGCACCTCGCGTGTTCGCTTTCGTCGGCTGCACCTCGTCGGCGACTGGTGGCAGAACGATCTCGGCTCGTTCCTGGCTTTTCGGGTCGAAGGGCAGGGGACGGCCGCTCAACTCCGGCCGGTCGCTCTGCTGCGCCGTGGCCCCGGCTACGAGGTCGTCGATCCGCAGACGCGGCAGAGTACCCCGTTGACGCCGGCCCTCGCGGCCCAACTGAGTCAGCGGGGGTATCAGTTCTATCCGCCGTTCCCGGCGCGGACGCTGTCTCTGTGGGAGTTGCCGCCGATCGCCATTCGGCCGTACCTGCGCGAGCTGACCGCTGTCGGCCTGCTGACACTGATGGCGACGCTCCTGGGCCTGGTGCTGCCGCTGGTCATGGGGCGGATCATCGACACCGCGATTCCGCTAGGTGACACGTCGTTGCTGGTGCAACTCGGTCTGCTCATGCTGGCGGCCTACGTCGGTCAGACTCTGTTCAGTCTCTCCCAGGGCTATCTCGGCCAGCGCTTCTACACGGGCAGCACGATCCGCTTGCAGGCCGCGACGTGGGACCGCTTGCTCCATCTCGCCCTGGCCTTCTTCCAGCGGTTCTCCTCGGGTGATCTGCTCCGCCGGGCCATGCTCGTCACCGAGGTGAGCCAGCAGATCAGCACGACGATGCTGCGGTCGCTGCTGTCGGGCACCCTGTCGCTGCTCTACCTCGTTCTGCTGTTCAGCTTCAGCGTCAAGCTCGCCTGGATCGCACTGGGCCTGGCCCTGATCACGACGGTGACGACGGTGATCCTGGCGATGCTGGTCCGTCGTCAGGCCCTGCCGCTGATGGTGGTCGAGGGCAAGAATTTCGGCTTCGTGGTCCAGCTGATCAACGGCGTGGCGAAGCTGCGCGTCGCCGGGGCGGAGCAGCGTGCGTTCAACCGCTGGGCCGGCCGCTACGAGGGGCAACTTCGCCACATGGCCCGCATTCGCTTCTTGCAGGATCTCGATCACCTGATCATGTTCCTGCTGCCGTTGCTGGGCATGCTCGTGCTGTACGCTCTGGCCGTGCCGCTGCTACTGCCAGCCACTCCGGAGGGCAGGGCGGCGATGACGCTGGGCGGCTTGATTGCCTTCTTCACGACCTACGGCCTGTTCACCGAGGGACTCAACACCATCGGCACGACCATCGTGGACATGACCGACATCCTGGCCCGGCAGGTGCTGCTCAAGCCGATCCTCGACACGGAGCCGGAGACGCTCCAGCGGAAGAGCGATCCCGGTTTGCTTCAGGGCCAGGTCTCGATCGAGCGTGTCTCGTTCCGCTACACGCCGACGGGGCCGCTGGTCCTGGATCAGGTGTCGCTGGAGGCCCGGCCCGGCGAGTTCATCGCGATTGTCGGCCCCTCGGGAAGTGGCAAATCGACCCTGGTTCGCCTGCTGCTCGGCTTCGAGCCGCCGCTCTCCGGCCAGATTCTCTACGATGGCCAGACGCTGACCGGCCTGGATCTGCAAGCGGTTCGCAAGCAGGTCGGCACCGTGTTGCAGACCTCGTACCTGTTCTCCGGGCCGCTCTACGAGAACATCGCCGCGGGCAACCTGGTGGATCTGGACACGGTCCAGCGAGCCGTCGTGGAAGCGGGCCTGACCGAAGATGTGCAGGCGATGCCGATGGGCCTGCACACGATGGTTTCGGAAGGCGGCCGAAACCTGTCCGGCGGCCAGCGTCAGCGGGTGCTGCTCGCTCGCGCCCTGGTGACCAATCCGCGCATCCTGATCCTGGATGAGGCGACGAGTGCCCTGGACAATCGCACGCAGGCCCTGGTGACCGAGAGCCTTGCTCGTCGGCGG
>CAYYJM010000178.1:0-13461 GCA_964471755.1 uncultured Alcaligenaceae bacterium
AAGTGGGGGGAGTTTGCCGTCGGGTACTCCCCCCACTTTCGTGGGGGGCTCGCCAAGACGGGACTCGCCAGGGAAAAGGAGACTTCCACCATGCCGCCAGAGAACCAGCCCGAGCGTGGCCCGGAGATCCTGGGCGAGATCCTCAGTCGGCTGTTCACCGCCCGCGGCTGGGGCCGTCGCCAGGATCGGATGCGACTGGAACGAACCTGGGCCGAGGTCGCCGGCCCGACGATCGCGCCGCACACGGCCATCGCCCGGCTGCATCGCGGTGTCCTGGAGGTGATCGTGGATAGTGCCGTCCTGATCCAGGAGCTGACGCACTTCCACAAGCGCCGGCTGTTACAGCAACTGAAGACCCGCCTTCCCGGCGTGTCGCTGACGGACCTGCGCTTCCGCGCCGGCGTGGTTCAACCGCCCGCCGGCCCTACGAGGAACGATTCATGACCGACGAACATCTGCCGCCGGACCACTCCGAACCCCTGTCCTCCAGCACCGCGGCGGAAGGCGACTACGACGAGGGGAGCGTTGACGTCCTGCGCGACCGGGACCACATCCGCCAGCACCCCGGCGTCTACATCGGCGAACTCGGCGTCAAGGGCATTCATCACCTCGTCTACGAGCTGGTCTCCAACAGCGTGGACGAGGCCCTGGCCGGCTTCTGCAACGAGGTCCTCGTTCGCATCAACGCCGACGGCAGCGTCACCGTCGCCGACAACGGCCGTGGCATCCCCGTCGAGGAACACCCCAAGGAAAAGGTCTCAACGCTTCAGGTCGTCATGACCATCGTCGGCGCGGGCGGTAAGTTCCGCAAGGGGAGCTACAAGGTCTCCGCCGGTCTGCACGGCATGGGAGCCAAGGCCGTCACGGCTCTGAGTGAGTGGTCCGAGGCGGTCGTCCAGCGCAACGGACGCATGTATCGCCAGGAGTACGAACGCGGCCTGGCCACGACGCCGGTCCAGGATATCGGCGCAAGCAAGCTGACCGGCACGCGTGTTTCCTTCAAGCCCGATGAGGTGATCTTCGGCGACGTCGCCTTTAACTTCGAGTTCCTGGAGGATCGCTTGCGCGAGCTGGCGTTCCTGAACAAGGGGCTTCAGCTCCATCTGATCGACGACCGCGAGAAGAAGGAGGTCGTCTTCAAGTTCGACGGCGGCATCGTCGAGTTCGTCCAGCACATCAACCGCAATGACGACAAGCTTCATCCGGTCATCCTGATCGACAAGGTCCAGGACGACGTGCGGGTCGAGGTCGCGGTGCAGTATCACGCCGGCGAGGACGAGCGGGTACGCTGCTACACGAACAACGCCTACAACGTCAACGGCGGCACGCACCTGTCGGGATTCTGGAACGCCCTGTCGCGCGCCATCGGCGGCTACGGCACGAAGCAGGAACTGTTCAAGAAGGCGACGCCGGAAGGCAAGGACTACCGTGAGGGGATCGCCGTCGTCCTGAGCGTGCAGGCTCCAGAACCGCGCTTCGACTCGCAGGAGAAGCGCAAGCTGCTCAACGCCGAGATCGAGGGCATCGTCACCAGCGTCGTCTACGAGGCGCTGACGAAGTGGCTGGAAGAACACCCCAAGGACGCGCAGCGGATCTGCAAGAAGGTCGAGACGTCGGCCGAGGCCCGTGAGGCGGCGGCCAAGGCCCGCAAGGCGCTCAAGGACCGCAAGAGCCTGCTCTCCGGTGGCGGTCTGCCGGGCAAGCTGTTCGACTGCACCAACCGCGATCCCGAGGCGAGCGAGCTGTTCCTCGTCGAGGGCGACTCGGCCGGTGGCTCGGCCGAGGCCGGCCGCGATCGCAACTTCCAGGCCATCCTGCCGCTGCGCGGTAAGCCGATCAACGTCGAGAAGGCCCGGCTGGAGAACATGCTCAAGAACGAGGAGATCAACAACCTCATCTCGGCCATCGGCATCGACATCGCCAACGACGAGGAAGAGAATCTCAAGAAGCTGCGCTACCACAAGGTCATCCTGATGACCGATGCCGACGTCGATGGCCAGCACATCCGCACGCTCCTGCTGACGTTCTTCTACCGCCAGATGCCGCAACTCGTGGCGCGCGGCCACATCTACGTCGCCCGGCCGCCCCTGTTCAAGGTGACGACGCGCAAGGGCGGCAAGCAGTCGGCCCGCTTCGTGCCGACGATCGAGGCGATGCAGCGTGAACTGACCGATCGCGGTCTGCGCGGCACGGTCCTCCGCGTGATTCCACTGCCCGACGAGGATGGCGACGAGAAGCGGATCGAGGGGGCGGACTTGCAGGCCCTGGTCAATCTCGTCGCCCGGCTGGAGGATTCGCTCTCGACACTGGAGCGAACCGGCCTGAGTCTGCCGACCCTGTTCGCGCGAGCCGGGACGTTCGGTCTGCCGTCCTACCGGGTGACGTACACCGGCCACGATCAGTGGTTCTTCACCGCCGATCAGCAGGGCGAGTTCCTGCGCGAACGCGAGACGGCCGGCTACACGGTCGCCGACGAGGAAGTCGGCCTGCGGGGCGGACATCACGCGACGAACGGGGCCGCTCCCTCGACGAATGGAACGACGCCGACCAAGGTCATGTACGTGCAGGACTTCCACGAGGTGCGGCGAGTGAACGCTCTGCTGCCCGAACTGGCGAGGTTCGGCCTGCAACTGCGGGATCTGCTGCCGCAGCCGCGCGTCGCCGGCCGTGAGCCGCCGCCACATCTGGCCCTGGAGACCGAGGACGGTTCCCGACCGATGCTCCAGCTGCGCGACCTGGCCCATGAGATCCGCAAGCTCGGCGAACGCGGCCAGTCGATCACCCGCTTCAAGGGACTCGGCGAAATGGACCCGATCGAGCTGTGGGAGACGACGCTCGATCCGGAGCATCGCACGCTGCTTCAGGTGCGCCTGGAAGACGCTCTCAAGGCCGACGAACTGTTTCGCACGCTCATGGGCGACAAGGTGGAGCCACGTCGCGATTTCATCATCGAGAACGCCATGAAGGTCAAGGACCTCGACATGCATGGCGCGTGAGCAAGGGCCCGGCCAGGAACCATCCGAATGCGCACCCCCCGTTCTGGTTTCACCCTGATCGAGCTGCTGGTGGTGATCGCCATCATCGCCGTCCTGATCGGTCTGCTGCTGCCGGCCGTGCAGAAGGTTCGCGAGGCCGCGGCGCGAGCCAAGTGTCAGAACAACCTCCGGCAGATCGGCCTGGCCATCCTGCAATACGAGCAGGGCAAGGGCCGCTTTCCGCCGGCGATCGCCACCTCGACCGGCGGGCCGCCCACCGATCCGTCGGTCTACAAGCACGGCTACGCCCAGTACATCCTGCCGTACCTGGAGCAGGAGAACGTCTTTCGTCTCTACCGCTGGGATCGCTTCTGGAACGATCCGCTGAACCAGCCGGCGTTGTCCACGCCGCTGAACGTCTTTCTCTGTCCGTCGTCGCCGGGCGGCGAACTCGCCACGGAGAACGGCCAGACCTATGGCCGAACCGACTACGTCGCGGTCTATGGCGTCGATCCGAATCTGGTCACCAGTGGTCTGCTCGGAACCTGGAACGGCAACATCGATGGCGTCCTCGGTTTCGGCACCGCCTTCCGCATGGCCCAGATCACCGATGGCACGTCGAACACGCTGATGGTCGCCGAGTCGGCCGGTCGGCCGGATCAGTATCAGGTCGGCCGACGCACCGGCGGCACCGGCCCGGCCGTCGGCTGGGGTGTCTGCAATGGCGTCTACCCGATCAACCTCGACGGCATGTCGGCCGACGGCGCGAACACAGTCGGGCCCTGTCCGCTCAATTGCAGCAACGATCACGAGGTGTACTCGTTCCACACCGGCGGTGCGCTCGCCGTCTTCGCCGATGGTCACGTTCAGTATCTGCGGAGTGGCATGTCGATTGTCACGATGGCGGCCATCGTCACGCGCGATGGTGGCGAGGTCATTTCCGGTCTGGATTGATCGTCGGCGTCTCCTTCCGCGCGCAGAATCGCTAGGGTTTTTCACTTCGGAGCGAGAATTGCGCGCGTATCGGTGTGATTTCTCCGCGTTCGCAGGGAGACATCTGGTATGCTCCACAGTGATTGTCGAGAAACTCACTGACGGCGTGCGTCAGCAAGTATCTCTCACATCCGTTCATGACCTGGAGGCGACCGATGGCAGACTGGCGAAAAGTGGCTCTGGCAGCGTTCCTCGCCGATGGACAGATCGATGACACCGAGGTGAAGATTCTCAAGAAGGAACTCTGGGAAGACGGCACCATCACCTTTGATGAAGTCGATTTCCTGATCGAACTGCGTGAACACGCCATGAAGAAGCTCAAGTCCAAGGGCGAGGCCCTCAACCCGAAGTTCGAGAAGCTCTTCTTCGATGCCGTCGAATCCAACATCCTCAAGGACGGCAGCATCTCGGCCAACGAGACGGACTGGCTGCGCAAGCACTTGCTGGCCGATGGCAAGATCGATGCCGGCGAGATGGAGCTGCTCAATCGTCTGAAGAAGAAGGCCACCAAGACGTCACCGGAATTCGAGGCGCTCTACCTGGAGATGAAGGGCAAGTACGATCGCGCCCTGGCCAAGGCCGCGAAGAAGTGATCCCGACTCCCGGCGAGCGTGGGGCGTCAGCCCCATGAGCCCGTCACGTTCCAGGCAGAAGTTCATGGGGCTGACGCCCCATGCTCGCCAGGAAGACGCTCGCCGAGCAGATCGTCCAGCAAGAACCGCGACCACGTCTCGTATCGATCGCGCTCGGCCCGCACTGCCTCGATCGACAGGAACCCGGCCTCGCTCAACTGCTCCTCGCGAGGCCGGGCCGTCGGGGCCGACAGTTCCAGCAGATGCACCACTCCCAGATGCACCCGACCGACCGCGAGCGAATCGTCGTTGATGAATCCGATCAGCCGAATCGCCTCCAGCGGCGGCTCGAAACCGAGATCCACCTCCTCGATCAGCTCACGCCGCATGCCGACGAAGTAGGCCGTGGTTCGCGCTCCATCGATCGGATTGATGTGCCCACCGATGCCGAGCGAACGCAGGGCGTGCAGGCGAGCCTCGCCTCCCTTCTTGCTCCGCGTATAAGCGAACAGGTGCGTTCCGGCTCGCAGCACGACGTAGGGGATGAGCTGCTTGTGTTCGGGATCGGTCTCGGCCTCGTCGCGCGGCAGAAACCGCAGGGCGGTCGGGTCGGTCAGCAGTGGCAGGTAGCGGGCCACGTCGGTGGTGAAGCCCTGGAACAGGCCGGCCTCGCGCAGACGCTGCGTCGGGATGGCCAGCACCTGCTCGCCGTTCGCGTCACTCATGGCAGACGGCTCTCCAGACGTTCCAGCAGTTCCAGGGTATTCGGGCCCTGATCGCGATAGCCGGGATGGCCATGCTTCCAGAGCAGGATGCGCAGCTGTCGCTCGATCGGGCCGGCATCGCGGAGTTGACCCGCCCCGCCGACGGTCACGCTCAACGCCGCGCCGAGAAGGTGGCCGTCCGCGGCTCCGGTCAGGGTGCCGACGAGCCGGGGCACGAATCGCGCGATGGCCTCACGTTGCAGGGCCAGGCCGCGCGGAGTCGGCAGGGCCGCGTCGAGGCGTTCGAGCTGGCTGGTGAAGTCGGCATCGCTGAATCCGCCGGGCAGGGCGATGCCACGTCGTCGGGCGAACTCGTGCAGCTCGTCGCCGAGCGCGAGCCGGTCGGCATCGCTCAGAGGCAGAACCAGTTCCGCCGTGGGGAAAGTCGGGCGATCCTCACCGACCGCCGATGCGGAGACACCGGACGATTGCCAGCCGCGCTCCGGGGCCTTGCTCTTGCGATCCTTGTCGTCTCGGGGCCGGCGATCCGATCCCGGTGGCGCTTTCGGTGCGGGAGACTCGACCGGCGGCAGAGGGAACAGCGCCGACGAGATCGGCACCAGGGCGAAGAGGATCAGCAGGACCAGGGCAAGCCAGAGCATCTCCTTGCGGCTGCGGCGGTTCAGCAGCTGGAAGAGGTGCGACTCGTCGCCGGCCTCGACGGCGGCCTGGAGCGCCAGTTCATAACGTCCCTCGGGATAGTCGGCCGCCTGGTCGGCCGTCAGGGCATGGGCCGGCATCGTCTCCGACGGCGGAGCCACCTGGACATGGAACTCGGGTCGAGGGCGAAAGGTGAACGTGCAGGGCCAGAAGTCCTCGCGCGATCGGGCCGGCAGCAGCGCCCACAGGCCACGAACGAGTTCCGGATCGGGAGCCGTGCGGGCGAGGAAGAGCCGCGAGCCGTCGAGCAGGGCCTGGACGCCGCCGAGCAGGACCGGACTGTCATCGCGCTGGAGGATGGGTCGGAGCGTCGCCGTGGTCCGTTCGGGCGGCGGCGTCGGGGCCGTGAGGACCGGCAGAGTGCCGCGAGCGGTCCAGTCGGGCCGGCAGCGATCGACGATCCAGAACGGATCGCCGGTGAGGTCGCGGTAGAGCGGCACCGGCACGGCCAGGATGCGGAACTCCAGCGAGCCGGGTCGGCCCACGTCGTCGGTGCCCTGGTCGCGCACCTCGACGATGGCGATCTGGCCAGGGACCAGCGGCAGGACGAACAGCGCCCCGGCGAAGGCCAGCCCTGCCGGTCGTTCGCCATAGGCCGTGCAGAGCTTCTCGGCGGCGGCCTTCCACTCGGGCCGAAACCCGGGCGAGGCGGCCAGGAAACCGTAGCCCCGCAGCGGGGCCACGCCATACAACGCCTGCTCGATGATCGCCTCCATGCTCACTCCACGGGCGGCAGCTTCGGCATCGTGAAATCCGACTCGAAGACCAGCGACGTCTTGCCGCTGGCCGCGGTGCCGGTCAGCAAACGCATGCCGACCGGGTCGTTCTCCTCGCTGGCGATCTCACCGATGCGTCGCTTCCAGTAGTAGTTGTCGATGATGCGGATGACGACACGGTCGCCGAGTTTCCACTTGATCGGCGTCGGGAAGTCGTAGTCCCACTCCGGCTCGCTGGTCCGCTGGGCGATCGTGCTGGGCCCATAGACGACGCCGGCGACCTCGATCTCGACGGACGGGTTATGGCCTCGACTCAGGGTCAGCACGGTCGCCCGGTCGAGCTTGCCGCTCTTGAGCTTGACCTTGTAGCCCTGTCGAACGCTGACGCGCTCCAGCCAGCGAAGCACCTCCTGGACCGACGGGCGATACTGGCCCTTCGGATGGGCGGCGAGGTACGTTCGGCCGAGGGCCTCCAGATCCTTGACGGAGTCCGGTTGCTTGACGAACAGATCGCGAACGGCCTTGTAGTCGTGCTTGTCCCATTCCGTCTCGATCGCCTCCAGGGCCATGTTCGCCTCGGAGGCGAACTGGCCGGTGGGGTGCTTCTCCAGGTAGCGCAGGTAGTTCTCGCGCTGAGTGAAGAAGTTCAGCGGCTGCCGGCTGCGGTAGGTTCGCGCTCCCTCGATGTCGCGCTCGTCGAGGCGTGTCAGGTAGCCCCGGAGGCGTTTCTCGACCTCGGCCGCCCGGCCGGTGCCGTCGTGATCCCGGAGGAAGCCTTGCGCCCGGACGACCAGAGCGGGCAGATCCTCACGCGGCTCGGCGGCGACCAGTTCCATGAAGGCCCGATCGGCCCGGCGTTCGCGCTCCGCGTCACGGCGTTGCTTGAGCAGATCGCGGTAGCCTTGCAGAGCGACATCGAGGTTGGCGTCGGGATAATCCTCCTCGACCGTCTTGAACAGGGCGTAGACCTTCTCCGGGTCGGCGTCGGGATCGTCGGCCGCTCGTTTGACCTCGGCCAGGCGGGCGTCGAGGCGCTGCTGATACAGATCGGCTTCGAGCTGCCGCAGGTGGTCGCGCTGCGCGCGGGCGGCTGTCGGCGCGAGGTACGCCCAGGTCGGGTGCCAGGTCTGAAAGCCCTGCCAGCGCGACACGACGGCCGGCAGGTTGTCGGCGTTCTCCTGCTCGAATTTCTGGGCCGACCGCGCACCGAAGAAATCGTAGGCGAAGACGGCACCGAAGAGGGCAACGAGGCCGAGGCTGGCCGCGATGAGCCGATTTCGCCAGATGCGTCGGCGCAGCTGGGCCAGGCGTTTCCGATGGATCGCCGTCGCCGGTGCGTTCGGGTAGCGGCGAGCGAAGACGGTGACGCAGCGCTCCATCAGCGCCAGGTCGTTGCCGGCCAGGTGCCAGAGACGTGTCAGTCGAGCCTCGTCCTGGGCTTGCAGGGCGCGCAGCACCCAGGCGATGAGGGCCTCGAAGCCCTGCGGCTGGATGTCGCCGCCGGCGGTGAGCGGGCCGCCGAGACTGCTCACGGCCAGCAGGGCGTGCTGCGGACTGTGCCGCTCCAGGGCCGTCCGCGTCATCGGGAAGCGCTCGCCGAGCAGGGCTTCCATGTCCGGGGTGGACTCCGGCGCGTCGGACTCCGGTCGCTGACGCTCCCGGCTCGCCTCGGGCAGCTGGTCCGCCTTGGTCAGGACCAGGGCCATCGGCCGGGCGTTCTCGCCACCCGGTTCGCTGGCCAGGTAGTCCTCGACGACCTGCTGCACCTCCAGCTCGGCGTTCAGATTATCAACCCGCTCGTCGAGAACGGGCACGTCGAGGCAGAACCAGACGGCATCGCAGTCGCGCAGGAACTCGCGGATCGGCTCGTCGCGACCGAGGGCGACATGCTCGCCCTGATAGTCCTTGACGACCAGCTCGAGGCGGGCCTCCGGGGTGTAGAGACTGAAGCGCAGATCCGTCTCGGTCAGGGTGGCCGGCAGCGGCTGACCCTGCTCGATCTGAAGGATCTTGTCGGCCAGGTAGGTCGCCGTCCGCGCGTCGGCGGCGGCGAGGCGGACATTCGGCAGACGGCCGCCGACGGCCTCGCGGTACAGCAGGGTCAGGAGCGTCGTCTTGCCGACGCTGCGGTGGCCGAAGATGCCCAGGTGCTGCGGCCGGCAGAGACGCTCGGCCAGCAGCGCGGCCGGCGAACGAGATCGGGTCATGCGTGCGCGCCTCACGGGGAGTCCAGGGAAGGCGGTCTGTTATATTGTACCGGGAAGGATATCGAGGTCGGCGCGGGATTTTTCAAAGGAGGGGCCGATGTCGTTGCTGTTCGTGTCTGCGCCGGTGAAGTCGCCGCCACGTCGGGCCGGCCGCTGGCCCTGGTGGCTGCTGCTGGGTCTGGGTCTGATCGTCATCGGTCACGGCTGCCACAGTGGCGACCATGACATCGACGACGAGCCGACCGTCACCCACCCGGCCGACCGGGAGACGGAAGGCCCGGCGGTCATTCCGCTTCCGCCAGCTCGGGAAAGACATCCGGCGACAGACCGGCCTGCTGGATCAACTCGGTCAGCTTCTTGACGATGGCAAAGCGGATGTTCGCCACCTGCTGCTCGCTGATGCCGAGGTGGACGGCCACGTCGCGATTGCACCAGCCCTTGACCCAGAGCAACTCCATCACCTTGACGCGAATGAACTCGCCCTTGTCGCGCCAGCCTTGCAAGATGCGGGCCAGGTGGCGCATCAGGGCGGCGCTTTCCAGCTCGCGGCGCTCGTCGTGTCGGACCCGGCTCGAGGCCCCCAGTTGCTGGTCGTACTGTCGTTCGAGGACCTCGGCCCCCGCCTCGGACAGCGGCGTCTGGGGATGTCGGCCCGTGCGGCGCAGGTGGTCGGTCAACTTGTGGGCGGCGATCGTGAACAGATACGTCTGCAACTCGCGCCGGTCGTCGTAGTTCGGCAGACTGTGCAGGAAGCCGAGGAACGTTTCCTGGACGACATCCTCGGTGGCCGAGCGATCGTGAAGCCGACGCTGCACGAAGGCACGCAGTCGCCCCTCGTAGCGCGAAACGAGCGTCTCCCAGGCCCGGGAGTCGCCCGCGCGAATCTGCTGGATCAGCAGGCGATCACTGTCCGAAGGCATGCGAGGTCTCCCCGACGTCAGGCGATCCAGAGCAACACGGCGATGACCAGGCCGAGGACGACCAGGGCCGCCAGGCGGAGCAGACCGCTGGAGTAGCCGCGCGTCGCTTCCTCCAGCCAGAGATAGAGCTTGAGGACAACCAGGCCGGCGACCAGACCCGCCAGGACCAGGGCCGTCAGTCGGTGGCGATCCAGGCTGCGGACCGTCCGTTCCTTCGTCAACTGCTCCCGGTTCAGGCTGTCGATCTCGCGGGGATCCTCACTGCCCAGGTTCACGACCAGCGACACCTGCTGCACCTTGCCGATACGTTCCAGTGTCTTCTCGACCGGATCGTTTTTCAACTGAACCAGGCCCCGTTTCCAGAGATAACCGGGATCGACCTTCCAGACCAGGGCGGGATACTTCTCGGTCAGGTACTCCTGAAACCGGGTGCAGGCCCGCTCGACGGCGTCCCGCTCGGCATCGCGAACGGTGGGCCCAAAGCCCTGCACCTCGACCGGCTGGGAGCCCTGCTCCGGCAGCAGCGGCTGGCTCCACGCCGGCGATCGGGCGGCCAGCAGACCGGCGGCCAGGGCCAGCAGACAGAGAGCATCGCGGATCGTCTTCATGGTGTCGTGTCTCCGGCGGCTCAGGCCGCGCGCAGGCGGAGTTTCCGGGCGGTCGGCTGCGGAGCCTGCCAGGGGCTGACCAGCTGCACCAGCGCCGCGGTCAGGACCAGGATGACGACCGCGCTCCACTGGCCGGGCAGCAGAACCATCATCAGCAGCATGCCCCAGAAGCCGGCGGCGAACAGTGGACCCAGGTCGAAGCGCGTCGGCCGACGACGATCGGCCAGACGCCACCAGCGCAGGGCGAACAGACCCAGTGCATAGTACGCCAGCGGTCCCGCCTCCAGCAGCGCCTCGGTCGGCAGAGCCGTGCCCGGGAAGGCGTGACCCGGTGTCGCTTCCTGCATCCGGTGGCCCGGCGACCAGCCGTCCAGCCAGAGGGCGAAGGTCCCGAGCAGACCGCCGAGAATCATCAGCACCAGACGGCGGGTCCAGGCGTCGCCGCGTCGGCCGGCCCAGAGCTTGCTCGGCACGAGGATCAGCCAGGTGGCCGCCACGCTCAGGAAGAAGACGTTGCCCAGGACGCCAGTGTCACGGACCCGGCCCAGGGTCGCCCACAGCGGCACCGTGATCAGGGCGAAGATGATCGTCAGCAGCAGCGACGAGCTGAGTTCGCTCAGGAGTTGCCGCGTGTTCGTGGTGGGGGAGGCCGGCGTCTCGCGCGTCGGCGTCGGCCCTGGAGTCGGCAGCGCCGGCGTCGTCACCGACGAGGTGGAGATGAGCGAGCTGGCGGTCGGCTGACCCAGGGCCTCGACGGCGCGGATCATCTCGGCCAGGCTGCTCCAGCGATGGTCGGGGTTCTTGGCCAGCGCCCGCGAGACGATCGGCACCCACTCGCGCGGCAGCTTGCCCAGTTCGGGCGGCATCGTCAGGTGCTTCATGAGGATCTCGCCGGCCGACTCGCCCTCGAAGGGAACCGTGCCGGTGAGCAGTTCGTAGAGCAGCACGCCGATGGCGTAGATGTCCACGCCCTTGTCGTAGTTGCCCGAGCCGATCTCCGGGGCCATGTAGTGGAGCGTGCCGACTCGCTCGGTATGGTCCTTGCGCTGGCTCGCGGAGATCGACTTGCTCAGGCCGTAGTCGCCGATCTTGAGGATGCCGTTTTCGATGAAGATGTTCGACGGCTTGATGTCGCGGTGGACGACGCCATGATCGTGCAGGTAGCCGATGGCCCGGGCAATCATGAGGAACCACTCGCGGACGACCTCGGTCGGCAGACCGCCCTTCGAGCGATGGCTGTCGAGCAGGCTGGAGAGCGATTCGCCGGCGACGTACTCCATGACGACCCAGGGACGACCCTGAGCGTCACGGCGCAGGTCGTACAGAGCGACGAGGTTGGGATGCTTCAGGTTGAGGCACTGCTGGACGCCACGGATCTCGATCTCCTGATTGGCGTGGAGCAGTTTCAGGGCGACTTCCTTACCGCCGTCGCTGAGGGCGAAATAGACCTCGCCGAAGCCGCCCCGGCCGATGCCGCGCTTGAGCGTGTAGCCCTCCAGCGGACGTTGTCCCGAGGTGTGGGTGAAGCGCATGTCGTCTTCCCTCGTGTAGCCGCCGGCTTGCCGGCGATCCTCTCACGCCAGCCGTTGCCCGACCGGCTCGATGGCGAAGCTCACGTCGTCTCCCTGGACCAGGCCGCGCTCGCCGAGAATGGCACGCGACAGGCCCGACTGTCCATTGATCGTCAGCGGCGGACCATCGGCCCGGACGCCCAGGCCGTCGCGATGTCGGAACAGGACGACGTTGCGACGCAGTTCCGGCACGATGATGTGGGCATGAGGTCCGGGTCCGAGCAGGACCGTCTCGCCCATGAGGAGGACGCCGTCGAGGGCCAGCGGCAGGCGATGGCCGCTGCCCAGGTTCAGGCGAGCCGTCGTGCTGACCGGGACGGTCTGCTGAAAGACGAGCTGGCAGCTGGCTCCGAGCGTGATCCGATCGCCGGTACGCAGCAGGGCGCGGGTGGCGTCCTGATTGTTGATCTTGATCGGCCGCAAGGCTTCCAGCAGGTAGCCCTCGGCGTCGCGGGTCAGCGAGGCGTGCAGGCGTGACACGTCGGCGACGAGCGGAACCTCGACGGTGCTTTCGGGCAGAGCCTGGCCCAGGGTCAGGCGATTACCCAGGCAGACCAGGAAGCCGCCGACGGAGTCGATCCAGAGCAGGAAGCGGGGCGACACTTCCGGCGGGATTGGCTCCACCCGGGTGGATTCGATCGGGCGCAGAGCCAGGGTTTCTGGCTCGACCTTTTTCCAGGCGATCTGGCGGAGGCGACGCGCTTCGGGATGTTGAGCGGCCAGGCGGAGGATCTGTTCGGTGATGTCGAGGACCTCGCGCCAGTGGAGCGCGTCGGCGGCGGCGAACAGGCGCTGGCCAAGGTCGAGCAGGAGGGGTTCGTTCTGTTCCCACTCGGCGCGTTCGGCCTCGAGTCGGGAGTTGGGTGGGGCGATCGGTGGTCGGACGCGGTCGATCTCGGCCAGGGCGGCGGCGAACTCACCGGCCTCGGCCAGTTCGCGAGCGGCCAGCCAGGCGCGAAACAGGGCTTCCAGGGAATCCAGTTCGGCTCCGCTGCCCTGGCGCTGGCGGAGGCGTAGACCGGCATCGCGGGCCCGGGCGGGGTCGCCGGCTTCGAGGGCGGCGCGGATCTCGGTCAGGGCCAGGCGGGTCAGGGCCAGGCGAAGTTTCTCTGCGGCGGGCCGGGCCGGCTGGATCTGTTCGGCCTGGTACAGATCGCGCCAGGCTCCCTCGACGTCGTCGAGTCGCAGTCGTCGCTCGGCCCGTTCGACGAAGGCCCGGCCGAGCAGCGCCAGCAGTGTGGACACGCCGCGCTGTCCTTGCGGGTCGGCGCTGGTGAGCAGTTTGAGGGCCTCTTCGAGTCGGCCGGTGCGCAGGGCTTCCTCGGCCTGTCGGAGAGTCAACCAGCCAAAGCCGAGCATGGGTTCACGGTTCTCCGTTACCAGGGTGATCTCGCAGCGTCACTTCTGGCGAGCGTGGGGCGTTATCGGCAGTAAGGAAAGTAATGCACGCTTGGCCTGATGTTTGCAGCGGTATC
>CAYYJM010000179.1:0-13002 GCA_964471755.1 uncultured Alcaligenaceae bacterium
CATGCTTCTGAACTCCCGCTTCCCCGTGCATTACTTTCCTAACATGGGATAGCCAGCGACGGGTCGCGATCCGTCGCTGACGCGTCCGGCTAACGCGAGTACCAGGCGCTCAGTCGCGCCAGCTCGCCACCGTTGGCCAGGATGCGAAAGGCCAGCCGCTGACGAAAGGACGCCAGCACCCGGTTGAAGCCGATGTGGTCATCGACCACGGTCAAGGCACGGAAGACGGCCTCCTCGCGCGGCACGTCGTCGGGATACATCCGCGCGACCCAGAGCAGGATCGGGAACGTGGCCAGCATCGTCTGAAGGCCCTCCCAGAAGGGCAGGCCAAACGACGCCGAGCCGCAGAACTGCAACGAGCTGACCTTCAGCAGGTAGTAGCGCTCCAGGGCGAGTTCCGCCTCGTTGGGCAGCGGTCCACGCGGTTTCTCAACCGCCTCGAACGTCGTCTCGGGCAGGCCCTCATGCAGACGCGGAATCGGGCCCGTGCCCCGGGTGAACCGCCAGGCCGCCCAGAGCAGAGCCAGGCGCCCCTTCGACGCCAGGCCTCGCTTCGGGCCGTGATCCTTGCGCGTGAACAGGGCGCACAACTGACGAAACAGCACCCGACCGATCCAGCCCGGCTTCGCTTCCTTCATCAGGTTCGGCACCGCTGAATCGGCCAGGCCGGTCAGTGTCACCAGAACGTCACCTAACTGTCCCGACTTCAACTCGCGCAGCTTCGCCTGACGCAGTTCGCGGACCAGGAAGAGGATCATGCGCAGCCGACGTTCCAGCGGCACTCGGCGATCGCGGAGGATGTCCACGAAGCGATCGACGATCCGGAGCGTGTCCGGCCAGGAGAGTCGGAATCGTCCTTCGAGATACGGCGGCGGCACGAGCGAGCCGTCCGGCTGCGGATCGAGTTGCTCGCGCTGGGCGAGTTGCTCGGCGAACTCGCGCAGTTCGGGCAGGTGATCGGCGAGTTGTCGGCCCAGGCTGGCCGCGGCCGAGGGACAGGCATAGCGCAGGCCGACTCGCCAGTGATCGTGAACCGGGACCAGGACGAAGGGAAAGAGCCGACAGGGCAGCGGCTTCGTTTCGTAGCCGTGTCGCTCGTGGATGCGGCAGCGGCCGTTCTCGCCGAGGAAGACGCAGCTGCCATCGGAGCGGTGATTGAGATAGGCCTTCCGATTCCACGGCCAGCCGCTGAAACGGAAGGGCGGCAGACCACCGAGGTCCTTCTCCGCGTCCCAGCCCTGGGCCTCGATCCGTTGCCGTTCCGCCTCGCTCAGGGTGACACGGTACTCCTTGCAGCAGGAACCGGAGACGTGACAGTCCCAGGCCTGAACCAGAGGGAGCGTTCGGATCGGGTGTGCCATGAGGCCGATTCTTCGGGACGAGCCCGGTTGAGGTTGATGTCACCGGTATCATTGTATGCGTCGAAACAATCCGAATGCCAGGGAGAGGCGTGCCAGTCGTCACAAGCGACGGGACCGGGTCCACCGGCAGGGCTCGGCCGGCGCGAACGAAGCGAACCAGGCTGGAACCGGTGGCGAACTCGTTCGCCGTCGGGTAGAGTGAAGCAGGAGGCTTGCCCCTTTCGCCGCAGGAGGCCCAAACCATGCCAGTCCCCCGTGTCTCACGGCCGGGCCGATCCTACTGGACGCCGCTGCTCTGCCTCGTGGTCGGCGCGCTGCTCGGCGGGCTGACCGTATCCTGGTGGATGCCGCCCGGGTCGGACTCAACTCAGCAGGATGACGACCGGTCGAAAACCGAACCCTCCGTGTTCGCCCTGGGTCGGCTCGAACCAGCCGGCGGCCTCGTGTCGGTCTTCGGTACTCCGGGCGACCGGATCGTCCGCTTTCAGAACGACGCGGGCCGGGTAGGAACGCACGTTCGGAGAGTCCCGCCGGAGGAACTGACCCGAGAGAACCGCCTGGTGGTGATGGCGAGCGATGAACTCCGCGAGAAGGAGACCGAGATCGCCCGGCAACAATACAAGCTGGCGAGCGATCAGCGCAAACGGGTCGAGGCAGTGGCCCGCGCCCGGCAGGAGGAGCTGGACCAGGAGATCACCAACGGCCTGCGCGGGAAGTCGGCCGAGCTGTCCGGGCAGCGGTCGAAACTGGAGGTCGCCCGGCGCGAGGTCCGCGAGGCGGAAGCTCACCTGACCCGGCTCCAGAGCCTGACGTCCGGGAGCATCGCCGGGGCGGACCTGCGCAAACAGGAGTTCCAGGTGGAGCGTGCCCGGACCGAACTACAGGCTGCCGAGGAGGCGTACCAGGCCGGCGAGAAGGCGCTCCAGGCCAGCAAGGACCTCGGCCCGATCAAACGCGAGGCGGCCCGGGTCGAGGCGGAGCGAGCCCGGCTCGCCGTGCCGGTCGAATCGGCCGACCTCACTTACCAGGCGGCCCAGAAGAAGGAGAAGCTCGCCTGGATCGTCGCTCCGGTCGATGGCACGATCGTCCGGGTCCAGGGCGTGGCCGGAGAGACGACGACCCAGGTCAAGCCGATTCTGGAGATCGCGGCCGACGGCCGGACGGACGGCCTCGTCGTCCGCGCGGAAATTCCCGAGGCGGACGTGGCCACGGTGCGAGCGCACCTCGCCCAGGCGAAGAATGGCCTGTCCGTGCAGATCCGGTTCCCGAGCATCAAGGATCCGGCTCAGATGGATACGAACGAGTCCGCCTCGAAGGAGAACCAGGATCGCCTGTTGTTGACCCTGAAGGGGAAGCTCGCCTCGCCCGCAGACGTCGCCCGGACCATCTCCCGGAACGCCGTGGTCGATCTCGCTCCGTCCACCGGAACCGATCGCCGCGTCGTCGAGGCGATCGTCCAGGTGACGGAGGACGACCCGACGAAGCTGGCCCTGGCCCGAACCGTCCTGGGCATCCAGGTCGAGATCAAGATCCACCTGGCCGGGAAGCCGAACCCATGACCAGCCTGGGCCTCGCCCTGACCATGCTCTGGCACCAGAAGACGCGGACCGCCCTGTACGTCGTCGGCGTCCTCGGGGCGGCCCTGCTCCTGTTCCTTCAGTACGGCTTCCAGGCCTCGCTGAAGAAGAACGCGACTCAGTTTGTCGATGCCTTCCAGTTCGACCTGGCCATCGTCTCGGGGAGTTACCACTTCTTCAACAACCCCGGGACGTTTCCCCGTCAGCGGCTGGACCAGGCGCGGACGGTCGCCGGTGTCGCGGAGGTGATCCCCCTCCAGATAAGTCTGTGGCGCTGGCCGACACGGCGTACCCCTGGCTCGGCCGAGCAGAACCTGACGCGGGATTACGTCTTCGTCCTGGCGACGGAACCCGCCGCTCTGCCACGGCTGTTCAGCGCCGACCGGGCGACGAAGGTCTTTGGGTCGGCCGACGGTGCCACGATGGCGGCGCAGATCCTGACCCATCGCTCGAATATCCTCATGGACACAGCCAGCCGGTCGGAGTACGTGCCGACCCGGAACGGCAAGCCGTGGATCGGGAAGCCCGGCCTGATCGGCCGGGAGGAGGCGGCCTGCCCGCTCGTCCGGGCGGTCGGCCCGCTCGACAATCCCGCCGATGTCCGCCTGGTCGGCGGCTTCGAGGTCGGCACCGGCTTCGCGGCCAACGCCGTCCTGCTGACGAGCATCGCCACCCTGGAGGAGATCAACCGATCGCATGGAACGGTCAGCCTCGGGCTGATCCAGCTGGACGACCGGACCAACGCCGTTCAGGTCGCCAAGACGCTCCGGAAGCGTCTTCCCGGCGATGTTTTCGTGTTCACCCGTGCCGAACTGGCGAAGCACGAAACGACCCACTGGACGGAAAACCTGCCCGTCGGTCGCTTCTTCCAGGTGGGCGGCGGCGTGGCGTTCATCGTCGGGATGCTGTTCATCTACCAGATGATGGTCGGCGACATCCGCAAGCACATCGGTCAGTACGCCACGCTGAAGGCGCTCGGCTACGACAATCGATACCTGGCTCGGGTCGTCCTGTGGCAGGGGCTGTTGCTGGCGATCCTCGGCTACCTGCCGAGTACGATCCTGGCCTGGGGCCTGCTCGCCATGATCCGGGCGTGGACCCGGCTGCCGATGTTCCTGACCCCGGAATTGCTGTTCTGGGTCTTTCTGCCGACGTTCGTGATCTGTCTCGGCTCGGCGTTGTGGGCTGTCCGCAAGGTGTACCAGGCCGACCCGGCCGATCTGTTCTGAGGCGGTCCATGGCGCGTGTTCCTCTGCCCTGGCGCAATCTGACCAGCGACCTCAACAAGTTCCTCCTGTCGGTCCTCGGCATCGGGTTCGCCGTCATGCTTTTGTTCGTCCAGCTCGGCTTCTACAACGCCCTGATGGACAGCTCGGTTCGACTCATCGAGAAGCTGAACGCGGATCTCATCATCATCCACAAGGGGCGCGAGTACGTCTCCTTCCCGCAACGGTTCCCGCGGAGTGTTCTGGCTCGGCTGCGCTCGGTGCCCGGCGTCGGATCGGTTCACGCCCTGACCATGGACGTGACGATGACCCGCCTGCTCCACCCGGATCGGGCTCCCGGCGCGGGGCACGGCCCAAACTCGGGGCCGGCTCCGGGAGAGCGCGTCATCCGCGTCATCGGCGTCGATCCGGATGCGGAGATCCTCGACTTGCCGGAACTCGCGCGGACGGGACCGCTCTCCCAGGTCGCGAAGCTCCGCATTCCGGGGCAGGCGATCTTCGACCGGAAGAGTCGAGAGGAGTACGGTCTGTCCGACCGATACCAGCAGACGGGCGGCGAGCCGTTCGCGACCGAACTGGCCGGCCGACGGATTCAGCTCGTCGGGACGTTCACCCTCGGGCCGGACTTCCAGGCCGACGGCAACCTGATCGTCTCGGAGCCGACCTTCCGCGCCTACCTGCGGACGCCGTTCCCGTTTCTCGACCCGGACTTCATCGACCTGGGCCTGGTTCGGGTCGAACGTCGGGCGGGCCGCCCGGTCGTGCCGATCGCCGAGGTTCAGGCACGGCTCACGAAGGAACTGGACGGAACCTCGCTCAAGGTCATCTCCCGCGCCGGCCTGGTCCGGCAGGAGCAGGACTTCTGGGAGACCAGCACGCCGATCGGCCAGGTCTTCTGGGTCGGCCTGGTCATGGGCGGAGTCGTCGGGGTGATCATCTGCTACCAGATCCTGTCCAGTGGCGTGGCCGATCGCCTGGCGGAGTACGCCACCCTGCGGGCGATCGGCTACTCGAACCGCTACCTGGCCGGGGTGGTCATTCAGGAGGCGCTCATCCTGGGTGTCCTCGGTTTCCTGCCGGGCTGGGTGGCGGCGTATCTCGTCTATCAGGGGCTGGAGTCCAACACCGGTCTGCCGCTGCGCTTCACGCCCTACCGCGTATTCTTCGTCTTCATGGCGAGCCTGGTCATGTGCGCGATCGCTGCCTTGATCGCGGTGCGCGAGGCACAACGGGTCGATCCGGCGGAGGTGTTCTGATGGCGAGCGTGAATCCGTCTCCGACCTCGCGCGTGCTGTTTCCGCACGAACCGTTGCTCCAGGTTCACGGCGTCAATCACACGTTCGGCAAGGAAACCAGTGCGAACCAGGTGCTGTACGACATCGAGCTGGAGGTTCTTCCCGGCGAGCTGGTCATCCTGGCCGGCATCTCCGGCTGCGGCAAGACGACCCTGCTCACGCTGATCGGCGGTCTGCGTCGCCTCCAGGGACCGGCGGTCCCGGCCGGCACGGCGGCACCGACCCGGCCGAACATCGGCATCTGGAACGCGGCCGCCGGCGACTACGACTGGCTGCTCGGCATGACCGAGGCGGACCTGGTTCGACTTCGCCAGCGGATCGGCTTCATCTTCCAGCGTCACAACCTGTTCGATTCGCTGACGGCGGCGGAGAACGTGCGCATGTCGCAGCAGCTTCATCCGGACGATCCGGAGCGCTGGCGGCGACTGACCGAGGCGGTCCGCGCCCCGGGCCTGGATCCGACCCAGCGATCGCAGCCGTTGACCGAGGCTCAGGAGGCGCACCCGCGTCTGGCCGACGTCCTCGCTCTGGGTGGACGGGTGCAGCCGGAGGCGCTCGTCCTGCCGCTCACCGCGGACGCGGCGTTCGAGGCCCGACTGGGCCAGGCCGGCTGGCAACTCGAGCCGACCGCGTTGCCGCTGCCACGCCCGGCCGATCCGGCGGTCATGGCCCGGTTGCGGAAACGCGGCTTCGGCATCGATGCCGACCGGCTCATCCTGCCGGCCGACATCCAGGCGAGCGACTGGATGGCGCTGCGCGAACTCGGCCTGCGGTTCGGCGGCCGACGGCTGCCGTTGATCGGGAGCAGCATTCCCGAGTGGCTGCGGCCGTTTCGCGAGGGACCGCACCTGCTACTGCCCGCGTCGCCGGATCAACGGGTCGAGGCGCTGCTGACCGAGATCGGCCTGCACGCGACGGACCACGCCCTGCGTCTGCCGGAGGACGCCCTCCCGCCGAAGCTGACGCGACCACTGTCGGGGCCGCTGGTCAACCTGCTGGATCAACTCCGACTGCGCTTCCACCAGGGCTCGCTCGCTCTGCCGCCGGGAACCGACGGCGACCTGCTGAAGTTGCTGCTCGCCCTGGACTTCACGCCAGAGACGGATCGCCTCGTGGTGAAGCCGACGGGAAGCATCTTCGCGATCCAGCTGCTCCGAACGATCGGCGTGCCGGTCGAACGTCAGGCAGGCAGGGACGCCATCGTGTACTCGATCCCGCTGCCGAGGGGCACGGCAGCGGAAACCGTCGCGGAGTTCGTCGACCTGTGGAAGCGACTGCGGCCGGTGACCTTCCCGGCCCGCAACCTGATCCACGCCAACCCGGCCCGGCTGTCCGGCGGACAGCGTCAGCGTGTCGCCATCTGTCGGGCGCTGATCAACAATCCGCTGCTCATCCTCGCCGACGAGCCGACGGCCGCCCTCGATCCGGAACGCAAACTCCAGGTGATCGAGTTGCTCAAGGCCCAGGCTCTGCTCACTGGGACGACGAGCCTGGTCGTCACGCACGATGAGAACATCACGCGCCATGCCGATCGAATCGTGA
This sequence comes from uncultured Alcaligenaceae bacterium, assembly GCA_964471755.1. Taxonomy (GTDB): domain Bacteria; phylum Planctomycetota; class Planctomycetia; order Gemmatales; family Gemmataceae; genus CAYYJM01. The sequence continues at coordinate 7,002 of CAYYJM010000179.1, forward strand.
CGATGGTCCAGGGCCGGATCGCCTCGAACGTCGTCGTGGCGGAGGAGGAGTTCGTCTACAACGCGCTGCGCGTCTCGGCTCCGTTCGCCGCACTACCGACCGGCGTGCAGCGGTCGCTGGCGATGGAACTCCTGCTCGGCGTGCATCCGACCCACGACGTGCCGCGTGAGGTCCGGCTGCGCTGCCCCTGGTTTGAGAGCCATCCGCCCGGCGCGGAGGTCGTCCGCCAGGGGGATCGGGGCAACCTGGCCTATCTGATCCGGAGTGGCGAGGTCGAGGTACTTCGCCAGGGAGCGGAGGGCGGGCCACTGCTGCCGGTTTGCGACGACGAGGGCCGTCCCGTCATCCTCGGGCCCGGCAAGCTCTTCGGCGATCAGGCCGTGTTGCGTCAGAGCGGGCGCAACGCGACCGTTCGGGTGATCGGCGACCGGCCTCTGGAGACGTACAACATCAGCGAATCGCAATTCGCTCTCCATCGCGAGGTGGCGCTGCCGCTGATCAAGACCGTCCTGGACGTTTACGGCCGAGGTGGCAGAGTCCCGGTCGGGCCGCTCACCGGGCCCTCGGCGACAGACGAGGACGCCGAGGGGACGAATGCCGGCGGAAACTGACCCGGCGGCGGCAGCGTTCGTACCGGTGTGACCGGGACCGGTGTCGATCGCGGCTGCGGCAGGCCGACGGCCGGAACCTGCGCTGGTGGCGCAATCACCTCGACGACCGGCAGCGGGACCGAGACAGGGGCCAGCACCGGGCCACAGGAGGAGGGCGGCGACGGGGTCCTGGCCAGCAGGCCCTGGACCCGGCACAGTTCGATCCGGGCCAGTTCCCAGTCCACGGCCGCCTGGATCATGTCCGCCTCGGCCTGCCAGAGGTCCAGCCGAATCGGGCTCAGCTCGGCCACGCTGGTCAGTTCCTTGTCCACCTTCTCCTGGACGGCTCCGAGTCGCGTGCGCTGGATCTCCAGCCGATGCTGCGTCTCCACGGCGTTCTGGTACTTCAGCTGGACGATCTCGACCTGACGCTGGATTTCGGTCCGGGCCTGGCGTTCGCGTAGTTCACGAACGGTCTGCATCTGCTTGCGAACGTCCTTGACCTCGGGATCATCGACCGGCATCACGGTAATGCCGCGCAGCACCAGTTCGATCAGCGATTTGACCTGAATCGAGCCGAGCAGCGGGCTGATGGTGGTCATCCAGCGCTGGACCACGGGGAGGGTGCGTGAGTCGATGTTGTTCTCCAGCGTACGGAGCAGACGCAGATCCGGGCGTTCATGCAGGCCAACCTGGACGGCCTGGCACGGATCAATGGCCTCCGGCACGACGTGCAAGGAGGACTCCGGCTGGAAGGCCGGGGACTTTGGAGACTTCCAGCCGATCAGCAGCGCGAGCTGGTCGTTGAGCTGCTCGAGGCCGGCGTACAGGGTCAACTCGTCGGTGCGCAGTCGGCTGAGTTTCAGGATCAGCTCATCACGATCTCGCGGAGCCCTGAGTTCGCGGGTCACCGCCTCGTCGAGGCGGGCGAGTTGGGCCTGAAGCTCGGCTTTGCCCAGAGCCAGCAGACGGCACTTCTCGAGGTTGGCCTTCAGTTTCCAGAACAGTTCGAGGGCGGCGGCGACGTTCTGGTTCCGCAGTTCCTCGGCCGTCAGCTTGCGGACCTGTTCCATCAGTTCCTGTCGGGCCTTGTTGGTGCCGTTCCAGTCGGGCCAGGTCGGCGGAGCCGTGCGGCTGGCTCGGCCCGGCTCGAAGACCTCGGCCAGGGGCGTATTCCGGTGGGCCAGGTACTGCACCTCGCAGGGCGTGATGGGACGCGGCCAGCGGACCCGCGGCGGCTGGGCCTGCCCCGGCTCGACGTGGATCGAGCCATGCGGCGACGGGGCCGACTGAGCGCACAGCCAACTCGACAGGAGCAGGCTCAGGGCCATCACCCGGAGACAACCGCGCGCTCCTCCCATGCTGGCCTCCCTACCAGGGTGTTCTGGTCGAAGACCAGAAACCGACACCGAGGTTACTATCGACCGACCAGCGAAGGGACCTTCCTGTTTTCCTGAGAGAAATTGACAGGACTGTCAACGAGGGTACATTAGGAGACATCTTCCCAGACCGGAGAGTTTGCACATGCGCCCCGCGAGTACCCAGACGAACTCTGCTCCAGCCACGGCACCGGCCAGCCCCGCCAGCGTCGTTTTGCGAGTCCGCGGCAACCAGATCGATGAGATGCTGCACATCCCGGTCGGGGCGACGCGCATCCTGGGCAGTGTGCGGGGCGAGGCCGACTTCCGCATCCGTGATCCCCAGATCTCCCGCCTCCACGCCGAGTTGTCCGCCGTCACCGACAGTGAACTGAACGTTCGCCGGCTCCCCAACGCCCTGAACCGGATCTACCTGCTCGGCGCGGATCACCAGTTTCACGACCAGCACTATGACGCTTTTCAGGTCGGGTCGGGCCAGACGTTTGCCATCGGCACGACGTACTTCACGGTCGAGCCGGTGACCCTGAGCGGAGCAACCGCGAACGATCCCCAGCCGGCCATGAGCGTCTCGCTGTCGGCCAACGAACTGCGGCAGGAACTGCTGGCGAATACCGGAACGCTGTTGCAAGGGGTTCTCGAACTGCCGACGGCCCTGGCCCGGGCGACGAGCGACGAGGCGACCCAGCGAGAGGCCCTGCGCGTCCTGCTGGCGAACCTGCCGGCGGCGGACCTGGCCGCCATCGTGCGCATCGAGGCCGACCGAGTCTGTCTGGTCCAGCATACCGGCCACCTGGAGATCCACCTGAGCCGCAGCCTGGTCGCGGAGGCCCTGCAAACAGGCCAGGCGGTCCTGTACCACTGGCTTCCGAACGACCCACACGCTTCGGGAATGTCCCTGGTGCAGCAACCGACCTGGGCGGCCTGTTTCCGGCTGGGCTACAGCGACCTGTGCCTGTACACCGCGGGTCGGATCACTCAGTTCGGGGCGAGCCTTTCCGAGATCCGTGAGTCGCCACGCTGGCGGTCCGTGCTGCGTTTCCTGGAACTGGTCGGCAGCCTGCTCGGATCAGTCCTCACCTCACGAGGGCAGCGGCGCTTCGCCGAGCGTCTGCTCGCGTTCTTGCCGAACCAGATCCGGCAACGCTTCGAGAACCTGTCCGATCCGGAGTGGCAGGAGATCCTTCGGCCCCGGTTGTGCGATCTGACGGTCATGTTCTGCGACCTGGTCGGCTTCGCCCGATTGGCCCAGCAACAGGCGCACAACACCGGCCCCTTCTGGGAGACGGTGCGGCGAGCGTTGAGCATCATGACCCAGTGCATCCACCTCCAGGAAGGGGTGGTGATCGACTTCCAGGGCGACTCGGTCCTGGCCATTTGGGGCTGGCCGGAGCAGACCATCTCTCGGGAAAACTGCGCACGCCAGGCGGCCCGGGCGGCCCTCAACATCCTGGAACGGTTCGGCGAGGTGCAGCAATGCTTCGATGACCTGACCGCTCAGGCCGCGTTGCCGGGTGAACGCCAGGTTCTCCGCTGTGGCGTCGCCCTGACCTCCGGTGAGGGGCTGATCGGCTTCCTGGGCAACCAGGAACTCGGCGGCATCGACGTGTTCGGCCACACGGTCAACCGCTCGGCCCGCATCCAGGGTCTGACGCGCCGCTTCCACACGCCCATACTGATTGACGAGCCGACTGCGGACCTGCTTTGCCACGATCCGCCGGGCTGGTGCCGGGTCGATCCGCTGCTGTGCGTGAGCCTGGCCGGCATGGAAGGGTGTCCGGGCTGGGTCGCGCAGCTGACCAGTACGGACGAGGCCACGACTCCGCCGACGAGAGAGGAACGCCAGCTGTTCGAGTCCGGCCACTGGGATCGCCTGTGGGAGCGGTTGTTGGCCGCTCCGCCCGAGAGTGGCTTCCGTCTTTTTCTGCGCGACTTTCTCGTGGAGAACGGCCGACGCGCGCCGGCCGGCTGGGATGGCGTCTACGCCCAGAAGAAGGGCGGTTGAGACGCTACCGACCCGGGCCGCCCATGCCGCCCATGCCACGACCGATGCCCTTGTTGAGCAGGCCGCCCTTCTTGTCGTCATCGTGCGTCTTGGCGTGGTTGTCCTGGTTGAGGACGCTGTTCGGGTAGAAGTTGGGCGTCTGATAGCGAGCCTCGTCCGGCGGGACGCGGAACTCTTCCGCCGGCCGTGGCGGCTTCGGTTCACGAGTCAACTGACAGCCGGCCAGCACGATCATGGCGAGCAGCACCGGCCAGCACCACCTCTGGCGCATGGACCACCCCCTCGGTACGGAGTCCGTCGCCTCGAATCCCCCTGCGACGGTCGGAGCCTGATAGCGTGAGGAATCGGGTGGGTCAAGGCGAAGATGACGACCGGGTTCATCCCTGAACGTAGGGCTGGCCGTGGCGACCCCGGAGGCTACTTTCACCCGCCTTCGGGTATCCCACCCAGAACGAACGAGCCCGCGGTGCCGGCTGGCACTGCGGGCTCGCGACTCGCTTGCGACGACGATCAACCCGGCGACGCGGCCTCGGTCTCCTCGGCCGACGCCTCGCCACTGTCCAGGTCGTTGATGCCGCGGAGTTTCACCTCGGCGTCCTGATGCAGGCGGAAGCCCGTGCCGGCCGGCACCAGATGGCCCAGGATCACGTTCTCCTTCAGGCCAACCAGGTAATCCACCTTTCCGGCCAGGGCCGCTTCCGTCAGCACCTTCGTCGTCTCCTGGAACGACGCCGCGCTGATGAAGCTGTCCGACTGCACCGCTGCCTTCGTGATGCCCAGCAACTGGACCGAGGCGGTCGCCTCCTCCGGCTCACGGAACGTCGGCGGCTTCTTGTTCTGCGCCACCAGGCGATCGTACTCCTCCTGGTAGACCTCCCGGTTGACGATCCGCCCCTCGTCGAAGCGTGAATCGCCCGCATCCTCGATCTTGACGCAGTTCCGCAGCCGACTGTTCACCTCGTAGAGCGCGAAGCGGTCGATCTGCGAGCCGGGCAGCAGGCCCGTATCGCCCATCTTGTCGATCTTCACCTTGCGCAGCATCTGCGCCACGATGATCTCGATGTGCTTGTCGTCGATCTCGACGCGCTGTTGACGGTAGACCTTCTGCACCTCGCGAACCAGGTACGCCTGAACCGCCTGCGGGCCGGAGATCTTCAGGATCTCGTGTGGCACCAGCGGCCCGGCGACCAGGGCCGTTCCTTCCTCGACCTTGTCGCCGTTGTTCACCGCCAGCTGCATGCCCGGTGGCACCGTGTGTTCGTGTTCCGGGCCCATCGGCTTGCCGCTGTCGTCGATCGGCTGGACGTAGATCGTCCGCTTGCCACGCTTGCGGTCGCCGATCCGGACGATACCGGACACCTCCGCCATCTTGGCCGGGTTCTTCGGCGTACGCGCCTCGAAGATCTCCGTCACGCGCGGCAGACCACCGACGATGTCCTGCGTGCCGACCGTGTCACGCGGCGTCTTGGCCAGGATGGTGCCCTCGACGACCTTCTGACCGTTGCGCACCTCGAGCAGGGCCTTCTGCGGCACGTAGTACGCCTGCTTGAGCTGACCGCGATCGTCCGTGATGATGATCTGCGGGTGCAGGTCGCCCTTGTGTTCGCTGATGATCCAGCGCTCCTGGCCGGTGACCGTGTCCTTCTCCTTGCGGAAGGTCTTCTCCTCGATGATCTCCTCGAAGCGAACCGTGCCGCTGACCTCGGTCATCAGTGGCGTGCTGTGGTTGTCCCACGTCAGCAGCAGCTGCCCCTGCTTGATCTCCTGACCGTTCTCGACGGCCAGCTCCGCCCCGTTGGGCACGGAGAACGTTTCGAGGACCTTGGCGTCCTGCCCCTTGTCCTGCGTGCCGACGGCGAGGATGCTCACCTGACCGTTGCGCGACAGGGCCACCCGCTTGCCGCGGTTGTCGATCACGTCGCGGAAGCGCTCGAAACGGATGATACCCGGCTTGCGAGCCTTGTACGAGTTCTCACGCACGTCGCCCTTGGCCACGCGCCCTTCACGAATGAGCGCCAGCGTCTGCGGCT
>CAYYJM010000179.1:13022-13259 GCA_964471755.1 uncultured Alcaligenaceae bacterium
GTCAACTGCGTGCCCGGCTCGCCGATCGACTGGGCGGCGATGATGCCGACCGCCATGCCTTCCTCGACCATGGCTCCGGTGGCCAGGTCCATGCCGTAGCAGAGCCGGCAGATGCCGAGCGGAGCCTGGCAGGTCATCGGGCTGCGGACCAGGACCGGATCGACGCCGAGTACCTCGATGGCCCGCGCCTGCTCGCGCGTGATCATCTCGTTCTCGTGGATGACGACCTTGTCCGAA
>CAYYJM010000180.1:0-6885 GCA_964471755.1 uncultured Alcaligenaceae bacterium
GTGACGTAGAGGATCGTTCCGCAGCCCTGGTCCTTGAAGACTTCCAGGCCGTACTTGGCCGTCATCGGGCCGAAGGAGTTCTCGCCAGCCTTCCGCGCGGCCAATTCGAGGCCGTGCAGCCATTCCGGCGACTTGCCCTTGCCCGCTTCGGAATAGGCGGTCGCCTGGGGCACCGCGATCTGGCCCGTCTCGGAGATCAGGATCAGCTTGCTCGTGTTCGGGTCCTCGAACACCTCGACGCCGTAGCGCTGCGTCTTGTCGTTGAAGTCGGCTTCACCGGCCTTGCGTACGGACAGGGTCATGGCGCTCTTCGAGATCGGGTCCTTCACCTGGCCGGCGACCGTTGGCGTGCCGGGCACCACGGCGATCGAGCCGGTCTCGGCGATGAAGATCAGGTGCTTCGTGAACGGATCCTGGAAGACCTCGATGCCGTAACGCTTCGTGTCCTTGGTGATCTCCTTCTCGGCGGCCTTGCGAGCGGGCAGTTCCATGGCCAGCTTCCAGTCGGGGCCCTGGTTCTTGGCATCGCTCCAGGCCGCGCCGGGAATGCTGGCCACGTGGCCGGTATCCGTGATGTAGATCAGGTTGTTCGTGTTCGGATCGAGATAAACCTCGACGCCGATCTTCTGCGTCTTGTCGCTGAAGTTGCCTTCGCCCGCCTTGCGGACCCGCAGGTTCATGGCATGCTTCCACTCGGGAGACTTGCCCTTGGCCTCGCTCCAGCCCGTCTTCGGTTGGAGGGCGACGACGCCCCGATCCGTCACACAGACAAACTGATCGACGTTGGGATCGAGGTAGACCTCAATGCCGTACTTGGTGGCATCGGCGAACTTGTCCTGGTTGGCCTTGCGGGCGGCCAGGTCCATGGCGTGTTTCGATTCGGGAGACTTTACCTTGCCGGGCTGGGCCGGTGTCTGACCCAGGCCAACGGCCAGCAGGGACACCAGGGCCAGGAGCAGCAGGCGCGTCGCCCGCAGTGAAATTCGGGTGCGAGACATGATCACGGTACCTTCGAGGTCGGCAGACAACGTTGCTTCCAGGGCATTCAATTGGGACGAGTCGAACCGCCCATCCTAACGCCCCGCGTCCTTGTGGCCAGGATACGCCGCCACGCCGTGGCGACAAGGCGGACCCGGTCGGCCGCCACCGTGCCGATTCTTGAATCTGACCTTGACCGGAGCGCGATCGGACGATAACACCCCCCTCACTTTTCCGTCAGTTCGTTCGGATCAGTTGCATTCGCAGACGGCGCTCGCGCGTTCGTCGCGAAACATGGGGGAAGGGTTGTCTCCTTCGGGGAGGAGGCGGCCCAAAGCGGCATGGGGACTCGCCGCGACAGGGAAGGTTAAAGGAGGCCAGGGTGGCTACGGCAAGATCACGAAGGTGGGTCAAGCTCGTCGCGGGGCTGCTGCTGGGCTCCGCGGCCGGGCCCCTGGGGGGAGAGACGGCCGTCTCGCAGGCATTTGCCGAACCGGCCGTGTCCCGGACGCAGCCAGCACAACCGATGTCCGCCTCGGCCGCACTGCGCCAGGCCGGCACACTCCAGCAGAAGGGTCGATTCGAGGACGCCGCTCTCCTCCTCCGGCAAGCCAACGGTCGCGTCGCGGAACTGTCCGCGGCCGAGCGTCAGGAACTGGCTCGCCTGTGGCATGAGAACTTCGCCTGCCTCCAGCAGCGCCGGGCGGCCATCGATCTGCTGCTCGAAGCGGAGCAGGAAATGAACGTTGGCCGACAGGCCGAGGCCGCCCGCTGCCTCAACCAACTGGCGGAAGTCGCTGCCTGGCTGCCGGCTCTGGAACAGGCCCGCTATCGGACCTTGACCGAGTCGTCCCACACGGTCGTCCGGGCGGTCGCGCCGACCAGCGCCGACGGAGCGAACCAGAGCGGGGCTCGAGAGAAGCTGAAGCTCGCCCGGAAGGAACTCGGCGACTATCGCATCGACGAGGCCGAACGCCTGGCCCGTGAGGCCGAGGCTCTCAACGCCTCGTGGGGCAAGACCGAGGACTCGCCACGCAAGGTCCTGGAAGAAGTGGCCCGGCTGCGGACCGATGGCAGAAGCCTGCTCGCCGGGGCCCGCCACTGGCTCCAGCGACGGGACTACGATCGGGCCGAGAAGCTCGCCGTGGCGGCCGAAAAGCAGGGCACCGGCTGGAGCATCAACCCCTTCGCCGACACGCCGACCCGGGCCCTGAAGGACATCCGGGCCGCTCGCGGCAAGGGAGTGCATGCGGGGAGCCGGCCGACCGGCGACTCGATCCAGCAGGTGACGGCCCGGGTTCACGACCAATCTTCGATGGAGGTCAAGGCCGCCCTGTCTCAGGCGATGGATCAGCACGAACGGCCGGCCGATCGCAAGGCCGACGAGGCCCGGCGTCTGCTCCACCAGGGCCGCCGAGCGCTGCAGGCCAGAGACATCGCCACGGCTCGCAACATGGCCGAACAGGCTCTCGCCATGAAGGCCGACCTGGCCTGGTGGGAAGATACGGGGAGCAAGCTCCTCGCCGACGTCAACCGCGCCGACAAGCACGGCCCGGCCGACGCCACCGGCCCGGTGAAGTCGAAGGAAGAGGCGGTCGCACTGCTCAAGCAGGGCCGCACTCTGTACCACGAGGGGAAACTGGACGAGGCCCTGGCGATCGCCACGCGCCTGAAGGGGCAGGCCAGCATCCGCTGGGGGCTGTTCGAGCCGACGCCGGATAGCCTGCTCCGCGATGCCGAGCAGGCCCGGTCTCGCCGCGACCAGCACATGGCTGGCAAGATTCTCGCCGAGGGACGCCGGCTCCTCGCCAGCGGCGACCACGACGGTGCCGCTCGCGCCGCCGAGCAGGCGCAGAAGCTGCACGGTTCCTACTCGATCTTCGATTTCGGCGATCGGCCCACGAAGCTGCTGGCCGACGTCGCCCAGGCCCGGCAGAAGCACGGCCCACGGGATCGAACCACGGAACTGGCTCATCGAAACTCGACGGGCAATCCGGCCACGCAGGCCCAGATTCTGCTCAACGACGCCCGCACGGCCCTCCGCACGGGCGAGTCGGCCAAGGCCGTCCGTCTGGCCGAGCAGGCGCAGCAGTTGCAGAAGCAGCACAACCTCCAGCTCAGTGAGAGCCCCGAGGTGATCCTGGCCGAGGCCCAGCGGACCGTCGGCGCGACGCCGTACGGTGCGGCGCTGCCCGGCACGCTCCCGAAGAAGGACGCTGCCGTCACGACCTCCAAGAAGCCGGAAGCGAACAAGCTCCTGGCGACCGCTCGCCAGTTGCAGGAGCAGGGCAAGCTCGTCGAGGCCCGCGGCAAGGCCCAGGACGCGCTGCTCCTGGGAGCCGACTTCGGCCCCACGGAGGATTCGCCGGAGCTGGCCATCCAGCAGATCAACGACCGGGCCGCCCGTGAAGTGGCCCGGCTCGTGAACGAGGCGAGCGAGACTCTGGTCAGCTCCAGCGGTACGCCCGCCGAGACGGCCAGCAAGGTCGAGCCGAAGCTCGCCGAGGCACGCAGCCTGGCCGTCGCCTTCGGCCTCGATACGCAGCCGATCGACGTTCAGACCGCGGCCATCGCCCGGCTCAAGGGTCTTGGCACGACCACCGTCGGAACCACGCCAGCCACCCTGCCGTTGCCGGGACCGGGAGGCATTCCCGAGGTCGTGGTGCAGAATCCGACGAAGCCGACGGCTCCCAACGCGGGCAAGATGCTGCTCGACAATGCCCGTCTGGAACTCCGCAAGGGCGAGCTGAGTACCGCTCGCAAGATGGCCGAGGAGGCCGCTCAGGGCTCCTTCGGCGTGCAGGACGAGGCCCTGTCCATCCTCCGGTCAATCGACGCCGAGGAGTCACGGCAACGCAACCTGACCGCCAATCGCTCCTTCGACGCCGCTCGCCAGGCGTTCCAGCGTGGTGAGTTCACCTACGCCGGAAGCCTGATCGCGAAGATCGACGTCCGCCAGCTGGACCCCATTCGCCAGGGCCACCTGCGTGAAATGATGATGACCCCGCAGATGCAACCGAGCAGCCTGGCCCGGACCAGCCCGGTGACCCCGATCCCGACCACGGGTGACGGCTCCGGCCCACGCCAGGTTCGGCACGACGTCGAGGAAGCCCCGATGGGCGCACTGGGTCCGATCGATCTGCCGGGCCGGGTTCAGGTGACCGATCAGAAGCCGACCGAGGGCACCGGAACCGCGAGTACCACCGTGGCCGCCAAGAACGGCATCCTGGAGACGACCGCAGCGATGCGGGAGATCAAGTTCCAGCAGATGCGCGACCAGGGCCTCAAGACGCAGAGCGAGGCCACCGAGAAGTTCAAGACCGGCCAGTACGATCTGGCCCTGGAGATGCTCCAGGAATACCTGAAGCTGCTCAACGACACCGATCTGGAGGCGAACCAGACGTCGCTCCTGCGTCGCTCGACCGAATCGCGATTGCAGCAGTTCCGTATCCTCAAGGCGCAGCAGGAGCTGGTGTCGCGAAACGGCCGGGCTCATGAGAATGCTCATGCCGCCATCGGCCGATCGCAGATGGCCGAGCTGCACAAGCAGAAGAAGATCGAGGAACTGATGAAGCAATCAACCGCGCTGCTCAAGGAGGGCAAGTACCTCGAAGCCGAGCGGACGGCGATGCAGGCCCATGAGATCGATCCGGACAACGCCGTTGTCTCGGCGATGGTCTTCATCGCCAAGCGGCAGCGTCGCGGCGAGGAGTACGCCCAGATCAAGTCCGAGAAGGAGAACATGGTCCTCGGCGTTCTCAACGACGCCGAGCGGGAAGGGCCCGTCGGCCCGGTTCGGAACGGGATCGAGTTCGACCCGGCCCGGTCGGCCATCGCACAGAAGCGGACGCCGCGCAGCCTGAAGCTGACGACCAAGGGCCTGCGTGAACGGGAGATCGAGAGCAAGCTGAACACGCCGGTCACGCTCAACTTCAAGGACGTGCCGCTCTACTCGGTGTTGCAGGATCTCCAGGCGTACCACAACATCCCGATCTGGCCCAACCGCGCCGCCCTGGAGGAGGCCGGCATCAGTCTGGATCGTCCGGTGACGATCCAGGTCGGCAACCTGTCGCTGAAGTCGGCCCTGAACCTGCTGCTCAACGATGCCCATCTGACGTGGGTCATCCGCGACGAGGTGTTACAGGTCACGACGCCGGCCGACGCTCGCGGCAAGCTGGAAACGCGGACCATTGACGTGACCGACCTGGTCATCCCGATCCACAACTTCGGCGTTCTGCCGCAGGCTCAGGCTCCGCAGCCGTCGATGACGGCGTTCCATCCGCCGATGGGCACCGGTCCGGGAGCCACGCCGGTCCAGACGCCGCTGAGCCTGCTCAACGGCCAGGAAGTCGGCACGCCGGGCGGAGCCACGTTGCAGAACAACGGCGGTTCCGTGACCAAGGGCCAGACGCCAACTCAGGAGAAGGAACTCATCCGCCTGATCCAGAACACCATCGCGCCGACCAGCTGGCGAGAGATGGGCGGTCCTGGCACCATGGAGTTCCTGCCCCTGGGCAACGCTCTGGTCATCAACCAGACGCTCGACATCCAGGAGCAGGTCGCCGACCTGCTGGCGGCCCTGCGTCGGCTGCAAGATCAGGAAGTTGCTGTCGAGGTTCGCTTCATCACCATCACGGAGGATTTCTACGAGCGTATCGGCGTCAACTTCAACGTGAACATCATCAACGATCAGGCGCAGAAGTACGCCCAGCAGTTGACGACCGGTGCGGCCCAGCCGTCGCCGAACTTCAACGCCTTCAACCCGAGCCACCTGGTCGCCGGCATCACCCCGGCCGGGTCGCTCACCAACGACCTGAGCATTCCGATCACCAACCAGACGTTCTGGCAGACGATCCCGCAGTTCGGCGGCTATCCGGGTGTCGGCGTCGGTGGTGTGACGATGGGTCTGGCGTTCCTCAGCGACATCCAGGTGTTCCTCTTCCTGGAGGCCGTGCAGGGCGACGTTCGCAACAACGTCATGCAGGCTCCGAAGCTGACGCTGTTCAACGGTCAGACGGCCAACCTGACCGTCGGCGAGAATCGGCTGTTCGTGACCGGCACCCGCGTGGCTCTGATCAACGGCAACCCCGTGTTCCAGCCACAGATCACCAACATCAACATCAACACGACGCTCCTGATTCAGGCGGTGATCACGGGCGACCGGCGGTTCGTGCGACTGTCGATCAACCCGTTCCTGACGAACCAGATTCCGGGTCCGGTGCCGGCCTTCCCGGTGGTCGTGCCGATCTTCCCGCAGCAGGGTGTCGGCGTGTTCTCCAGTCCGCCCGATCCGATCGTCTTCACGCAGTTCATCCAGCAGCCGGGCACGACGTTCGTCAGCGTCGGCACCACGGTCATGGTGCCCGACGGCGGCACGGTGCTGATGGGCGGCCTGAAGCGTCTGTCGGAGAACCGGACCGAGTACGGGGCTCCGATCCTGAGCAAGATCCCGGCCATCAACCGTCTGTTCCGCAACGTCGGTTACGGTCGTGAGGCGGCCAGCCTCCTGCTCATGGTCACGCCACGCATCATCATCCAGGAGGAGGAAGAAGAACGGGCCACCGGCTACCGCAACCAGCCGCTAATCGGCTCGGGACCGTGACCCGAACGATGAACGGTGAACGATGAACGATGAACGATGAACGATGAACGGAAGCGATTCTGTTCATCGTTCATCGTTTCTGAGGTCAAGAAGGGAGTGTGAGGGTGCGGTAGTCGATCTCGTCTCGTGGGAATCTGCCCAGTCCGAGCTGGCCGGCCAGGACGATGTGTTCGGGCTGGCGTCGGTTGAAGACCTCCGAGGCTCGGCCGCCGTGACGGTGGGTGCTGGCCATGGCCAGCGTGGCGGCTGGCAGGCCGGGCTGCACCTGGAGCCGGGCCAGGCCGGTGCCGATCGCGGCGGAGTAG
>CAYYJM010000180.1:6895-13214 GCA_964471755.1 uncultured Alcaligenaceae bacterium
GTAGGGGTAGTTCTGCAAGCCCATTTCTTCGACCGGAGCCCAGCCGAGTTCACGACGCTTGGCATTGATGACCGACCAGCCGACGTGGTCCATCGCCACCGGGTCGGTCGCGAAGAACAGGCCCTTGTGACGCCAGGTGCCCCACGTCTTGTTCCAGCAGCCCGGCCCCCCTTCGTAGACGGCGATCAGGCCATCCAGGATGTGCAGGGTCGCCCGTTCCTGGAGCGGTTTCTGGGCGACCGCCTGGGGGATGAACGTGTTGCACTGGTTGGGGCCGGTGGAGGCATGGTCCTCCGAGAAGCCGTGCGCGATGTCGGCAAGATGGCTCCGGGCCACGTTGTTGTTCATGCCGTGCGACATGTTCTTCAGGGCCAGCGTCACCCCGGCCGAGCGGTGGTCCTTCAATACCGGCAGGGTGATGACCTTGTCCACCAGGCGCGTGACGATGCTCGACAGGTGCGAGCGGTGGCGGCGGTCGTCCTTCTTGTCGTGTTCCGGAGCGCAGAAACCCATCGTGGTGAAGACGTCGGGGTCGTAGCCGACGACGTGGCGACCCATCTCGGGTGAGCAGCTACCGGGGCCGTTGTCGAAGCCGTCGATGGCCACCTGGGTATCGGTGTAGCGAACGGCCGAGGCGACCCAGCGGACGCCGGACATGATCCGCGTGGTCATCACGTCGGCATAGCCGGCCTGGACGAACTCCTCGGCATAGCGCTCGAAGACGAAGATGCGTTCCGGCTTCACGCCGGCAGCCCGGAGGCACTCGACCACGCGCAGCAGCAGGGCCGGGCTGGAAATCGAGCCGACGTTGTTGGGATTGCGTCCGTCGCCGGGCCGGGGGCCGCGTCCGACCGGGTTGACCTTGATGCCGACGTAGTCCTCCGGGGAGAAGAACGTCTTCCAGTTGCCGGCGACGTCGGCGGGGTCGCCGCCGACCAGCTCGGCCATGCCGCGATCGACCATGACGGCGACCGCCTCGGGCACGATGCGATGGTCATCGGTCACGCTGCCGGGATGGCGGACCTCGATCACCCGGCCGGGATAGCGGCCGGGCATCGGCAAGGGAGCCGGGGTGTGCTGACCGATTCGGCCGGTGAACCGCGGAGCGGGCGGCGGCGGATCCTTCGGCAGATGTTGCTGCCAGTACCAGTAGGCGGCGGGTCCGCCGCCGAGGAGCAATCCCGTGGCGGTTCCCAGAAGAAAGGAGCGACGATCGCTTGAGTGGTCCATGGTGTGGCTCGACCGGCGCGAGGGTTCAGTAGCGGTCGTTCACCCGATCGAAACCGGGTGATCCTCCTGACATCATACCCCTCTTTGCCCGGCCCTGCCAGAATTCCCTTTTGAACAACCAGGGCCGAATTCGCGTGGGGCGGAGGGAAAGGGAGAATCAACCCGGTCGTTGACACATCTCGTGCATCTTGCGAAACTACCTCGGCCCCCCTGTTCGGTCCCACCGCGGTCCTTCCACGGAGGTCGTACAATGAATCCTCTACACCGCCGACTCCTGCGTGGAGCCGTCGCCGGCCTGTTCCTTCTCGTCGTCGTCACCGTTCACGACTCGTCCGGGCAAGTGCCGCAAACGGTCCTGCAAACGTTCAAGGGTCACACCGATCCGGTCTACGCCGTGGCCTTCAGCCCGGATAGCCGCTACGTCGTGACCGGCAGCTTCGACAAGACGGCTCGCGTCTGGGACGCGACCAACGGCAAGGAATTTCGTTCCTACGGTGGACCTCAGGGCCATCAGAACCTCGTGCTGGCGATTGCCGTCAATGGCACCGGGACCGAGTTCGCCACCGGCTCGTCGGACAACACCGCGAAGACCTGGGACTTTCCCGGTCAGACGCCGATCAAGACGGTCGATCTGCCCGCCGAGGGGCTCGGCCTGACGCTCAGCGCCGACGGCCAGAAGGCGGCCGTCGCCCTGAAGGACGGCACCGTCAAGGTCTACAACCAGGCCGACGGCAAGGAACTGTTCGTCCTCAAGGGGCATGCCGGGCCGGTGACCCAGGTCGCTCTGTCGGCCAACAATCAGCACCTCGTCACCGTCGGCAGCGATCGCACGATCCGCTTCTGGAACCCGGCCGACGGCAAACCGATCGCTGTCTACGGAGCGCACGCCGGCCCGATCACCGGCATGACGATCCGGCCGGACAGCAATGGCGTCGTCACGGCCAGCGAGGACGGCTCGGTCAAGCTCTGGAACGTGCCCGGTGTCGGCTCACGCGGTCTGGCCGCTCCGCATGGCGGCACCGTCTCGGCCCTCGCCCTGTCGAACGACGGCAACCAGATCTTCACGGCCAGCGCCGACAAGACCATCCGCCAGTCACAGACCGCGAATGGTCAGCAGGTCCGCGTCTTCGGCCCGGCGGCGGGGATGATCCCGGCCCTGGCCGTTCGGCCGGACCTGCAGATCATCGCCGGCGGCCTGGACACTGGCCTGATCCAGTTCTGGACGGGCAACGACGGCAAGGACGCCGGCAAGGTGTTCGCTCACGACAAGGGCGTCGGTGGCCTGGCGTTCAACCCAGCGAACAACACACTGGTCAGCGTCGGTGGTGACGGCCTGCTCCGGACCTGGGCTCAGCCGCTGCTGTCGGATCGGACGCTGGTCCATCCCGACGCGACGACGGCCGCCATTGCCAGCGCCGATGGCAAGCGCGTCTTCACCGCCGCTGGCGACAAGACGATCTACGGCTGGAACCTGACCGCTCCACAGGCTCCGGAGCGAAAATTCCCGGGCCATCCGACGCTGATCACCGCCCTCGCTCTGCGAGGCGACGGGCAGCTGCTCGTCTCCGCCGGCGAAGACGGCATCCTCCGGTTCTGGAACGCGACCAACAGCCAGCCGGGCGAAACGATCCTCGGCCATGTCGGCGCGGTCACGAGCCTGAGTTTCACGCCCGACTCGCAGAAGGTCATGTCCAGCGGCGTCGATGGGGCCGTTCGTCTCTGGCAGGTGCCGACGACGCCGGCCGTCAAACCGCTGGCGCATCCCGATGCGGTCCTCGCCGCTATCCCGAGCCCCGACGGGGCGAACCTGCTCACCAGCGGCAACGACAAGCAGGTGCGACTCTGGAACCTCCAGAACTTCCAGGCCCGAACGTACGCCGGCCTGGCGCAGCCAGCGAAGGCGATCGCCATGAGCCCCAACGGCGGCCTCGTCGCCGCTGGCTCGCCGGACAAGGTCGTCATCGTCTGGAGTACCGGCGATGCGAAGGAGCAAGCGAAGCTCACGCCGCCGGCCGCGGTGCAGAGCCTGGCCTTCCATCCCGATAACAAGACCCTCGCCGTCGGTCTGGTCGATGGAGCGATCGTCGTCTACGACATCGCCCAGAAGAAGGAAGTCAAGAGCCTGAAGGGGCACGGCGGCGCGGTCAACGCCCTGGCGTTCCTGCCGACCGGCGACCTGGTCAGCGGCAGCGCCGACAAGAGCGTCCAGGTCTGGAACCCGGGCGACGGCAAGAGCAAGGCGAAGCTCGACACACCGGCTCCGGTGGTCGATCTGAGCGTGAGCAAGGATGGCAAGGTGATCGCCACGGCGGGGGCCGACAGGAACGTCAAGTTCTGGACCCTGGCCGATAAGAAGGAGGTCGGCTCGTTCGTCTGCCCGGCCGAGGTGCGTGGCATCGGCCTGAGCCCGGACGGCCAGCGTGCCGCCATCGCCGGGGCCGACAAGCTCGTCCGCGTCGTCGGCATCGATGGCCACCTCGTCGAGAGCTTTGCCCATGAGGGGATAGTCGCGGCATCCGGATTCCTGCCGGATGGCAAGCGTGTCTACTCGGCCGGCGCGGACAAGACGGCTCGGCTGTTCACGCCGGCGCTGCTCTGGCAGGGACACCACGCCGGCCCGGTGCGGCAGGCCGTCCTCAACGGCAAGGGCGATCGCATCGCCTCAGCCGGCGACGACAAGCAGGTCGTCGTCTGGAACGTCGCCGATGGCAAGCAGATCGAGAAGATCGCGGCCGAGGGACCGGTCGTCGGCCTGGCCATCAACACCGACGCGACCCGGCTTGGGCTCGCCGTCGGCTCGAAGGTCGAGCTGGCCGATCTCACCAAGAAGGGGGCACGGGTGGCAACGTACACCCTGCCCGCTGCGGCGACGCGAATTGCCATGAGCCCCAACGGCACACGTCTCGCCGCCGGCTTCTCGGACAAGACGACCCCGCTCGTCCACGTCTGGGACGTCACCCCTGGCAAGGAGGGGGCCGTGCCGCTCCAGGTGCTGACCGACTGCACCGCGGCGCTGCGGGATCTGTCCTTCCTGGCCGACAACCGTACCCTGCTCACGGCCGAGGCCGGCAAGGACGCCCACCTGCTCGACGTGGCCGCGACCAGCGTTCTCAAGGTTCACGACGGAGCTGTCACCGGGGTGACACTGAACAACAACGGCACCCAGGCGGTCACGAGCGGGGCCGACAAGCTGGTCAAGCACTGGGACCTGGCTCAGGGCAAGGTCATCCGCTCGTTCGGGCCACTGCCGGCGACGGCGACAGCAGCGACATTCGCACGGGACTACAGTCAGCTCGCGGCGGCCAGCGGCAAGCAGATCAAGGTCTGGAACGCCGCCGACGGCAAGGAACTGGCCACGCTGGAGAGCCCGGCGGAGGTCAAGAGCCTCAGCTTCAACGGTGACAAGACGCGTCTGGCCTCGGCCGGGGCGGACGGCAACGTCCGGGTCTGGGATGTCGTCGCGAAGACGGAACTGGTCTTCTTTCCGCACGCTGGCGGAGCCGTCGAGGCGGTCGCGTTCCATCCCAACAACACCAACGTGATCGCCGGCGGCGCGGACAAAACGGCCCTGATCCACACGATCACCCTCAATCGCGTGATCGCGGTCGGCAGTCCGGTTCGAGGTCTGGGCATTTCGGGGAACTCGGCGCAGGTCGTGACCGGGGCCGACGACAAGAGCGTCAAGGTCTGGAACACCGGTAACGGCAACATGGAGCGTGCGTTCGGAGCCGGCGAGGCGGTCGGCCGGGCGGTGGCGATCACGCGGAACAACGTCGCCGTCGTGGTCGCCGGGAGTGACAAGCAGTTGCGCGTCTATCAGCTCAACGACGCCAAGCTCGTCGGTGCGGCTCCGCTGCTGGCCGAGTCGGTGAGCCTGACGACCTCGCCCGACTCAAAGTCGGTGACGGTCGCCGGCAAGGATGGCAGCGTGGCGACGTACAGCATCGCCTTCAACCAGGGCCAGCCGCTACCGCCGGAATTCGGCAAGCTGGACATCACCTATCACCACGCCGGTGAGGCGGCCGAGGCCGTCTTCAGCAACGATGGCAAGACGCTGATCACGACCGGGACGGACAAGAAATTTCAGACGTGGAAGATGCCGGCCTCGACGCCGACGCGAAATTTCGGTCACCCCGGCGTGGTTCATGCGGTCGCCTTCGCGCCGGACGGCAAGATGCTGGCAACGGGCTGTCAGGACGGCAAGTTGCGTTTCTTCGACCTGGCCAAGAATAATCAGGCGAAGGAGGTGAACGCCTTCCCGGCTCCGGCGACGCCGCCGAACTCACCGCCGGGGGCGATCTATGCCCTGACCTACACGCCGGACGGCAAGCAGGTCCTGATCGGCGGCCTGGATCGATCGGCGAAGCTCTACGACGCCGCTTCGGGTGGTCTGGTCCGCGAGTTCAAGGCGTACAAGGAGAAGGATTTCCCGCAGGGCCACAAGGACGGCATCTATTGTGTGGCAACGTCGCCGGACGGTAAACTGATCGTGACCGGGTCGAGCGACCGGACGATCAAGATCTGGAACCCGGCCGATGGCTCGGTGGTGCGTACGCTCACCAACTCGAACCTGAAGCCGGCCGGCCCGATGAGTCCGCCGCCGTCGCATCCCGGTGCGGTCTACGGAGTGCGCTTCATCGAGAACGGCCAGAAGCTGCTCACGGTCGGGCCGGCTCCGCGTGGCATGGGCTTCCTGGCGGTGTGGAACGTCGCCGATGGGGCCCTGGTCCATGCCGAGGAGGTGCCGATTGGGACTCTGTTTGCCCTGGCGGTGTCGGCCGATGGCAGCAAGATCGCACTGGGCACCGGAGCGTCCGTTCGCACGGCCGGCGACGAGGGGAATAATGCCTATCTGATGCAGACGCCGAAGAAGTGAAGGTCCGCTCCAAAGCCCCTCGCCCCTGTACTCAGGGGAGAGGGGTTGGGGTGAGGGGTTCGCGGCTTCCCTGGCTGGAGGGACCATTCCCCCTCACCCCAGCCCTCTCCCCCGGAGTACCGAGGGAGAGGGAGCTGATCCGAAAGCCCCTCGCCCCTGTGAGACTGCTGAAAAAGTCTGTCAGGAGAGGGTTTGTTTGCGTAAGCTGCGATA
>CAYYJM010000181.1:0-13155 GCA_964471755.1 uncultured Alcaligenaceae bacterium
TCGGTGCGCTTACTCCGCTCGGCCTGCGGCCTCGCTGCGTGCGCGGCTCTGACGGCAGCGTGGTAGTAATAGGGTTCCGGCGGCCGGTCGAACAGCCTCGTCACTCCTGAACGATCTCGATGCCGCAGAGAACCGCGGGATGCTCACGATCCTTCGGCGTGAATCTCACGTCCAGTTTGTCGGCGATCGTGATCCCGGTGAACCGTTTCTCGACCAGCTTCCACGGCGCACCGGCCTCGGCACGGACATCGAGCGCCGGCAGGACCGTCTTGCCGTTGAGGGCCACGGCGAAGAGACGCTCGCCCGGTTTGGCCTCGTCCGGTTCGACGAAGAAGAGCCGAACGGTGCAACGGCGACCGGGCGTCTTCGCCGGCCCGAGTGTCACGCGCAGTGTCTTCAGGCCGACAGCTCCCGCCGCACCGATCCAGGCCGGCTCGCCCGTGATCTGCGTCGAGTGTCGGCGGAAGTACGTCGGCGTCGGCGTGATCGTCACCTCCGGTTTCGGGCCGGGACTGCCGGACGAGGGATACTCCAGCCACAGGGTGCCGTTCTCGGCCTTGCGATTACCCGGAGCCCCCAGGAGCAGGCCGAGCCGGCGGATGGTGCCCTTGATCGTGCTGGAACCGCCCTGATACGTCCACAGGTCGGCGTCCGGCATCGGCACCAGAGCGACACTGCACTGGTTCTGATAGCTGCACGTACACGTCCGCGTGTAGTCCGGCACGACGAGGAGGCCGCCGGCGGCGAGCAGGTTGTTCGTGCAGCCGGAACGGAAGCCGCCCAGGTTGCCGGTGCCACTCTCCTGGCACAGATCGTAGAAGCCGGCCGCTCCGGAGCGGAAGGTGATCAGGTTTTCCGAGGCGATCGGCGTGTTGCAGCCATACTGCCGCGCCCACGTCCAGTCCACGCTCTCGCCGGTCAGCGGATCGGCCTTCTGGATGGTCTTGCCGGTCAGCAGAGAGCAGGCCTTGCCGGAGGAGTTGGCACCGAAGAGAATTTCGTCGCCGTGGAGCAGACACGGGCCGCCGTACTCCGGCTGGAACCACAGCACCTCGCCGGACTGACCGCGATAGGCCCGCATCCCCTTCGATTCGTCGCGCAGACTGTCCCGCGCGACCCGGCCGGCCTCGATCAGAACGTCGCGCTCCTCGGAGTAGCTCAGGATGGTGCCGAAGACCTTCTCGGTCGTGTTCCACATCTTGCGGCCCGTCGCCAGGTCGAAGGCGACGAGTCGAACCGTCTCGGGCTGATTCTTGGGAATCTTGAGGAAGCCGAGCAACGTGGGCGATGGCCGATCGATGGCGTAGAGCCGACCGCCACCCAGGCAGATGCCGTTGTGCCGCCAGCCGTCGCTGGTCGCCGTCGCCGACCAGAGGAACTTTCCCGTCTGGCGGTGGAAGACGAACAGGATCTTGCTCGACGACGGAGCCGCCGGCTTGGTCCGCGAACCACCCGGGTTGTCGGGCCGGGTGCCGCCGATGAGGTAATCGCCGGCGACGTTGACGTACGACCAGAGCGGGTTCTTCTCGAGGCCCGGTAGTGCCGGAATGGTGAAGCGGCCGATCTCCCGGCCCGTCTCCGGATCGAGACGCAAACAGTTCTTGCCGTGGGCGACGTAGATGCCATCGGAGAGCGAGACGAAGTTGCCGCCGCTGGCGTTGGCTCCGGGTTGGTGGGAGGTGTTGTCGTAGAGCTTGCCGAGGCCGGGCAGCTTCGTCTCCCAGAGGAAGCGGCCCGTGTAGATGTCCATCGCGCGGAGCAGGTTCATGCCCTCGATGATGGCCCGGCCATCGATGACCTGCGGCGACGGCCCATGACCGTGACGCGGCAGAATGCCTTCATGGCTGGGGCCGCCGAACCAGAGCAGGCCCAGCGGAGCCTTGACGATCCGATCGCGTGACAGTCGGGTGCCAGCGGCGTCGCCGTTCTCGTGGGTCCAGTTGCCGGCTCCGGGCAGCGGTCCCTTGCGGACCAGGAGCGTTCCCAGCGGCGTCTCGCTGACCGGCAGCGTGGGATGAGCCTGCCGCAGCGGCTCGACCTGACCGACCGGCGCGACGAGGGTGCCACCGTGAGGCCGGAGGCAAGGAAAGACGGCGGAGGCATCGTCGGCATTCTCGACGACGACGAGGTTGGCGAAGTACGGTGGCAGGTCGAGGCTCTTCGCCGTTCCGTGCAGGATCGTCAGCCGATCGCCGAAGAGGGCGGCGGTACGGGCCTGCTCCCGGATCGCCTCGACCTGTTTGGCGTCCGCGACCGTCAGCACGACACGGAGGGAACTTTGGCGAACGAGTTCGCCGGCCAGAGCGGTCTGCGATTCGCCACAGAGCAGGGCGTAGCCGGCTCGCTGGCCGGTCGTCTCCAGCAACTTGCCGGCATGTCCCGCCGCTTCCCGGTCGTCAAACCGCGACGTGGAGACGGGTTGAAGCGGCTCCGCGGTCCCCTGCTCTTCCGTGCAGGCGAAGGCTTGCAGGCGGCCCTTTTCGCCGACCACGAAGAGGTTTCGCTCGTCGGTCACCAGAGCGCGCGGCACCTCCTTCAGCCGTTCCTGCCAGATGGGCGTGCCGCGATCCTGCTTCAGCGGCAAGGCCAGGGCGATGACCCGATCCGGCAGGGCGACGAACAGTTGCTCGCCCTGTCGGCGGAGAGCCAGCGGCGCGGGCGTCAGCGGAATCGTGACCCGGCGGCGCGGCTTCCAGGTGTAGTTGACGACCACCTTGCCCTTGCGATCCTTGCCCTGTTCACGGAGCAGCGGGACGTTCAGGTCGTACTCGGTCAGGATACCCTTGCTCCAGGCGAAGAGACGATTGCCATCGACGAGGTATGGATCGCCGAGGCGCGAGAGAAGGGTTCCCGAGTCGGCGGCGAAGGCCGAGTCGCCGCAGAAGTAGACGTTGTCGGTGGCCTGCACCTCGGAGTTGCCCGTCTTGCCGTAGTCGGCCAGGCGGAAGTGAACGAACTCGCCGGTGTGTCGGTTGTAGGCAGCCGGCACCGAGCGTCCGCCGGGAAGCAGGAGCAGATCGCCCGCGACGACGAGCTGGCCCTGCGGCGCGACACCGGCGAAGGCCTCGGCATTGTGCGGCTGCTTCATGTAGCGAGCCCCTTCGCCGTCGCAGGTCCACTGGATGGCTCCGGTCTCGGCATCGACGGCGTGCAGGAAGATCCCCATGAAGGGCCAGATGCCTGCGGCGAAGTAGACCGTCGGCCGTGCGGTCGCGGTGGCCGGGACCACGACCGGGCCGCCGCGAGCCGGCCAGGCCGAGATGAGACGTTCGTTGCCGAGAATCTTGCGTTCGGAGGGACCGCCGCGAACCTTCCAGCGAAGGGCTCCGCTGGCGGCCTCCAGGGCGTACAGATAGCCGTCGTCCGAGGCGGCGTAGACAAGGTCGCCCCAGCCAGTCAGCGGCAGACGTACCGGGCCGGCCGTGGTGAAGCGCCAGAGTTCCTCGCCGGTGTCGGGGTTGCGTGCCACCACGCTGTCCGTTCGCGTGCAGCCGTGGAAGAGCCGGCCCTGGCGCAGGAGCGGTTCCGGGACGCGGTCGAACGGCATCCGTGTCTGGTCCGGCCAGGCCGGCGCTGGCGTGGGCAGATCGACGGTCCAGATCCGTTGCCGATTCCCTTCGGCCGGCAGAGCGAGCGAGGCCGCCGGTCGCGGCAGCATCGACAGAATCACCGGTGGCACGAGCAGCAGCCCGAGTAGGGCCAGGGTAGGTACGCGCATCGGATGGCAAACCTGGCAGGGTAGGGAGGGAGCGAGTCTTACCTATCACTCTACAAGCGCGGCAAAGGAGAACAAAGAGAAACCTTCGCGAAAAGAAGCCGGACTCGTGCGAGTTAGCCGGTCCGGGCAAGGAAGGCGGACCAGGCAAGGAGCGTCTGGCGTTACTACCTGGCGGACAAGGAGTTGAGGCCGTTCCTCAGGTTGACACCGAACGACAGGGGCAGTAGAGTGCTGGGCGTGCGGGCCAACGATCGTTCGTGACGGTCCCAGAATGGAAAGGAAGCCTGAACATGAGGATTCGCTGGAGTGCGCTCGTACTGCTGCTGCTACTCAGCACAACCAGCAGCGCACGAGCTGAATATCTGGACTGGTCGTATTCGTGGTCGATGGTGCCGCCATCGATCACGTCGATCAACGGCCTGTCCGGTGTGGTCGGCGCGACGGGATTCGGCGTCGGCACGACCGATCCGATGACGGTGGCCACGTTGAGTACCTTCTCGACGGGCAGTGACACCATCCCCGACGACGTGAACATTGCGGCCTCGCCGTACACGTTGTCAATCACCCTGCAGGACAACAACCTGGCTCTGGGCCCCCAGACGCTCTCGTTTGGCGGCTCGATGTCCGGAACGGTTTCGCCGACCACGGTGAACGTTCACAACACCTTCGACAAGACCATGGATTCGATCACGATCGGCGATTACCTGTACACGGTAACGTTGACCGCGTTCAATAGTCCGGGTGTCGGAACGACCGGGTCCATCATGGCCCAGGTTTCCGTGCAGAAGGTGGACGATACGCCGGTGTCTCAGACGCCGGAACCGTCGTCGCTGGTTCTGGCCGCGCTGATGGTTCCAGGCCTGCTCTGGTACCGGGGCCGGCGTCCGAAAACCTCCCCGACCCTGGCCGTATGAAGTGAACCGCCGTACGGCCCGCTGCGCTGGCGCTTCCCCCGGATCGGGAAGACGACCGTGTGCAAACCCAGGCGAGCCGACGAACGTTCGTCTTCCGTATCTTCCCGCACTGTGATGGAGATCCAGTAACCTCCAGGCGCGGGGAGCGATCGCTTCGGGAACCTCAGTCGGTCGCGACCCACGTACCAGCAGGTCGTCGCCCGGCCTTCCCCTTCCGATTGCTCCCCGTTCAGCCTTTTCGCTTTGGCCGGTTGCAGACCCGGCCCGGTCCCTTAGAATGGCTCGTACCTGGTGACGAGGGCGCAACGGACGCTGGCTCACCCTGTTCCGTGCCGAGGGCCTGTGACCGTGACTCAGGTCGGTTTGCTGTTACCCCTGTCTCTGTACCTGCTCCTTCTGGGACAGATCAATCGTCGGCGTACCCCGCTGGTCGTGACTGGCGTCTGGGACGGTATCATGCTGATCATCGGCGTGTCCGGCTTCTTTCTCTTTGGAGGGCGGTTGATCCTCGAGCAGGTCACCGACCGCCTCCGACTGGGCTGGCTGGCCAATTCCGACACCACGACCCTGGGTCCTGGCCAGGTCGGCCTCATCCTGGCGCTGATCTACGTCCTGCTCGTCCTCTGTGCGGTGGCGTATTACTTCGCTCGTCAGCGGCAGATGACCAGTATCTACGCCGTGGATCTCGAGCAGGTCGAGGACGGTCTGCAATCGGCGTGCGAACAACTTTCTCTGCATCCGCTGCGCTCAGGCCGGCTGATCTTCTTTCGCCGACCGGATCAGACCGGGCCGGACGATCCGGCGACCGTGCTGGAGGTCGAACCGTTCGTGGCGATGCGCCACGTCACGCTGCGCTGGGACCCAGCTGATGCCGAGGTGCGCGAGTCGATCGAGGCGAAGCTGACCGAGTACCTGGCCGGGACGACCGCAGAGCCGGGCGATGTCTGCGTCTGGTTCTACATCGCGGGCTTGTTCCTCTTCGCGCTGGCCTCGGTTTCTCTCGGCATGGGTCTGGCGGCTCTCTGGTCCTGAGGCCAGGAACTACCCGGCAGTCCACATCAGCCGGGCCGGTTCGCCGAGCGATCCGACCACGACGGCCGCCTGCCGATACGTTCGGCCCAGATCGACCGCCTCACTTTCGGTGATGCCGAGAATCAGCACGCTCGCCTCGGCGGCCCATCCTTCTCCCTGCCCCTGACCGGCGAACGCGAGCCAGCCGCGGCGCAGTATCTCCGATTCCAGGTCCCGCTGCCAGAACGCGTTCTGTTCCGCCGGCGTGATCTGCGAGAAGGGATTCCACGCCGTGACGAAGGCCCACGTCCGCTGACCATGCCATGTCAGCAGACGATCCAGCGATCGAGAGCGAACCCCGATGCGCAGGACGATGCCGCCGTCAAATTGTCTTCGGCGATCCGGGAGCGTCAGCGACCGGAGTTCGGAAACATGGTAGTCCGTCGCCCGGTAGGCCGCTTCCAGCGGGTTCATGGCGGACTCTCCCGGCTCGCCGAAGACAGCATCACTTCCTCTTGAGACGCTGGAACAGGTACGTCACGATCCCGATCAGCAGGAGCTGCAAGGCGATCATCGCTGCCGTCACCCACGGATTACTGAGATCCACGCGGGTCCGGGCGAACTCCGCCAGGAAGTAGATGACCGCAGACGCGCTCACGCTGCCGATCGCCACGGCAGCAAAGGCGATGGCACGAGTCAGACCAAGAACCCGGCCGAAGATCGACGCGACCATGGTGCCGGTCCCGGCTACCGGCAGGAAGACGAACACGGTCACGCTGAGGAAGGCCGCCTTGCTCAGCCAGGGGTTGGCCTGCATCATCTGTCGGCTCTCGGCCACGATTCGTTTCAGCCAGGGGCCGAGACGCGGCACGTCGAAGATGAGATCGAGATGGAAGCAGATCAGCAGGGACGGCAGCAGATCCATGAGGATGGCCAGGAAGAAGAGTTGCTCGGTGCTGAAGAACCCGGCCTGCTCTGCCACCGCTCCGCCGAAGATGACGAATCGCCCAACGAGGAAGGTGACGGCGGCCGTCGCGATGAGACGGCCGACGGTCGCCGACCCGGCCGACAGCCCCACCACGATCAGGATCGCCAGCACGAACACGAATGGTCCCAGGAGGGTCGCCCACCACCACACGGGATACCGCCGACGGAAGGCCGCGTCGGACAGAAAATCATCATTCGCGTCCGCGTTGGGGGTCGCTGAGTTCATGGTCTCAACTTCCATCAAGATCGTCGCCCGCTCCTTCACTCCCTTGCTGGTGCCCGGGAAAAGGAACTCCCTCGTCATCGCTCATCGGGCCGACGCGATCTCAAACTTGAGCATCTTCGGCTTGGCGGCGGCGCGGATCTTCGCATCGGCCTCCTCGACCTTCTTCGTCAGGGCGGCCAACTGTTCCTTCTGAGCCGCCGTCGCTCCCGCCTGCGAGGCCACGCGTGACAGACCGCGCCACTGGCCGACGAGCCCTTCCTTGGCCGCCACCGCCGCCAGGATCGCCTTGCCCTGCTCGGCGATCGGTCCCTTCGGGAAGGCCGTCAGGTTGACGCCCTTCGCCAGTTCCTCGCCGGTCAGCCGGGCCACCTCGCTGCCATTGATCTTCACGATCTGCTCGCCCTTGAGGCCGTTGACGACGAGCCGGTAGTCGCTCAGTTCCAGCGGCAGTGGGAAGAGCATCAGGCCGGCGCGGGCCTCGTCCGGGATCGGAAAGGCGGCACACTCGTCGAGACGCTCGAAGGTGATTTTACTACCGCTCGACTCCAGGTTCGACACCTTGCAGCGCTGCGTCTTCGCTTCCTTCTCGCCGACGACGATCGACACCGAACTGACCAGCGGCTCGGCTCCGAGATCCTTCAGCAGAGCGGCGGCCATCATCAACTGTCCGACCGGGCCAGGATGGACGGCATCGCCCTGCATGGTGACGAGCTTGGCGCGATCGGCCTTGTTCGCCTCGACGAACGCCTTGAGGTGTTCGACGCCGGCGAGGCTCTTATCGCCCGTCAGCCGCTCGACGGCGAGGATGGCGGCCAGGCGGTTCTCGTTCGGCTTGTTCTTGCCCCAGACGTCGATGAGTTGATGGAACTGATCGGCGAAGGGAGCCTTCTCCTCGGCCGCGAACTTCTTGAGGGCCACGGCGTAGTCGTGCAGACGCTGATTGCCGCCGAGTTTGGCCATCGTGTCGCCGCTGTTGACCGGGCTGGCGGTGAGAAAGACCGGCCGGGCACCGACCTTGCGGATCAGAGCGGTCAGGTCCTTCATGTTGCTGATGTACTTCTCGACCGGGACGCTGCCCTTGTCGTTCATGCCGAGTTCGACCGAGACGACGGTCGGCTTCCAGGCGGCGGCGTCCCAGTCGAAGCGAGCGATGGCACGGGTGATCGTGTCGCCACCGACGCCGGAGTTGCGAAAGCGGAAGGTGAGGTCCGGATAGCGGGCGAAGCAGAAGGCCTCGAAGTAATTCGAGTGCAGATGCTGGGCGGTGATGCTGTCGCCGATCATGACCCAGGTGTCGCCGTCCTTGAGCGGAAAGTCCGCCGAGCGAGCGTTGGCCGGCGCGAGGAAGGTCAGAGCCAGGGCGAGGAGCCCGATTGTGCGAGTGAATGACATCGATGTGTCTCCCGCCGGAGGCTGACTTCGCGCACCCTGCGCCGGGCCAATCCTCCGGTGCCGTCCGGCAGTCTGCACGATGGCGGAGCGAATTGCCAGTGAATCCGGGGAGAAGAGCCGAGAGTGCGGTTGCTTCGTGCGTGGGACGTCATCCAGGGGGCGTTCAGACGACGGAGCGTCACGCCGCATCGACGGCGGCGTAGAGCTTGCCGTGCTGTTTGAGCCAGACCTCGTCGCCAGCCTCGGCCCGTTCCTTGACTTCGCGCAGGAGCTTCACCGTTTCCGATTCGTAGGACGGCTCGTCGGGATCATCAACCGGATAGACCACCTCCACCTCGACCGCGACGACGTACCGCTCTGTCCGAATGAGACGTGTCCGCTTTTCGCGACGACCGGGAATTCGCATGAGGCACCTCAATCGAAATAGTGGACGGTGACCAGTTTCGCGACGCCTCCGCAGATCGCGCTCGCTCACCGGAACTCATGGCTGTATCCCAGCGGCGGCAACTCGCGCCGCTGGTCGGCCTCCTCGATCCACATCCCCGGCTCGGCGACACACTGACCGATGCGTGTCAGCGTGATCCCCGCCACCGGCTGCGTTCCGACGAGACGCTCGCCGTCCTCCGGCGACACGGCAAGGATCAGCTCGAAATCCTCGCCGTCGCTCAGGGCGTGCAGCAAGGGCGAGCGGCCATCCCGGGCCGACAGGAGGCGAGCGTCCTCGGTGATCGGAACGCGCTCGGCGACGACGACGGCTCCGCAGCGGCTCTCCTCGCAGATGTGGCCGAGATCGCGTGCCAGGCCATCGCTGATGTCGATCAGCGCGTGCAGTTCGGCGGCCTCGTGCAGGGCCAGAGCCTCACGCACTCGAGGTGTGAAATCCAGATGATGCGCCCGGATGCTGCCACCGAGTGGGCCGGTCACGAGCAACCAGTCGCCGGGACGGGCTCCACTCCGCCGAACCGCTCCGCGCGGCGTCGTCGCGCCGATCAGGGTGACGCTGATCGTCAGCGGACCATCCCAGCTGTTCGTGTCGCCGCCGACGATTGGCGTCACGAAGGCGTCGGCCATCTCGCGCAGGCCGGCGTAGAGTTCCTCGGCCAGGCTCCGGCCGCCGGAGCGCGGTAGACCGACGCTGACCACGGCGGCGACCGGCCGGGCGGCCATCGCCGCGATGTCGGACAGGTTGACGGCCATCGCCTTGCGACCGACGCGGTGCGGCCCCGACTCGGCGAGCAGGAAGCAGGAGCCCTCCAGCAGCATGTCGGTCGTGATGACCAGATGCGCCGGGTCGGGCCAGGCGACGACGGCCGCGTCGTCGCCGATGCCGACGACCACCCGATCGCCCGTCGGCGTGCGGGAGCGGAGCCAGTCGATGAAGGCAAATTCGGCGCTGGACATCAGGTCAGGCTACGCCGGCGAGCCCTTCCGGCAAGCCGGTCTGGACGCCGGAAAAAATATGCTAGACTGAGGAGGGTTGTTCCTGACCTTCGCGCTCAGGCTCCCTCTCGATCACCAGGCCCCGAGGGTCGGCCTCATGAGTTCGCCACTGCCACCATTACCGCTGGGCGACCCCACCGCCTTCGTTCGTCGCGTCTACGGGGCCAGCCCGCTGCGTGGGCAGGGCGAGCTGCTCGCCCTGCGCTTCAACGCCGACGGCCTGCTCTGGTCGCTGGAAGAACCCGGCATCCTCCGTCAGTGGGATCTCGCCAGCCAGGAAGAGGTGAAGGCCGTCGCCCTGGACGAACTGGCGACCCTGTGGCAGTTCGACCCCCGGGGCCGCCACCTGGCCGGGGCCAGCGATGAGGTCGGGTTGTCGGCTCTGGCTTCGACCGAGGCGCCGACGCGTCTGCCGTTCATCGGGACGCCCTCCATCCTGGTGCCTTCCAGTCCGCACCGGCATCGATTCGAGGCCGAGACGTGGGTGACGGCCCTGGCTTTCCATCCCAGCGGGGCCCTGCTGGCGACCGGCTACGACGATGGCACCGTCCGCGTGTGGGATCTGAGCAAGCTGGAGACGATCCGCACGTTCAGCAACCTCGGCGGCGGAGTCAGTTCCCTGGCATTCGATCCGACCGGCGCAACCCTTGCCGTCGCCAGTGAAGATCGCGTGGTTCGCCTGTGGGATCTGACGACCAGCGGCATGGTCCTGAGCCTGCTCGGCCACACCGACCGGATTCCCGCCCTCGCCTGGCATCCCGACGGCCGACGGCTGCTCTCGGCCGGCTGGGACACGACCGCTCGCGTCTGGGACACGACGACCGGCGAGCCGATCATCCTGCTCAACGCGCATCAGGGGCAGGTCTTCACCTTCGCACTGAGCCCGGACGGCGGCCTGCTCGCCTGTGCCGATTCGAGCAACGCCGTCCATCTCTGGAGCCTGGACGACTATCAGGAACGCGGCGTTCTCCGGGATCGCTGTGCCGCCGAGATCCGGGCGCTGACCTTTAGCCCGAATGGCCGTCGGCTCGTCTTCGGCGGCATCGATCGGACGCTCAATCAGTGGGACGTGACGCGGCCCCAGCAGGAGGCGAACCAGCTCGGCAGTCCGCAGCTGAACCGGACCGGCATCGCGGTTCCCCCTTCGGGCCAGCATCTCGCCAGTCTGGGCATGGGGACGCCGCTGCGCGTCTTCGAGATCAGCTCGGGCGAACCGTTGCCCCAGTGGTCGGACACCCGGCCGCTCCGCGCGATGGCCAGCAGTCCCTGTAGCCGATACCTCGCCGGCAGCCTGGCCGCTGAAGAGGCTCCGAACGACTCGAAACGGCCGACGCCACTGGTGCTGTGGGACGCCCTCACGGGCCAGGAACTCGGCATCGCCGAGGAGCAGGGCCAGCCGATCACGCTGCTGACCTTCTCGCCGACCGGCGACCGGCTGGCCAGCGCCAGCTACCAGAGCAGCAACGTCTGGCTCTGGACCACGCCGGGCCTGGAACCGCTCCTGCTCATCAACAACGCCGTCGAGGGCCTCGCCGTTCAGAGCGTCGCCTTTCATCCCGAGGGCCGACTGCTGGCCATCGCCGGGATCGACCATCTCGCCACGAGCGGCCGGGATGGCCACGTCGAGATCTACGACCCGGAGGCGAAGCAGACGGTGCGAATTCTGCCCGGCGGCGCATCGGTCGCCGCCTTCAGTCCGGATGGACGGCTGCTCATCGCGGCCACGGTGAAGCTCGCACTCCGCGTGATCGACTGGCAGACCGGGAGCGTGGTCCACGAGGTCCACGGCCCGACGGAGCCGATCAACGCGGTCGTCTTCAGCCCGGACGGCACTCTGCTCGCCGTCGGGAGCGATGATCACACGATCCGCCTTCTCGACGCGGCTACCTTCCGTGTCCGGGCCGCTCTGGAACTGGACGAGCAGATCAAGGCCCTGGCTTTCAGCCCGGATGGTCGCTTCCTCTTCACCGGCAACGGCGACGGCACGGCGTACCAGCTCGCCGTGGAGCAGATCCTCGTCGATGCGGCGACGATTTGATGACGAGGTAGCCCCTTGCCTGCGTGGCGGGCTCCGGTCATACTCCCTCCCAGTTCCACACCGGAGGGAGTACCCATGCGTCGCGCTGCACTCGGACTGATCGTTCTCACCCTGGCCCTGGCCCCGTACCTGGCGGCTCCGTCGGCCTCGCAGGAGAAGAAGGCTGAAAAAGTCTTCAAGGCCGGAGCGTTCGCCCAGGACGTCACGCCGAAGAAGTTCCCCGTCTCGGTCAACGGCGGCTTCCAGGATCGCCTGGCGAAGGGGGCACACGACCCCCTGCACGCCCGCTGCCTCGTCCTCGACGACGGCACGACGCGCGTCGCCTTCGTCGTCTGTGACTTCTGCATGATCCCGCGTGAGATCATCGACGCCGCCCGGACGAAGGCGAGCAAGGCGACCGGCATCCCGGCCGGGAACATCCTCGTCTCGGCGACGCACACGCACACCTCGGTCACCGTCACCGGCGTCTTCCAGAGCGATCCGGAGAAGGAGTACATTCCGTATCTGATTGAGAAGATTGCCGAGGGGATTGTCCAGGCCGACAAGCAGCGCGAGCCGGCCCGGATCGGCTGGGCGGTTGGCAAGGATCCGACGCAGATCTTCAATCGACGCTGGAAGATGAAGCCGGGCAGCATCATCGCCGATCCGTTCGGCCGGATGACCGATACGGTTCGGATGAACCCCGGCTACCAGAATCCCGGCCTCGTCGAGCCGGCCGGGCCGACGGATCCGGAGATCCCGTTGCTGGCGGTCCAGGCGAAGGATGGTCGGCCGATCGCCGTGCTGGCGAACTACGCCTTGCACTATGTCGGTGGCGTCGAGCCGCTCTCGGCCGACTACTACGGAGCGTTCGCCGAGCGGCTCACCGATCTGATCGGTGCCAACAAGGCGTCACCGGCATTCGTCGGCATCATGTCCAACGGCGCGAGTGGTGACGTGAACAACGTCAACTTTGCCGGGCCGGCTCCGGGCAAGCGGCAGCCCTTCGAGCAGATTCGGGTCGTCGCCGAGAGCGTCGCTCAGGCGGCCGTGAAGGCGTACAAGACGATCGAGTACCGCGACCACGTCACCCTCGCGGTGGCCGAGAAGGAGATCGAGTTGGGCGTCCGTCTGCCGGACGAGAAGGATCTGCAACGGGCTCGTGAAGTCCTCGACGCGGCCAGGGACAAGAAGGTCCTGCGGACAGCTGCGGAGGTCTACGCCCGCGAGACGGTTCTGATTAGCAAGTATCCGAAGACGATGAAGGCCCGCCTGATGGCGGTGCGTATTGGCACGATGGGAATCGTATCGTCGCCGTGCGAGACGTTCACCGAGATCGGCCTGGAGATCAAGAAGAAGAGTCCGCTCAAACCAACGATGTTGATCGAGCTGGCCAACGGCTACAACGGCTATCTGCCGACGCCAGCCCAGCACAAACTCGGCGGCTACG
>CAYYJM010000182.1:0-13094 GCA_964471755.1 uncultured Alcaligenaceae bacterium
CAGCGGTTGCGCTACCTCGACAAGCCGATCATCCTGGTCGCGAACAAGTGCGATCACGAGGGGATCGATCCGCAGACGGCCGAGTTCTACAAACTCGGCCGGGGAAAGCTCGTCTGCGTCAGCGCCCAGCAGAACCGCGGCAAGGACGATCTGCTCAAGCTGATCCTCGCCCGACTGCCGGATCGGGACGCCGACGAGGAGGTGCCGCAAGACGTCACGCTCAAGCTGGCCCTGGTCGGCCGACGCAACACGGGCAAGAGTACGTTCATCAACGCGCTGGCCGAGAGCGAACGGATGATCGTCAGCGAGGTGCCCGGCACGACCCGCGACAGCGTCGATGTCCGCTTCGAGCGTGACGGTCTGTCGTTCATCGCCATCGACACGGCCGGCGTCCGCAAGAAGCGCAGCATCGCCGGCGACATTGAGTTCTACTCGTTCGCCCGGTCGCAGCGCTCGATTCGCCGGGCGGATGTCGTCCTGATGTTCTTCGATCCGAAGGCACGCATCAGCAAGGTGGACAAGCAGTTGGCCGAGTACGTCCTTGAGCAACACAAGCCGGCCATCTTCGTGATCAACAAGTGGGACACGATGGTGCCGATGCCGACGGGTCGCATGGCGACGTACTTCCGGGCGACGTTCCCGAGCCTGGACTTCGTGCCGCTGGCGTTCACGACCGCGAAGGATGGCCGAAACGTCTACACGGTGCTGAACCTCGCCCAGAACCTGCACAAACAGGCGAGCCACCGCGTCGAGACGAACGAGATCAATCGGCTGATCAAGCACTGTCTGCTGTCCAATCCGCCGCCGCTGCGACAGAATCGGCGTGCGAAGATCTACTACGGCACCCAGGTAGACACCAACCCGCCGACGGTCGTGCTGTTCGTCAACAGTCCCGACCTGTTCGACAACACCTACCAGCGTTACCTGGTCAAGGAAATCCGCGACCATCTGGGCGTCTTCCCGGATATTCCGATCAAGCTGCACCTGCGCAAGCGCGAGCGTGTCGAGACGGACAACGAGCCTGCACCGCAGTCGCTGGAGGAAGCGGCCGAACTGCCCACGGTGCCGGAACCGGCTCCGAAACGCCGACCGCGACCACGGAAGAAGCCCGCGAAGAAGGATGGACTGTCGTTCCAGACGGAGCTGAACAAGGACGACCTGGAACGGGATCAGGATTCGGGCCTCTGGACCGATTTGTAATCGTGGAGTCCCGGCTCGCCGAGGACGAACTCCCCCCCCGTGAGTCACGACATGTTCATCCGGCTGGTCGTCACCGCGGGGCCGAATCAGGGCCGTGAGTACACCTTCCGCCAGCATGACACCTTCCTGGTCGGCCGGTCACGCGAGGTCCACTTCGCGCTGCCGGACGACCCCTATCTGTCGCGCATGCACTTCCTGATCGAGTTGAATCCGCCCCTGTGCCACCTGCAAGACCTGGACAGCCACAACGGCACGAAGATCAACGGCAAGAAGACGCCCGGGCGTACCTTGCGTCACGGCGACGAGATCGAGGTCGGCCGAACTCGTTTGCGTGTCGCCATCCTGACCGAGCAGAATGAGCCGCTCGGGATGAGCGTGCAAACGCTCTCGATGGCGGGAATGCCGGCCACCCTTCCGCTGCCGTTCGACGCGGTGGAACTGATCCAGGCCCTGGCCGGACGAACCGGATCGACCCGGCTCGATGCCTTGCTGGAGCATCAGGCCAGCCTGTGGGAACGTGGCCGACGAGCCGAGGTTGGCCATTACCTGCAAGCGCTCCCCGACCTGGCCGAATCACCGGACCTGCTGGTGGCACTCATCGCCCAGGAGGTGGACCTGCGCCGGGATCGCGGCGAAACCGTGACGCGGGCCGAGTACCTTCGCCGCTTCCCCGAGGTGGCCCAGCTTCTGGAAGTGGAACTGGCTCGCCAGGAGAAGGCGGCCCTGCTGGCCGGCAAACTACGGCAAGTGATGCCACCAGTGCGGCCCTTCGCCCCGGCCCCTCCCGTCGGAGCCGCGATCCCCGGCTACCGCTTGCTGCGTCCGCTCGGCGAAGGCGGCATGGGCATCGTCTACCTGGCGAGCGATCTCCAGGGGCAGCATGTCGCCCTGAAGATGATCCGGCCGGCGGTGACGCCCGATGCGTCCACCCTGGCCCGGTTCCTCCGCGAGGCCGACATCCTGCGACAACTCGCTCATCCGCACATCGTCGGCTACCGCGCTCACGGCGAATACCAGGGGCTGCTCTACTTCGTCATGGACTACATCGAGGGAACCGACGCCGAGACGGAGGTTCGCCGACACGGAGCCCTGCCGATGAACCGGGCGGTCGGCTGGATCGTGCAGTTACTGGAGGCTCTCGAGTACGCCCACGATCGGGGCTTCGTTCATCGCGACATCAAGCCGGCGAACCTGCTCATTGGTCGGCGAGGGGCGGCCGAGCATCTTCGCCTGGCCGACTTCGGCCTGGCCCGGACCTACACCGATTCGCAGCTGAGCGGCCTGACCTGTTCCGGCGCGATGGGTGGCACGGTCGGCTACATCGCACCGGAGCAGATCCTCCACTTCCGCGAGGTGAAGCCGGTCTCGGATCAGTACGCCGCCGCGGCCACGTTGTACCACCTGCTCTCGGGCGCGCACCTCTACGATCAGCGTGGCAGTGCCGTCGCGATGCTCAAGCGCGTCCTCACGGACGATCCGGTCGATCTTAAGACGTGGCGACCCGAGTTGCCGGCGGCCCTCGTCGCGGCCATCCATCGAGCGCTGTCGCGGCAGCCGGAGCAACGCCACGCCAGCGTCGCCGCCTTTCGTCAAACCCTGCTGCCCTTCGCCGGTCCCGGATGAACCAGATGCCTTGCAGTCAGGCCAGGAGTCCGCCGAACTTTTTCTGATTTCGCTTGCCCTAATCCAGCGCATTAGCCTAGACTATTCTCAGAGGCTGAGGAGGGCGAGGCGATGGTGCGGAATGGTCTGGTGGTCCTGCTGGTCAGCGTCGCACTGGTCGGCATGGTCGGCTGTGCTGACTCGCAGGCGACGCAGAGTGCCGCGCTGCGTATCGTCTGCACGACGGGCATGGTCGCCGACATGGTCCGGCACGTCGGTGGTGACCACGTCCGCGTGACGACACTCATGGGCGAGGGGGTCGATCCGCACCTCTATCGGCCGACACCGGGCGACATGCAGGCCCTGAGCGGAGCCGACGTCATCTTCTTTTCCGGCTGCCATCTGGAAGGGAAGATGGGCGAAATCTTCGAGCGACTCGCCCGCCGCAAACCGACGTGCGGCGTCGCCGACGCCATCGCCGAGGAATACCTGCTCGGTGGCGAGGGGGGCCATCACGATCCGCACCTGTGGTTCGATGTCGCCCTCTGGAGCCGGACCCTGGAGCCGATCCGCGAAGTGCTGGCGAAGGCCGACCCGGAACACGCCGAGACGTTCCGGACCAACGCCGAGGCGTATCGCAAGGAATTGCTCGATCTGGGCCGCTGGGCGCGAGCCGAGTTGGCCACGATCCCGAAGTCGCAGCGCGTCCTCGTCACCGCTCACGATGCGTTCCGCTACTTCGGTCGAGCCTACGACATCGAGGTACGCGGCATCCAGGGCATCAGCACCGAGAGCGAGGCCGGCCTCAGCACCATCAACGACCTGGTCGCCTTTCTCAAGGCTCGCCGCATCAAGGCCGTCTTCGTCGAATCGAGCGTCTCGGAGAAGAACATCAAGGCCCTGATCGAGGGGGCCGCCCAGCCGCCAGACGCCCTGAAGATGAAGGTCGGCGGCGAACTGTTTTCCGATGCGATGGGTGCCGCAGGGACGCCCGAGGGCACCTACGAGGGCATGGTCCGCCACAACGTGCGGACGATCGTCGAGGCGCTGAAATGAGCGTGGCTCTGCCGGTGTTCGATGTCCATGACGTGACGGTGGCCTATCATCGCCGACCGGTCCTGTGGGATATTGACGTCACCCTGGAGGAACCCTGTCTGGCGGGCATCATCGGCCCCAACGGCTCGGGCAAGAGTACCCTCCTGAAGGCGATCCTCGGCCTGGTGCCGCTGGCGAGCGGGAACATCCGCATCTTCGGCCAGCCCGTCGGGCGCGTCCGCCAGCGGATCGGCTACGTGCCGCAGCGAAACAGTGTGGACTGGGACTTCCCGGTCAACGTCGCCGATGTCGTCCTCATGGGGACGTATGGTCGGCTCGGCTGGTTCCGCCGACCGGGCTCGGCCGAGCGCCGCTGGGCGGCCGAGTGCCTGGAGCGCGTCGGCCTGACCCACCTGGCGAAGCAGCAGATCGGCCAGCTGTCCGGCGGCCAGCAGCAGCGAACGTTCCTGGCCCGGGCCCTGGCCCAGAAGGCCGATCTCTACTTCATGGATGAGCCGATGGCCGGCGTCGATGCGGCCACCGAGCGCGTCATCTTCACCATCCTCCGGGAACTGCGTGATGCGGGGCGAACGGTCGTCGTCGTCCACCACGACCTGCGGACGGTGCCGGAATACTTCGACCGGGTCGTGCTGCTCAACACGCGTCTGATCGCCGCCGGGCCGACGGAGGCGGTCTTCTCGCAGGAGAATCTGCGCCGGACGTACGGCGGCCGGCTCTCCATCCTGGAGGCGACCGGCGAGGCGATCCGCGAGCAGCGGGGGCCGGACCAATGACGGGCGAGACGTTCCTGGCGTACAACACGGTCGTCGTCCTGGCCGGCGTCGGCCTGCTCGGGGCGGCGGCCGGTCTCGTCGGCACGTTCGCCACCCTGCGTCGGCGGGCCCTCGTCGGCGACGCCCTGGCCCACGCCGCTCTACCGGGGCTCTGCCTGGCCTTCCTGGTCATCGGCGAACGATGGCTGCCTGGCCTCCTGGTCGGAGCCCTGCTCAGCGGCCTGGTCGGCGTCGGCGTCATCGCCTTCCTGCGGCGCTTCACGCGCATCAAGGACGACGCCGCCATTGGCATCGTCCTGAGCGTCTTCTTCGGCCTGGGCATCGCTCTGAGCGTACGCATCCAGCAGACGCCCGGCATCGGCAACAAGGCTGGCCTCGACTCGTACATTCTCGGCAAGACGGCCGGCATGATCCTCGCCGATGTGCAGCTGATCGCTCTGGTCGCCGTCCTCGCCCTGGTGCTGCTGTTGCTCTTCTACAAGGAGGCGAAGCTCGTCGTCTTCGATGCCGACTTTGCCCGCGTGCAGGGCTGGCCGACGGGTCTGCTCGACTTCCTGCTCATGGGTCTGCTGGCCGTCGTGGTCGTGATTGGTCTGCCGGCGGTCGGCGTCGTCCTCATGGCGGCCCTGCTCATCTTGCCCGGCAGCACGGCCCGTTTCTGGAGCGATCGCTTCGGCGTGATCCTCACCCTGGCGACGCTCTTCGGAGCGGTCACCGGTCTGCTCGGGGCCGCCCTCAGTGCCGCGACGGCCATGCTGCCGGCGGGGCCGATCATCGTCCTGGTCGGCACGGCCTTCTTCCTCGTCTCGGCGTTGCTCGCCCCGCGTCGCGGCCTGATCGCCCGGTTCGTCCAGCGCTGGCACTTTCGCCGGGAACTGGATCGCCGCACGCTTCTGCGGCTGCTCTACGATCGGACCGAGACGCGACTTCCGACCGTGGAGGCCGTCCCCGAGGCCGAGCTACTCCGGGCGCGCTCCTGGTCGCGAAGTCGGCTCCACTGTCTGTATCGCTGGGGCGTCACGGCTGGTCTGCTGGTGCCGCGTGCCGATCACGCCTTCGAGCCGACGCGGGCCGGCGTCGAGACGGCCGCCGCGATCGTGCGCGAGTATCGCCTGTGGGAACTGTTCCTGAGCGAGTATCCCGATCAGGCCAGCGCCGCCGGCAATCTGCTCGCCGATCCGGTCGATGCCCTCCTGCCGGCGAACCTCGTCGCCGAACTCGAACGTCGGCTGCGCCAGGCTGGCCGTGATCCGAACGCCCGGCAGCGGGAGGCGTCGTCATGAGCCACGATCTCGGCATCCCGTTCTGGACGATCCTGATCGCCGCGGTCGGCAATGTCGCCTGTGCCCTGGTCGGCTGCTACCTCGTGCTGCGCCGGCTGAGTCTGCTCGGCGACGCGATCAGTCACGCCGTTCTGCCCGGCATCGCGCTGGCGTTCCTCCTGACGGGCCAGCTCACCGGCCTGCCGATCGTCCTGGGTGCGATGGTCCTCGGCCTGGTGACGACGATGCTGACCGAACTGATCCACCGTGTCGGCGACGTGCCGGAGGACTCCAGCATGGGCGTCGTCTTCACGGGGCTGTTCGCCGTTGGCGTGCTGCTCATCAGCCAGGCGGCGACGCATGTCGATCTCGATCCGGGCTGCGTACTCTACGGTCTGATCGAGCTGGCTCCGCTCGACACGGTGTCGATCCTGGGTCGCGAGGTGCCGCGAGCGCTCCTGACGCTGGTGCCGGTGCTGGTCGGCACGCTGGCCTTCATCGTGCTGCTCTGGAAGGAGCTGAAGCTCGCGGCCTTCGATCCGGGCCTGGCGACGGCGATGGGCATCCCGGCGGTGGTCATCCACTATCTGCTCATGGCCTGGGTCGCTGGTGTCACCGTGGCGTCATTCGAGGCGGTCGGAGCGATCCTTGTCGTCGCCATGCTGATCGTGCCGGCGGCGACGGCGCACCTGCTCACCGACCGGCTCGGCTGGATGATGCTTGTCGCGGCGGTGGTGGCGGTCCTGGCCTCGGTGCTGGGTTACCAGGGGGCGGTCTGGTTCAACACGAGCATCGCGGGGATGATGGCCGTGGCTGCGGGCGGTCTGTTCAGCCTGGCGGTGCTGTTCGCGCCGCGGCATGGTCTGCTGGCCCGGATGCTCCGCACCTGGCGGCTCGGTCTGCGGATCGCCGGCGAGGATGTTCTCGGCGAACTGTATCGCCGCTGGGAGGCGGTCGAGCATGGCGAGGCGGTGGAGTCGGGCCTTTCGGTGACGGCTGCTCGTCAGCGAGCCGGCGGCTGGATCGGCGTCCTGGCCGTGTGGAGTCTGCGCTGGCAGGGTCTGGTGGAGGAGCGGGCCGGGCTGGTCTTTCCGACGATCAACGGCCTGAAGCGCGGTCGATTTCTGGTTCGCTCGCACCGCTTGTGGGAGACGCTTCTGGACCAGCACACACCGTTGCCGCTGGATCATCTTCACGATCCGGCCGAGCGGATGGAGCATTACATCAGCCCGGAACTGCAAGCCGAGCTGGAGGCGGCCCTGGACCAGAGCGAGATCGATCCACACGGCCGACGGATTCCGCCACCGGCATGACCGAACCGCTGCCTGACATCCGGTCGGTTTTGGCTTGCTCTAACTCCTTGCCGGATCGATAATCATTGCCATCCGGTATGACCACCGGCGCGCGGAGGTGCCCCATGTCCGAGCGGCCGCCCGAGGATTATCCGACGTCTGTCAATCCGCATCTGTCCGGTGAGGCGACTGTCGGCCACGTCTACCAACCCGACGTACCCAGGCCCGACGGCGTGCCGGGCTACGACTTCCTGGCCGAGGCCGGCCGGGGCGGCTCGAGCGTTGTCTACAAGGCCCTGCATCGCCAGCTGAACCGGATCGTCGCTCTGAAGATGATCCTGGCCGGCAGCCACGCCAGCGCGATGCAACTCGCCCGCTTCCGCCAGGAAGCCGAGACCGTCGCCCGGTTGCAGCATCCCAACATCGTCCAGCTCTTCGAGATCGGCGAACACGCCGGCAGCACCTACCTGGCCCTGGAGTACGTCGAGGGGGGCAGTCTGGCCCAGAAGACGGCCGGCGTGCCACAGTCGCCGCCCGACGCCGCCCGCCTGGTCGAGTTGCTCGCCCGTGCCGTCGAGTACGCGCACGCCAGCGGCATCGTTCATCGCGATCTCACTCCGTCCAACGTCCTCCTCACCGCCGACGGGGCACCGAAACTGACCGATTTCGGCCTGGCCCGGCGACTGGACGACACGGCCGGACTGACTGCGACCGGGACCGTCCTCGGCACCCCGGGCTACCTGGCCCCCGAGCAGGCCCGCGGCGACCTGGCCGCCATCGGCCCGGCCACGGACGTGTATGGCCTGGGAGCGATCCTCTACTACCTGCTCACTGGCCGACCGCCGTTCCAGGCGGCGACCGCCGTCAAAACCGTCGTGCAAACCGTCGAGCAAGAGCCTGTGCCACCGCATCGTCACAACCCGAGTGTGCCCCGCGATCTGGAGACGATCTGCCTGAAGTGCCTGGCCAAGGATCCGGGCCGACGCTACGCCACGGCGGCGGACCTGGCCGACGACCTGCGCCGGTTCCTGGCCGACGAACCGATCCGCGCCCGCCCGGTCGGTCGCCTCGAACGCGCGGGTCGCTGGTGTCGGCGCAATCCCTGGCTGGCCGGGATGGCCGGCGTGACGACCCTGCTGCTGCTCCTCCTCGCCATCAGTGGCATCCTCTTCTCGTGGCAGCTCAGCACGGCACTCGATCAGGCGAAGACTGATCGCGATGCCGCCCGCGCGGCCCAACGCCTGTCCCTGGTCGCCGAGGCGAAGGCCGGCCGGTTCAGTCGGCTTCAGGGCCAGCGGGTCGATAGCCTGGCCGCCCTCCGCCGGGCCGTCGAACTGTCCCGCCGGCTGAATCCCGTGCCGCACGGCGAGTTCGAGAAATTACGCAACCTGGCCGTGGGCATCCTCTGTCAGCAGGACCTCCGTCCGGCTGATCAGGCCATGCCGGGCTTTCCCGGCTCCTGGGAGCTGCTCTTTCACGCCGACGGTCGACTGAACCGCTACGTGATCCTCGACGAAACCGACAAACAGCCCCGAGTCGTCGTCCGAAGGACGGCCGAGCCGGGACGGCTGACGGGCCTGTCGCCCTGGCCGAAGGAGCAACCCTGGGAGAACAATCGCTGGCAGCCGATCGGCGCTCGTCTGAGCGGCGATGGGCGGCATCTCGGCGTCTGGTGTCAGCATGGTGCCACTCTCTGGGATCTGGAGGAGGCCGTGCCTCGACGGATCGCGGATCAGGCCGGCGACGTCGTCGGGATCGCCTTCGCCCCGGATAACCGACATGCTGTCGTCGGGCTAGCTAACGGGATGGCGCATCGGTTCGATCTGGCCGAGAAGCGCTGGCTCCAGTCGGTTCGAGTGGCCGCGTCCATCCCACGCTTTGAGCGTGGCACGGTTCCTTCGGTCCTGCTGGGGAACGATCGCCATCTCGCCGTCTGGCAGGGGGCCGTGGTTCGTGTCGTCGATCTCGTGGAGAAGCAGGCGATCGGAGAGTTTCGCCATGCTCAGGTGGTGGACCATTTCGCCTGGCACCCGGACGGGCGCACACTGGCCGTCGCGGCCGGGGCGGCCGAGATCGCTCTGTGGGACGTGCCGACCCGGCGAGCGCTGCCGGCTTTGCGCGGTCACACCGGCCATCCGAAGTTCGTTGCCTTCTTGCCGGATTCCGGCCTCCTGGTCAGCGTGGCGGCCTGGGGCGATTCCGCCTGCCTGTGGCAGCCACAGACTGGCGATCTCCTCCTGCGTGCCTATGCGAGCAACCTCCACTGGCTGCATGCCGTGACGAACGATCGGCTGATTCTGTCCGGTCAGGTCTGGGACGTGTTCGGCGGGTCGGAATACCGTTCTCTTCGCGCTCCGCTCGTGGAGAACGACACCGTGGGGATGCTGCCCTCGCTGGCGGTTCATCGCGATGGTCGGGTGCTGGCCGTCGGCGGTGCCTCGGGCGTCCTGCTGTGGGACCTGACCACGGGCCGGGAACTGGGCTTTCTGAACCTGGGGTCGTCGGCGGTCGGCTTCGAGGCGTCCGGGGCGTTGTTGACGCAGAACGCGGACGGCCTGCATCGCTGGCCCTTGCATCCGACCGAGACGTCCGGTGCGATACTCCGTCTGGGACCGCCTGAACGGCTCGCCAGCGTTGCCGGCGGCCGACTCTTCGCCACCAGTCCGGACGGACGCCAGATCGCCTGGGCGAACGGCGGCCACGGCTCCCTGGTCCTGGACCGCGATCGGCCGGAGCAACTGCTCCGCCTGCAACCGCAGCGCGACGTGCGCGCGGTCGCCGTGTCTCCCGATGGGCGATACGTCGCGACGGGGAACTGGTGGTACGGCGGCCTGAAGGTCTGGCTGGCCCACAACGGCCAGGAGGTGGGCGACTGGCCGGACGCTGGCGATACTCTCTCGGTGACCTTCAGTGGTGATGGCCGTTACCTGGCCAGTTCCCGCCACGGTGGCACGAAGACGCACCTCCGCGACGTGGGAACCT
This sequence comes from uncultured Alcaligenaceae bacterium, assembly GCA_964471755.1. GTDB lineage: Bacteria > Planctomycetota > Planctomycetia > Gemmatales > Gemmataceae > CAYYJM01. Next base: position 10,168 of record CAYYJM010000182.1, read on the forward strand.
GGCAGAATGCCGGCTTCCTGGAGGGGTGCCATCCGGCCTTCTCGCCGGACGGCACGCTCATCGCCCTGCAAACCGAGAAAGGCCCGATCCGACTCGTCCGGCTCGACAATCGCCAGGAACTGGTTCGGCTGGAAACCCCCGGTCTGGAACGAGCGATGGCCCTGTGTTTCAGCCCCGACGGCACTCGCCTCGTGGCCCGCAGTGCCGACAGTCCTCTGGTCCACACCTGGGATCTGCGTCGGATTCGGGACGGCCTGAAGGCGCTGGACCTCGACTGGGACGCGCCGCTCTACCCGGCCGAGCCGATCGTGCGGCCGCTTCCTCTCCGGCTCGACGTTGTCGGAGCCGAGAAGCTGTTCGCGGAGAACAACGTCCTTCGTCAGGCGACTGAGCGGAACGAGCAGGCCTGGATCATGCTGGCCGGTCCGCCGGAACTGCGCAACCCGGTCAAGGCCCTGGAACTGGCCCGTGAGGCGGTGCGCCTGGCACCGAAAGGAACGCAGTTCCTCACCGCACTCGGCGTGGCCCAGTACCGCACTCGGGCCTACCGCGAGGCGATCACCACACTGGAGATGAGTCTCGTTGTCAGGAAGGGGCAGCTCGCCGCCTTTGACCTGTGCTTCCTGGCCATGAGCCATGCCCAGCTCGGCGACACGCTCCGGGCCAGGGACTGCCTCGATCGGGCGATACGCTGGATCGATCAACAGAAAGACCTGACGGCCCAGCGTCAGGAGGAACTGCAACAGTTTCGCGACGAGACCGAGGCGGAGCTGCGTCGTCTGGCCGGGCGCGAAATGTGATCGGCTCCGGATGAACCAGGAACGATGCGGACGGAAAGCGTGACAACTCGTAACACATCCGCGATGATGACCGTGCCGCCTGGAAGACTCCCCCGGCTTTCGCCGGGGGCTCGCCATGCTGACCGCCATCCCCCGGGGTACGATCCATGCGACCGATTCCCGTCCTGGCCATGCTCCTTCTGCTGCTCCCCTCGCCGACGTGGGCTCAGGGTCTGGAACACGTCCAGGCTCACTACACCAAGTACGAATATCGCATCCCGATGCGCGACGGCACGAAGCTCTTCACCGCCGTCTACGTCCCGAAGGATGCCGGGCCCGCCAACAAGTACCCGTTCCTGCTCAAGCGGACGCCCTACAGCGTCGGCCCCTATGGCACCGACCGGTTCCCGAAGGATCTCGGTCCCTCGGCCCTGTTCGGCAAGTCGGGCTATATCTTCGTCTACCAGGACGTTCGCGGGCGGATGATGTCCGAGGGAACGCACGTCAACATGCGAGCGCACAACCCAAACAAGAACACCAGCGACGCCGTCGATGAGAGCAGCGACACCTTCGACACCATCACCTGGCTGCTGAAGCACGTCGAGGGCCACAATGGCAAGGTCGGTCAGTGGGGCATCTCGTATCCCGGCTTCTACACGACGTGCGGCATGATCGACGCGCACCCGGCCCTGGTCGCGTCGTCGCCGCAGGCCCCGATCACCGACTGGTTCATCGGCGACGACTTCCATCACAACGGCTGCTTCTACCTGCCACACTGCTTCAATTTCATGGCCGTCTTCGGCAAGCCGCGTGACGGCCTGGTCAAGAAGATGGGCGAACGCTTCGATCACGGCACGCCGGACGGCTACCAGTTCTTCCGCGACCTGGGTCCGCTGCCGAACGCCGATGCGAAGTATTTCAAGGGGAGCGTCGCCTTCTGGAAGGAGCTGATGCAGCACGGCACCTACGACGACTTCTGGCAGGCGAAGAATCTTCGGCCGCACATCAAGAATATCAAGCCGGCGGTGCTGACCGTCGGCGGCTGGTTCGACGCCGAGAACCTGTTCGGGGCCCTGGAGACGTTCAAGGCCATCGATCGCGATCCCGGTTCGACGAAGCACAACCACCTCGTCATGGGCCCCTGGCTGCATGGTGGCTGGAGCCACGACGACTGCGACCATCTCGGCGACATCCGTTTCGGCCAGAAGACCGGCGTCTTCTACCGCGAGCAGATCGAGTTTCCGTTCTTCGAGGCGCTGCTCAAGGGCAAGGGCGAGGTGAAGTTCCCGAAGGCGTGGGTCTTCGAGACGGGCACGAACCAGTGGCGCAAGTACGCGACCTGGCCGCCGATCGAGGCGAAGTCGCAGACGTTCTACCTGCAACCGGGCGGCCACCTCGGCGGCGAGCCGGCGAAGGCGGACAAGAACAAACCCGGCTACGACGAATACCTCGCCGACCCGAGCCGACCCGTGCCGTTCGTCGAGAAGATCACGACGTTGATGCCCGGCGACTACCTGATCCAGGATCAGCGCTTCGCGTCGAAGCGGCCGGACGTCCTGACATACACGTCGCCGGACCTGGAGAGCGATCTGCGCCTGGCCGGCCCGGTCGAGGTCGAGTTGCACGTCGCCACTTCAGGTACGGACGCCGATTTCATCGTCAAGGTGATCGACGTTTTCCCCGACGATGCGGCCGACCCGGAGCCGAACCCGAAGGAGGTGCGGCTGGGAGGCTACCAGATGCTGGTTCGCGGCGAACCGTTCCGCGGCAAGTTCCGCAACGGTTTCACGAAGCCGGAGGCGTTCGTGCCGAACGAGCCGACGGTGATCAAGTTCACGATGCCAGACGTGTGTCACACGTTCCGGACGGGCCATCGGGTGATGATCCAGGTGCAGTCGAGCTGGTTCCCGCTGGTCGATCGCAATCCGCAGACGTTCTGCGATATCTACGCCGCGAAGGAGAGCGATTTCGTCAAGGCGACGCAGCGGGTGTATCACGCCGGCGAGCGGGCGTCGAAGGTGACGGTGCGCGTGGTGCGGTGACGGTTTGACGTCATTCCTTACGAGGGAGACGAAGTTTGCGAGGCACGGTCTGTCAGAGCCGCGCACGCAGCGAGCCTCCAGGCGAGCGGAGTAAGCGCACCACGAC
>CAYYJM010000183.1:0-11550 GCA_964471755.1 uncultured Alcaligenaceae bacterium
CCGCCAGGCCGGCCGGTCCCATGAGGACCATACTGATCTCATAGATGGAGACCGACTGACTGCCGATCGTCGTCGTGGTGAGCATCCCCCGGATGGGCATCAGACCGAAGTGTTGAACCAGATCGGGGGAGATGATGCCGATGTCGGAGCCACTGTCGATCAGCCCCTGAACCTCGACGCTGGCGGGAATGGGCTGGCCGGTCTGCCGCAGATGCTGCAACGTGGCCAGGGGCAGACCGACCGCGACCGGGAGGACCATCCCGGCGGCGTCCCAGTTCATCGTGAGGTCGGGCAAGGGCGGCTCCCGTGATACATGGCCGGCACGTTCAGGACGGGTTCGTACTCCAGTACCTGGCGGATAAGTACCCCTTGCAAGGGGAAAATCGAGTGGGCCACTTCGCGAGCCTGTTCGTCGGTATCGTAGGGGCCGTGAATGCTGTCGCCCTTGATGAGGATGAACTTACCTTCGTAGCCCTCTCGGAGGAGGCGGGGCATCTCCGTCTTCCAGGTCATCCATTCTCGATAGCAGGGATCGTTCGGGTGAGGAGGGAGAACCTCCGTGTAATGCACGACTTTGCGTGGAACGGCCTGAATCGCCATGGCGACCTCCTGAGTAGAACTGACCGTTTCATACCGGAGCGATGGGGAGGCGGACAAGACGAATCCCGCTGGTCAGGCGTCCTGTGTCGTCGTCAGCCTGGCGAACTCCTGGACCAAGTCCGGCAATTCGGTCGGACAGAACGGAATGGCGAACGCGATGACCGACCAGAGGGCCTGGCCGGTCCCACCGTGGCAATGGTGGCCGACCTGTCCGAACGCGCCAACGTGCCCAGCCCGGTCGGTGACACGGATCTCCAACTGGAGTTCGCCGGGCGACATCGACTCCAGCACGGCCGAGCCCTGACGCCGTTCCTCCAGCAACTGGAGTTGTTCGGCGAACGACGCCAGGACGCGCAACGCGATCCAGCACCACGTCTCGGCCGAGAAAGCCGTGTCCGGACTGGCGACGCGAACCCGGACGGCGAACCGGGTGTCACCGGAACATGGAGACCTGGCGGGTTCACGTTCGGTGACGCGCAGTTCCAAGAAGTCCTCCTGGTGCCAGACGAGCATGGATGGGCTCCTTCACTAGATCAGAGCCAGTTCTCGATCTGCAACTGGCTCACCGGCTGGAAGTCCTGATCCGCGGTCAAGAGGATCAGCCGTTGTTGGCGAGCGATGGCAGCGATGAGGAGATCGAACTGGGCCAGCGCCCGGCCGATCGCTCGAAGTTCCTGGACGATCCGCCCGTACTCAGCGGCGGTCTCGGCGTCGGTAGGCCAGAAGCGGAAGACGTGCATCGCCGCTCGCAGGCGGTTCAGGTTCTGTTGGAATCGCCGGCCGAGACGGATGCCGGCCCGGTATTCGCAAAGCACAGGCAGGCAAACCCCGACGCGAAGGCCGGCCTGGATCGCCGCGTCTATTCGCAGCGTCACCACGGGTTGAGCATCCAGATATGCCGACAGGTGGTTGCTGTCCAAGAGATACCGGCTCACGGCTCGCGGTCCGTACTCTCGGGCACCGGGACGAGGCTGAGGCGTTTTCGTTCCGCCATCGCCTCCGCGATCATTTCCCGCTCGCCCGGTTCGTACTCGGTCGGCCCCAACGCTTTCAGCGCGGCCAGCGCTTCTTCCAGGTCCAGCATTGGGTCATCCGGCGTCAGCGCGACAAGCTGGAAGGTCTGGCCTTCCCATTCCTCTGGGATCGGGTCCAGGAGTTCGACGCGACCCTGGCGAATGCGCACTCGGATCATGTTTGTTTCGGTTGGGTAACCGCCTCCGGGAGCCTGTTCATCCGCCTCATTATACCAGACGGTGGAACAGCCTGCTCCGGTAGTTGCTCTCACCTCGGCAGCGCGGCGGGGGCACTACTTCAAAATCTCCTTCACCACCCGCCCTTCGACGTCGGTCAGCCGGAAGTCGCGACCGCTGTACCGATATGTCAGCTTCTCGTGGTCCAGCCCCATCAGGTGCAGGATCGTCGCGTGCAGGTCATGCACGTGCACCTTGTTCTCGACCGCCGCGAAGCCGAACTCGTCGGTGGCTCCATAAGCCAGGCCGCCCTTGACGCCGCCGCCGGCCAACCAGACGCTGAAACCGTGGTTGTTGTGGTCGCGACCGTTGCTCCCCTCCGACGTCGGCGTGCGGCCGAACTCGCCGCCCCACAGGACCAGCGTGTCGTCGAGCAGGCCACGGGCCTTCAGATCCTTCAGGAGCGCGGCGATGGCCACGTCGCTGTCCTTCGCCTTGTTGCGATGGCCGTTCTCGATGTTGCCGTGGTCGTCCCACGGCTGGCCGGAGCCGTAGTAGACCTGCACCATCCGCACTCCACGCTCGACCATCCGGCGCGCGGCCAGGCAGGCGTCGGCGAAGTAGCCCTTGCCGTACAGGGCCCGCGTCGTCGCCGGCTCCCGCGACAGATCGAACGCCTCCTGGGCCTCCGTCTGCATGCGGAAGGCCATCTCCAGCGACTGGATGCGGGCCTCCAGCCGATCGTCGCCGGGATGAGCGTCGCGATGCTGGCGGTTCAGGGCGTTGATCAGGTCGAGTTGCTCGCGCTGACCGGCCGGCGTCGTCACCTTGTTGGCGATGTGATCGATTGCTCGCTTCGGATCGAGACTGCCGATGTGGCAGCCCTGGTAGATGCCCGGCAGGAACGAGTTGCTCCACAACTGCGGCCCGACGACCGGCTTGCCGGGACACAGCACGACGAAGCCGGGCAGGTTCTGGTTCTCGGTGCCCAGACCATAGCAGAGCCACGAGCCCATCGACGGCCGAACCGGCTGGGTGTTGCCGCACGTCATCATCAGCAGCGACGGCTCGTGATTCGGCACGTTCGTGTGCATCGAGCGGATGACGCACAGATCGTCGGCACACTTGCTCAGTTCGGGGTAGATCTCGCTGATCTCCAGGCCGGACTGGCCGCACTTTTTGAACGCGAACGGCGACGGAAACAGGCCGCCGGTACGCCGTTCGGTCTTCAGGCCGGCCTCCTTCGGGCTCTGGCCCTTGTACTTGACCAGGGCCGGCTTCGGATCAAACGTATCGACCTGACTGGGACCGCCGTTCATGAACAGGTGAATGATCCGCTTCACCTTTGGGGCAAAGTGCGGAGCCTTCGGGGCGAGCGGACTGTTCGCCGCGGCCTCGTCCGCAAGGAGGCCCGCCAGGCCGAGCAGGCCCAGGCCGGTGCCGGTGTGACGCAGCAGCGCGCGACGCGACAGGGGAAGGGTCATGGTCGGGTCTCCGTTCAGTCGATGTAGAGGAACTCGTTGGTCGCGAGCAATGCCTGGGCGTACTGCTGCCAGCGTGGCGGCGTGTTCGGGGCCTGCGGTCGGCCCAGGAAGGCCAGGCCGAGCGAGTGTTCCGCGTCGGTCGGTTCCCGGCCAAACGCCAGGCGGTAGGCCCGATCGATCCGCTCTGGATCGGTCGCCGCCTCCTTCTGCACCCGCTCGGCAAACGCCTTCGCCTGGGTCTGGATGAAATCGCTGTTCAGGACGAAGAGCTGCTGCTGCGGCACCGTCGTTGACACTCGTTTGTCAGCGGTCACGTTCGCGTCGGGAAAGTCGAACAGACGCAGCAGGCCATCGAGGTCATGACGGCTGATCTTCGCGTAGACGGTGCGACGCGTGGCGTTGGCGTCCTTCAGATTGAACGTCGGGCCGCCGAGGGTGACGTCGAGACGGCCGGCCACGGCGAGCAGAGCGTCGCGGTAGATCTCGATCTCCAGCCGCTGCCGGGTGCCCCGACCCAGGTAGACGTTCTCCGGATCGACCTTCAGGCTCTCGGCATCGGCATTGCTCGATCGCTGATAGGCCGCTGTCAGCACGATCTGACGGTGCAGCCATTTCAGGCTCCAGCCCTGTTCCATGAACTTCACCGCCAGCCAGTCGAGCAGCTCGGGATGACTCGGTCGAGAGCCCAGTTCGCCGAAGTTCGACGGCGTCGTCACCAGGCCGCGACCGAAGTGCCAGGCCCAGACTCGATTCACGATGATGCGAGCCGTCAGCGGGTTCTTCGGACTGACGATCGCGTTGGCCAGGTCGAGCCGATTGTAATCGGCACTGACCGGCAGATCGCCCAGCGTCGGCCGGATCACCTGGAGAAAGCCCTTCGGAGCCGGCTCGCCCGGCTGAAGCGGATTGCCGCGGACGAAGACCTTCATCTCGCGACCGCCGCCCTTGAGAACGTGCGCGAAGGCGTACATCGGCGGAGCGGCCTGCTTGCGGCGTTCCAGTTCCGCACGCAGCTCGCCGAGTTGCTTCTTCTCCGGTTCGCCGAGGAAGTGCTTCTCGGCGTCCTGCGGTGCGACGAAGCAGGGAGCCGACCCGTCGAGCCGGACGGCCTTCAGGAGCGGATCGTTGTTCTTGTTCTTCTCCAGGGCCGTCTTCGTCCGCGTCGCCAGATCGTCGGCGTACTTCCGCACCTCGGCCGGGACCGCCACGTCGGCGAAGTTCGCCGGCTTCTTCGCGGGCCGTTTCGTGCCGGGCCAGTCCTTCGCCAGCAGGGGCGTCTTGCCGGCGTTCTCGACGGCCTTCACCCAGCGGTCGAGGAAGTAGGGATGCAGTCCCTCGGCCCGGGCGATGGCGGCGACGTTTGCCGCGACCTTGTGCTGCTTCAGCACCCAGATCCGCCAGCCGGCCACGAGATACTTCGCCGTCTCGGCTACGGCCGACCGGCTCGGTCCCTGGCCGACGCCATTCAGCAGCGCCGTGATGCGGCCGTCCTGCTCCTTGATGCGTGCCTGGGCGTCGTTGTAGGTCTTCACCTCGGCCGGCGACGCCAGCGGAGCCTCGCCGAACGACGAGCCGTTGAAGACGCCAGCGATCGAGTAGTAGTCCTTCTGTGGGATCGGGTCGAACTTGTGATCGTGGCAGCGCGAGCAGGACACCGTCAGACCCAGGAAGCCACGGGTCACGGTATCGACCCGGTCGTCCAGCTCGTCGGCGATGGCCTGCTCCTTGGCCGAGTTCTTGTAATACTCGGCACCGAGACCGAGGAAGCCGAGCCCGGCGATGCGGTCGGCCGCGCTCAGGGCGTCGTTCTGAACCAGGTCGCCGGCGAGTTGCAGGCGGACGAAGCGATCATACGGCATGTCCTGATTGAAGGCCCGGATGACCCAGTCCCGGTAGCGCCAGGCGTTCGCTCGCGGCTTGACGCCGAAGGTGTGCGCCTGATCCTCGGCGTAGCGTGCCACGTCGAGCCAGTGTCGGCCCCAGCGTTCGCCGTGGTGCGGGCTGGCGAGCAGTTCATCGACCAGTTTCTCGGTCGCCTTCTGACGATCCCGGCTGGCGTCGGCGAGGTAGGCGTTCACCTGCTCCGGTGTCGGCGGCAGACCGATCAGATCGAAGTACAGGCGACGGACGAGTGTCACCGGCTCGGCAGCCGGCGCGATCGGGATGCCCTTCTCCTTCAGAGCGGCCAGGAGGAAGCGATCGATCGCCGTTCCTGCTGCCGTGATCTGCGGCGGCTCGCCGGCCCGCGGCGGTTGTAGCGACCAGAGCTTCTGGCCACGTTCGAGGTCGGTTTCCTTCTGGCTGGCCGTCTTGCCGTCGCGCGGGTCCGGAGCGCCCATTTCGACCCAGCGACGGAAGTCGGCCAGGACGGCGTCGGAGAGCTTCCCCTTCGGCGGCATGCGGACCTCGCCCTGGTGCGTCAGCGATTGCAGCAGCAGGCTCGCGTCCGGCTTGCCGGGCTCGAGGATCGAGCCGCTGTCACCGCCCTGTCGCAGACCGGCGCGACTGTCGAGGAACAGGCCGCCGCGCAGCTTCTTGTTCTTCGCCGCGTCCTGCGAATGGCAGGCGAAGCAATGCTCGACGAGGACGGGGCGTATCTTGTTCTCGAAGAATTCGTGCCCGGCGGCGGTGTCCGCGGCATGGGCGATCGGGCCGGAGAGAAGTGCCAGGGCCAGCAGGGTGCCCAGCGATCGGCAAGCGGTTGGCATGTCGGTTCGTCCGCGGCGAGTCAGGAAGGTCAGGAAGAAACCCGGCAGGCATGCTACTGTACCATCCGTTCGCGGCGGCGCTCAAGGGGTCGGTCGAGATTTCGCCGGCACGTCACACCTCCAGAAACGGCCCCTCGTTCGGATTGAAGCCGAAACGGCGGCGCTGCTCCTCGGTGGACAGTTCCTCCACCGCACCGTCCTTGCCCACCGCGAGGTAGCGAACGGTGGACGAACCGCGCTCGTCGGGAGCCCGCAGCAGGATGAAGATCAGGCTGGCCTCGCTGCCGACCACCTGGACCGTGTGGTAGTCCAGGGGCTGATCCGGGCTGCGCTCGACATGCTCGATCGCACGCAGCACCGCGTTTCGGAGGAGCGGTCTGGTGAAATAGGTGTACGGATCCGGCAGGAACGAGATGAACACGAACGTCGGCAGAAGCAGCGGCAGAACCAGCCACCAGTACAGGCCGAGGCCGAACATCAAGCCTCCGGCCAGGGCCGGATAGTAGACACAGCCGGACAGGGCGAGCCAGCGGACCGAGCGCCAGTGCTGACAGATCAGCAGCGGCACCATGGCCACGGTCATGATGACGATCAGACTGAGCCCGATAACGACCGTGGCAATGACCAGCGGGATGATGCCCAGGATCAGAGCCACACGGCCAAGGAAAGCGATCATGAGGCAACCTCACTCGCCCAGCTGCGCCGTCGGCAGGTAGCGCGGCGGCTTCCGTGCCTTCGAGGCCTGCTCGAAGGCGTATCCCAGCTTCAGGAGCGTCGGCTCACTCCAGGCTCGACCGAAGAACGACAGGCCGACGGGCAGGCCGAAGACGAACCCCGCCGGCACGGTCAGATGCGGATAGCCGGCGACCGCCGCTGGTGTCGAGCAGCCGCCCCGACCGCCGCCACCGAAGATCAGGTCGGTCACCGCCGCCGGCCCGCCCGTCGGCGCGATCAGGGCGTCGAGCCTGTGCTTCGCCAGGACGGCGTCGATGCCATCGACGCGACACGCCTTCTGGGCCCGCTCCAGGGCACGGAGGTACTCTCGATCGGTCAGCGGTCCCCTGGCCTCGGCCTGTTCCAGACGGTTCTGCCCGAAGAACGGCATCTCGCGATCACGGTTCTTCTCGTTGAAGGCGATCACGTCGGCCAGGGTCTTGACCGGAGCGTCCGGGCCGAGCGTCGCCAGGTAGGCGTTCAGATCGGTCTTGAACTCGTAGAGCAGGATCAGCGTCTGCAGCGTCCCGGCCGTGTGGACCGACGGCATCTCGACCGGATCGATCAGCTCGGCTCCCTGCTTCTGGAGCAGGGCCAGCACGTCGTCCATGAGGCGTTCGACGTGATCATTGAAGCCGAAGAACTGGCGAGCCACGCCGAGACGCGCGCCCTTCAGGCCGGTGACATCGAGATGTCGCGTGTAATCGGTGGCGTTCTTGCCCACGGCCTGCTTCGTGGCCGCGTCGCGGTCGTCCGGACCGACCAGGGCCGACAGGAGCAGGGCGGCGTCGCGGACAGTGCGGGTCATCGGCCCGGCGGTATCCTGCGAGTGGGCGATCGGAATGATGCCCGATCGGCTCACCAGGCCGACCGTTGGCTTGAGGCCGACGACGCCGTTGGCGTTCGACGGGCTGACGATCGAGCCGTTCGTCTCGGTGCCGATCGCAGCGGCACAGAGACTGGCGGCGACGGCGACCGCGCTACCGGAGCTGGAGCCGGACGGGTTGCGATCCAGGGCGTGCGGATTGCGCGTCAGACCGCCGCGACCGCTCCAGCCGCTGGTCGAGGAGGACGAGCGGAAGTTGGCCCACTCGCTCAGGTTCGTCTTGCCAAGCAGGACGACGCCAGCCTTGCGAAGTTGCTCGACGACGAAGGCGTCTCGTTTCGGCCGGGCTCCGACCAGGGCCAGGGAGCCGGCCGTCGTCGCCATCCGGTCGGCCGTGTCGATGTTGTCCTTGATGAGGATCGGGATGCCGTGCAGCGGGCCGCGCGGTCCCTTCTCCCGGCGCTCGCGGTCGAGGGCGGCGGCGATCTCACGAACCTCGGGGTTCACCTCGATGACGCTGCGGAGCGTCGGCCCGCGCCGGTCGAGCGCCTCGATCCGGGCGAGGTACTTCTCGACCAGATCGACCGTGGTCCACTGGCCCGACTTCAGTCCCGCGGCCAGGTCGGCAAGGCTGACCTCGACGAGATCTCCGGCAGCCTCCGGCGGCGCGGCTTTGAGGCCGAGCGCCAGGCCACCGAGGAGGCCGGCTTGCAGAATGTGACGACGATTCGGTGCGGCCAAGACTGGCTCCTTCCGGCTCATGGATACTGGGATGGGCGGTTGTCCTTGCCGCAGACCGGGCAGTGTTCGGCTGCCGCCGGGATGTGTCGGCCACACTCCCGGCAGGCGATATCCCGCTCGGTTCGCGTCGTCTCACGCGGTCGGCTCGCTGTCCCGTAGGCCGGGACGTCGATGATCACGAGGCAGAGCGGACAGACCCCCGGCCGGCCCACCTCATCGCGCCGGGCGACGATTCGCTTCCGACAGCTGGGACACTCGCAGAGGAACGATTCCAGGTCGTCGGCCGCCTCGCTCTCTTCCTCCAGGACCAGGCGCGGGATGGTGACATCCCTTTCGCACTTCGGGCAGGGCCGGACCTGGCCGTTGAGACGGCGCGGCGATTCGAGCAGATGGCTGCAACTCGGGCACCGGAACTGGATAGCGTAGACGGAGGTCTTGTTCTTGCAGCCGGGACAGTTCGGAGCGGCGGCCTTCTTGCCGATCGTGAAGGTGATCTGCCGCCAGCAGTGCTGGCAGATGTGCGGCGCGACGAGAGCCGGCCCGGTGGATTCCGGTTCCGGCGTGGACATCAGGGTCGGGGCCGGCGTCGGTGAGCGAGCCGGTTCGGTTCGTGGCGGCTCGGCCAGGATCGCGGCGAGCTGCTCGGCCGATGCCGGCTCGCTCGGCTGGGGAACCTCACCGGGCTGGTATGTGTAGGTTTCCTGGCATCCCGAACAGCGGATCAGCCCAAACGCCAGGCAGTCCGCCACCTCCAGAGTGCGAAGACAGTGAGGGCAGCGTGTCTGTGCCATGAGACGGACCTCGTGCGGAGACTCGCCGACAGAGTCAAGAAGACCGGCCGAGATCATGATACCGCACCGAGATGGGCGACCGGAAGGTGCAAATCGTTCTTCATTTAGCCGCCGGCTTGCCGGCGGGTTTTCGCGACGAAGACGAAGACCGCCGGCAAGCCGGCGGCTAAATGAAGAAGCTGGCCGTCCTGAACAAACGTTCTCTTGTCCGATTGCGTAGGATATGTTGAGATAGTAGCGTCCGCAACCTAGAATGGATTTGAGGGCGCGGCCACGGCGCGAGATGGTGGGGGAGAATCCATCTCGACGACCGGCAGGCGATCCCGATCCCCAGCGGTGGAATGCAGCTTGCCTCGAATGTCACACCCTCGGCCCTGGCGGCTCGACAGGGATTGTTCCCTGTACGGGTCCTTTTTCACGCGCCGGCCGAACCTTACCCGCAGGCAGCAACTGCACCCTCAGCCGGGAGGGTCGTCAAGGACTCGACGACACCCCCATGACCCGCTTCCCGTTTCCATTGAGCGACAACCCGACCCGAAACGACACCGTCCGCGTAGTCCTTGGTGCGCCGCCAACTGTCGGCCCAAGTAATCCATCGTGCGTCATGACCGTGTTCATCGGGAACTGATCCAGGGAGGAGCACCTGTTATGCCCGTCCCCGTTAATCGTACCATCGTGCCCCAGAAGGAACGCAACTTCGGCCGGTCCGACACCGGTGCCGACGTTCCGAACCTGACGGAAATCCAGGTCGATTCCTATGCGCGCTTCCTGCAACTGGACAAGCTGTCCACCGAGCGCGAGCCGGTCGGCCTGGAAGGCGTGCTGCGCGAAATCTTTCCCATCGAGAGCTATGACAAGACCCTGTCCTTGCAGTTCGTCAAGTATGAACTCGGCAAGCCACGCTTCGGCCCGGACGAGTGTCGGCAACTGCGGCTGACCTACGGTCGGCCGTTCAAGGTCACACTGCGCCTGAACAAGCAGGAGCCGATCGAGGAAGAGGACTATCTGGGCGAGATTCCCATCATGATCGGCGGCGGCGAGTTCATCATCAACGGTGCCGAGCGGGTCGTCGTCAGCCAGTTGCACCGTTCGCCGGGCGTCGATTTCGTCATCGAGAAGGACGGCGACCGCCAGCTGCCCAACTGCCGGATCATCCCCGAGCGCGGCAGCTGGATCGAGATCAATGTCACCAAGAAGAACACCCTCGGTGTCCGTATGGACCAGTCGGGCAAGTTCTCGGCCATGACGCTGCTGCGCGCCATGGACCCGGCCTACTCGACCAACGCCGATATCCTCAAGGCGTTCTACATCACCGAGACGATGGACCTGACCAGCAACGCCGGAGACGCCCGTGACACGCTGCGTGGCTGCCGGGCTGCGGACGATGTCATCGATCCGACGACGGGCGAGATCTACCTGGAAAGCTGCCAGGAGTTCACCGACGACCGGCTCAACACCATCCTCGCCAGCCCGGTTCAGCAGGTGACCTACCTGCCGAAGAACGCCGAGGAGAACAAGGACGAGATCATCCTCGCCTCGCTGGAGGAAGATCATCAGACGGCCTCGCACGAGGCGGCCCTGCTGAAGATCTACTCGCGTCTCCGCCCGGGCAACCCGGCCCAGCTGGAGAAGGCCCGCGAACTGTTCAAGGAAAAGTTCCAGGACGCCAACCGCTATCGGCTCGGTCGGGTCGGCCGCTTCCGCATCAATCGGAAGTTCGACCAGGACATCCCCGAGTCGGAGATGACCTTGCAGGCCCTGGACTACCTGAACTCGATCCGCTACCTGCTCCGCCTGCGGGCCAGCAAGGGCGAACCGGACGACATCGATCACCTGGGCAATCGCCGCGTCCGGACCATCGACGAACTGGCCGCCGACGAGTTGCGCAAGGGCTTCCTCAAGCTCCGCCGCACCGTTCAGGAACGCATGTCGATCCGCGATCAGCAGGACATGACGCCACGCAGCCTGATCAACCCGAAGTCGATCTCGGCAGCGATCGAGTACTTCTTCGGTCGTGGCGAACTCTCGCAGGTCGTCGATCAGACCAACCCGCTGTCGCAGTTGACGCACGAACGTCGGCTGTCGGCCCTCGGCCCGGGCGGCCTCAACCGCAAGCGAGCCGGCTTCGACGTGCGCGACGTCCACATCTCACACTACGGCCGAATCTGCCCGATCGAGACGCCGGAAGGCACCAACATCGGTCTGATCTCGCACCTGTCGATCTACGCCGGGGTCGATGCGTACGGCTTCCTGACGACGCCGTATCGCGCGGTCAAGGACCGGAAGATGACCACGCAGGTCAAGAACCTGCGGGCCGACGAGGAGATGGTGGCGCACCTGGCTCCGGCCGATACGCCACTGGAAGAGAAGGATCTGCGGATCTCCACCGAGCGGTGCATCGTCCGGCACGACGGCGAGTTCATGTCGGTCGAGTCCGACCTGGTCGATTATGTGGACATCAGCCCCAAGCAGATGGTCGGCGTCTCGGCCGGTCTG
>CAYYJM010000183.1:11560-13016 GCA_964471755.1 uncultured Alcaligenaceae bacterium
ACATGCAGCGGCAGGCGGTGCCTCTGCTCGTGGCCGAGCCGCCGATCGTGGCGACCGGCATGGAGAAGGACGTCGCCCGCAACAGCGGCATGGTCGTCCGATCGGAGCGGGCCGGCGTGGTCACCTACGTCGATTCGCAGCGCATCAAGGTCGATGAGCGCGAGTACGTGCTGCGCAAGTTCACCGGCCTGAATGAGCATACCTGCCAGAACCAGAAGCCGCTGGTCCGTGTCGGACAGAAGGTCAAGGCGGGCCAGGTCATCGCCGACGGGGCGGCGACGTTCCAGGGCGAACTCGCCCTGGGCCGGAACGTGCTGGTCGCGTTCATGTCCTGGGACGGCTACAACTTCGAGGACGCGATCATCATCAGCGAACGCCTCGTGGAGAACGACACCTACACGTCGATCCACATCGAGGATTTCGAGCTGGAGATCCGCGAGACGAAGCTGGGCAAGGAGGAGTTCACCCGCGACATCCCGAACGTGTCGCCGCGAGCGCTGAACAACCTCGACGACCACGGCGTGGTCCGTGTCGGTACGTTCGTCGTGCCGGGTGACATCCTCGTCGGCAAGGTGTCGCCCAAGAGCAAGAGCGAGCTGACGCCCGAGGAGAAGTTGCTGCACGCGATCTTCGGCCGGGCCGGTGAGGATGTCAAGAACGACAGTCTCGAGGTGCCCTCCGGCGTCGAGGGTGTCGTGATCGACACGCAGCGGTTCTGCCGTCGCACGGCCATGTCCGAAGAAGAAAAGAAGGCCATGGACAAGGAGCAGCGCGACGTCGAGACGACCTGGGCGAAGAAGATCGCCGATCAGTTCCGGTCCATGATCGCCGAACTGGCCCGGGCCCTGGACAAGCCGACACTGAAGGACAGCCAGTCGAACAAGGAACTGGGCAAGGACAAGGACGACAAGGTCATCGTCGAGCAGGCCGAGCGCTTCAAGCTCGAACACCTGGACGTCCGCAGTCCGGAGAAGCACGCGACGGCGAAGGAGATCCACGCCAAACACCAGGAGCGGATCGAGTTCCTGTTCGAGGAACGCGAGCGGAAGCTCAACTTCCTCAAGCGGGGCGACGAGCTGCAGAACGGTGTGCAGCAGATGGTCAAGGTCTACGTCGCCACGAAGCGGCAGATCTCCGTTGGCGACAAGATGGCCGGCCGGCACGGCAACAAGGGCGTCATCTCCAAGATCCTGCCGATCGAGGACATGCCCTTCCTGGCTGACGGAACGCCGGTGGACATCCTGCTGAACCCGCTCGGCGTGCCCAGTCGTATGAACGTGGGCCAGATCCTCGAGACGCACCTCGGCTGGGCGGCGTCGAAGCTCGGCTTCAAGGCGGTCACGCCCGTCTTCGACGGAGCCAGCGAGGAGGAGATCCGCGACTGCCTCAAGGAAGCCGGCATCCCTGAGACGGGCAAGGAATACCTGTTCGACGGCCGCACGGGCGAACGCTTCGA
>CAYYJM010000184.1:0-9868 GCA_964471755.1 uncultured Alcaligenaceae bacterium
TTACGTCATCGCGCTGCTGTTCGTGATCTTCGACGTGGAGGTCGCCTTCTTCTTTCCCTGCGCGGAAGTGTTCGGGACGGCGACGCGGTTGGCCCGGACGACGGACGATCCCGAGGTGGCGCGGCAAGCCTTTCAGTTCGGTTGGCTGGCGCTGACGGAACTGGCCCTGTTCTTCGGTCTGCTGCTGGTCGGCTTCGCGTACCTGTGGGGTCGCGGCGACCTGACCTGGGTTCGGGCGACGACGTCGCCAGCGTTGACGGAATCAGAACCGCTGCGGGTGCCGGACGAGGAACCGGTGACGACGGCCACGACGGGAGGCGTCTGATGGTGCTGCCCGACGGACAGAATGACAGCGTCGTGACCACGACACTTGATCTGGCGATCAACTGGGCTCGGCAGGGGAGTCTCTGGCCGATGACCTTCGGCCTGGCCTGCTGTGCCATCGAGATGATGGTCGCCGGTTCGGCCCGGAGCGATCTGGACCGATTCGGAGCCGGAGCGTTTCGCGCCACACCACGGCAGGCGGACCTGATGATCGTGGCCGGCACGGTCAACATGAAGATGGCGAGTCGAGTTCGCCGGCTCTACAACCAGATGCCGGAGCCGAAGTACGTCCTGGCGATGGGAGCCTGCACCTGTGGCGGCGGCCCGTACTACAAGTACGGCTACAACGTCGTCAAGGGCGTGGACCTGATCGTCCCGGTGGACGTGTACATCCCCGGCTGTCCGCCCCGACCGGAGGCCCTGCTCGAAGGGCTGATGCGCTTGCAGGACAAGATCCAGGCGATGCGAACCTTCCGTGCCGGCGAGCCCAACGAACTCGTGCCCCGACGGCGCGGCTTCGTGCTGCTGCCGGAAGAACTGAGCGATCCGGACCCGGAAACGACGATCGAGAAGGCGACGGAGTTCGCCCGCCGAACCAAGCAGGAGGCCGCGCCCAGCCGTGGCTGACAGGACCATGACACCGATCGCCATTCTGGAGTTGCTCACGACGGAACGTCCGAACCTCGTCGCGAGCGGTCAGTCGGCCAGCCTCGATCCGCACGCCGTCGTCCGGGCCGAAGACCTGCCGGCCGTGGCCCGGTACCTGCGCGACGATCCACGGACAGCCCTCGATCTGCTGCTCGACATCAGCGGTGTGGACTACCTGGAGACGGAGCCGAAGAAGGTCGATCGGGCCGGGTTCGAGCCGCATCTGGAGGTCGTCTACCATTTCGCGAGTTTTCGCCTGGGGCATCGCTTCACGCTGAAGGTGATCCTGCCGCGCTGGCGTGACGATCGCGTCGGCGAGTTGCCGCAGGTGCCGAGTCTGACGGCGCTGTACGCCTCGGCCGACTGGCACGAACGCGAGGTGTACGACCTGTTCGGCGTCGAGTTCGTCGGCCATCCGGGTCTGGAGCGGATCCTGCTGGCGGAGGACTGGGAGGGACATCCACTCCGCAAGGATTACGAGTTCCCGCTGGAATACAACGGTATTCGCGGCCGGTGACGGAGACCTGTCATGACACATCCCGCCGCGTCCGAGCGGACGCTGGAACTGGACGTCCGGACGGACGAACTGCTCGTCAACATGGGCCCGCAACACCCCAGCACGCACGGCGTGCTGCGTCTCGTGCTGCGTACCGATGGCGAGGTCGTCTCGGAGGTTGTGCCGCACATCGGCTATCTGCACCGCTGCGCCGAGAAGATCGGCGAGAATGTGCCGCCGATTCAGTTCATCCCGTACACCGATCGGATGGACTACCTCGCCGGCATGAACATGAACCTTGCCTACTCGCTCGCCATCGAGAAACTGTGCGGTCTGGAGGTGCCGCCGCGGGCGCGCGTGCTTCGGGTCATCGCCGCCGAGTTGAACCGGATCGCGAGCCATCTGGTCGGCATGGGAGCGTACGGTCTCGACCTTGGAACGTTCAGTCCGTTTCTGTACGCCTTCCGTGAGCGGGAGATGATCCTCGACCTGTTCGAGGAGTTGTGCGGGGCCCGGTTGACGTACAGTTACATCACCATCGGCGGCGTCCACGATGATCTGCCGCCGGGGTGGCTCGCTCGCTGTCGAGAGTTCCTGACCTACTTTCGGCCGCGCATCGGCGAGTATCACGAGTTGCTCACGTTCAACCACATCTTCGTGCAGCGAGCGGCCGGCATCGGGATTCTGCCGCGTGACGTGGCCATCAGCCATGCCTGTACCGGGCCGGTGCTGCGCGCTTCGCTCGATCGCAGGGTGGGCGACCCGATCTGGGATCTTCGCAAGGTGGAACCGTACTGCGATTACGACACCTATGAGTTCGAGGCGGTCGCGCCGCCGTTCGCGGAGGCCCCGCCGGAGACGCGGATCGGCGATTGCTGGCATCGGTTCTACGTCCGCATGCTCGAGGTGGTCGAGAGCGTCAAGATCGTCGAGCAGGCCCTGGATCGCTATGAGACGGCGGCCGGTTCGCATCGGATCAAGCCGCCGACGCTCCTGCCGGCCGGCGAGGTGTACGTCGAGACGGAGTGTCCGCGTGGAGCGATGGGGTTCTACGTGGTCGGTCGGCCGTCGGGCCGTGAGGCGGTGCCACTGCGGGTGCGGGCGAAGTCGTCGAGTTTCTGCAACCTGAGCGTCCTGTCGAAGATCACGCGTGGCTGTCTGCTGGGCGACATGCCGGCGATCGTCGGCAGCCTCGACCTGGTCATGGGCGAGATCGACCGCTGAACAGGCGTGGTCTTTGGTCTGGATTGTGTGCCCGTTTCCTGGTTACACTTCTCGGCCGGGGCAAGATGCCTCGACGACGAACCCGGGAAGGGAATGGTCATGGTCCAGCGCGTCAGCCAGATCCTGCGCATCTGGTTCGTCATCAACGATCTGGTCCTGACTGGCCTGGCCTGGGTGCTGGCCTACTACGTTCGCTTCGAGACGGGCTGGATTCCCATCCGGCACACGCAACCGGACATCACGCTCTGCCTGGCAGCCCTGCCACTGGTCCTTCTCCTGGCCATCCTCGCCTACGGTTGGACCGGACAATATACCATCGATCGCCTGCGCCGCCTGCGTGAGGAGGTCGTCTGTGTCGGTAAGGGCGTCGGTCTGTTCGGCCTGCTGATGATGGCGGCCCTCTTCGTGACGCACGATCCCTACAACTCACGAACGGCGCTGGCCGTCTTCTTTGGCTTGACCCTGTTCGGCGTGTTGACTTTTCGGCGAGTTACCTGGGCTGCGGTGCGCTTTCTGCGTAGCCGGGGATACAACACGTCGCTCTGCATCATCGCCGGCGTTGGTCGGATTGCTCGCAAGACGGCCATCGCCCTGAACCAGGCGAGCTGGATGGGCTTCAAAAACGTTGGTTTTGTCGATGACGAACCCAACCCGCTTTACAACGACCTGGACTGCCTCGGCTCGTTCGAGGAGTTGCCGAAACTCATCGAGAAATACAACGTCAGTCACATCTTCATCGCCCTGCCCTTGAGCCGATATCACGACGTTCGCCGGGTCTTCGCCATCCTGTCGCAGTCGATGGTTGACATCCGCCTTGTTGCTGACACGCCAACGCTGTCGGGGCTGTCGTTCCGGATGTCGAACCTGGACGGCCTGCCGCTGGTCGGCCTGCGTGAGAGCCCGCACTTTGGCCTGAATATCTTCATCAAGCGGGCGATGGACGTTGTCCTGTCCCTGCTGGCAATCGTGCTGCTGTCGCCGGTGCTGCTGGCCATCGCGGCGATCATCAAGTGGACGAGCCCGGGGCCGGTGTTCTTCTGGCAGGAGCGCTGCGGCCTCAACGGCAAGAAGTTCATGATGCTCAAGTTCCGCAGCATGAAAGTCAACGCCGAGCAGAAGTCGGGAGCCGTCTGGGCGAAGAAGGACGACGACCGAAAGACATGGTTCGGCTCGTTCCTGCGCAAGACGAGCCTGGACGAGTTGCCGCAACTGTTCAACGTGCTGTGGGGCGACATGAGCCTGGTCGGCCCACGTCCGGAACGGCCGGAATTCATCGAGAAGTTCCGCAAGACGCTGCCGAACTACATGGCCCGACACGTCGTCAAGGCGGGCATGACCGGCTGGGCGCAGGTCAACGGCTGGCGTGGCAACACGTCGCTGCGCAAGCGTCTGGAACACGACCTGTACTACATCACGCACTGGACGCCGTGGCTCGACATCCGCATCCTGTGGGCGACGCTGTTCAAGGGGTTCGTGCATCCCAATGCGTATTGATCTCGTGTTTGCCTCCCTCCTACGGGCCGGCTATCCTGACGGGAACACCCGTTGTGGAGGAGGCCCCGATGTCGCTCGAATCCGTTGCCTGCAATCGCTGTGGTGCCCTGCTGGAGATCGCGTCCGGTGTCCGCTTCGTCACCTGCCGGTCCTGCAACACGGCGCTGAACGTCCAGCGCAGTGCCACCTCGACCTGGACCGAGCCGACGCCCGAGGAGCGGCTCGACCGGATCGAAGAGAACATCGACCAGCTCGCCGTCCGCAACGAGTTGGACGCGCTCGACAGTCGGTGGGACCGCCAGCGCGAGGAGTACATGTACCGGACGCGGTACGGCGGCCGGCACCTGCCGACCAAGACCGGGAGCGTCGTCATGGGGATCGTCGTCGCCCTGTTCGGGGCGTTCTGGACGGCGGTCGCGGCTGGCATGTCCTGGGGGATGGGCAACGCGTTTGACGGGGCGGGCCTGGGTGGTGGCGGCCTGGGCTCGGTGTTCAACTGCTTCCCGCTGTTCGGCCTGCTGTTCATCGCCGTCGGCATCGGAGCGGCCATCTACGGCTACCACCGGGCCGGGCAGTACGAGGCGGCCAAGGCCAACTACGAGGCGAAGAGGGCCGAGATCGAGCGGAAACTCTCGCGCTGACGTCGCCATGTCACTTGTCGCCGAGAAGCTGGCCGAGCAGGCCGGGAACGCGCTTCGTCTTGCGGAGCGCCTCCGTCGGCGACAGGTCGAGCGTGTCCGGTTTGCGATAGGCGATGAAACGGCCGGCCTTCTCCGAGCCGTCGTAGCGGCCATCGGGGGTCCAGATGATCCATTCCTTCGTCTCGGGCAGGGCGACGAGCGCCGCCAGTTCCTTGCCCGTCGTCACGTCCCAGAGGCGAGTGGTGCCGTCGCGGGAAGCAGTGACAGCCCGCTTGCCGTCCGGCGTGAGGCCAACACTCTCCACCCAGTGGCGATGCCCACGCAGCTGGTGCAACGGCTTTCCCGTTGTTGTGTCCCACAGGGTCGGGATATTCGACCAGGCCAGGGCGACGCGACCATCCTCGCTCAGGGCGATGCCCTGCGTGTAACCGGTCGGAAGCGTGCCGACCTGCTTCCCGGTCGATACGTCCCAGATGGCGCATGAGGAGGAGCCGGCCACGCCCAGCACCCGACCATCGCCGCTGAATACCGCGGCGGAGCCCACCTCGCCGTCGCTCACCAGCTTCCGGATCTCCTTCCCGGTGCGGGCATCCCAGATCGTGATGGCCCGGTTCTCGGTCGCGGTCGCGGCCAGCTTGCCGTCGGGGCTCAGGGCCACCACGTTCAGGCCCCCCATACCCAGGCGCTCGCCGTTTGTCGCGAACGCCTGAAGCTTCTTGCCGGTGTCGAGATCCCACAGAATCGCCGTTTGGCCGGCCGTCAGGAGACGGCGCTGCGTCGCATCCCAGGACCAGGCTTGCACGGGCCCGGGATACCCGGCCAGGAAGCGGGCCTTGCCGATCGCGACGTCCACCACTTGGACGGAGGGCAGACCGTCTTCGTGGCCGCTCACCAGCCGGGTGCCGTCGTTGGTCAGAAAGGCATCGCGGTACACGATGGGGATGGTCACGAACCGCGGCCCCGCCCCGCTGGCCGGGTTCCAGAGCACGGCCCATCGACCGGATCGCGCCCGGGTGATGAGGCGTTTGCCATCGGCGCTCAGCGTCGCGGTGATCTCCTCGACGGGCGTCCCGAGTTGGGCGAGAACCTTGCCGGCTTCGAGATCCCATGTATCCACGCGTTCAGACCTCAGCACGGCCCGGCAGCCGTCGTCGCTCAGGGCGGCGTCGCCAAATCCGCGCTCGACCGAGCGCAGCTCCTTCCCGTTGGCTGTGTCCCACAAAATGGCCCTGGGCAAGGCCCCCTTTTTCTCCATTCCAACGAGCAGTGCCCGACGACCGTCGCGGGTCAGCGCCACGGCGGCAAGCCGATCGTCGAGGTGGTCCGGCGTACGCAGTTTCTTGCCAGTGCGAGCCTCCCACAGAACGGCGTGGTTTGGGAAGGCCAGGGTCAGCACCCGCTGGGCCGTCCCGTCCAGTGCCAGATCGACCAGCGGGCCTTTTTGCGGGAACTCGGCTGCCACCTTGCCCGTGGCCGTGTCCCACAGCTTGACCGCGCCCTTTACTCCGCCACTGGCCAGGAAACCGCCATCGTCGGACAGGGCTAGGTGCTCCACCGGATCGATCTGTTCGCCGAGATTTCGTACCGATCTTCCGGTCTGCACGTCGTACACTTCGAGCCAGCCTGGGACGGGCAGCAACCGGGCAGACCTCGAAGCCAGGGCGAGCCGCTTCCCATCGGCGCTGAGCGCGACGGCGATGACCTTCTCCTGGACCATCCCGCCCCGCTCGATCGTCGCCACTGTCCGGCCTGTCTGCGTATCCCAGATGACCGCCTTGCCGATGGTTCCGGCGGCCGCTCGTGTCCCATCCCGGCTCAGGCAGCAGCAGGAGACGAAGTCGTCGAGGTCGGGCAGGATGCGAAGCTGCAGGCCGGTATCGCCGTCCCACAGGGAGACGGCCTTCCCGACCGACCGGAGGATGCGTTTTCCGTCTCCACTGCAACTCAGGAGGCCGAGTTGGGGGGCGAACTGCGGCACGAACTCGGCCGCCTCGACCGGCGCTGGCTCGACCGGCTCGACTGGCCGGCTCCCTGTGCAGCCCGCGATCAGCACCGCCAGCAGGACCGTTCCGCACGCCAGGCGCATCATGTCGGATCTCCTTCGTCGCCGAGATAACCGCGAACTTGCTGTCGCTACGATATGGCTCGGCCCTCCTCGGAGGAAGCCCTGCTTCGGGAATCGAAGTTCGGGAATCGAACCGTTGTCCCCTTGGGCAGACGTCCCGAGCCGGGTATGATTGACAGATTGAGGAAAAAGGGAAACGCCGAGGAAACCATGTTTGTCGATCGGGTGGTCATCTACGTCCGCGGTGGGGACGGCGGGGCCGGCTGTTGCAGCTTTCGCCGGGAGAAGTACGTCCCCAAGGGCGGCCCCAATGGCGGCGACGGCGGCGACGGCGGCGACGTCATCGTCCGGGCCGTCGCCGGCACCGATAGCCTCGCCGACATCGTCAACCGCAAGCACTGGCGGGCCGACGTCGGCGGTCGCGGCGAACCCGCCGACTGTCACGGTCGCAACGCCCACGATCTCATCATCGTCGTGCCGCCAGGGACGCTCGTCTACGACCGCGAACGCGGCAACCTGCTGCGCGATCTGAAGCACGACGGCGACGAGGTCATCGTCGGTCGCGGCGGCCGGGGCGGCAAGGGCAACGCCGCCTTCGCCACGTCCACGAACCGGGCTCCGCGACAGACGAAGCCGCCGGGCGAGGGCGAGGAACGCTGGCTCGTTCTCGAACTGAAGATCATCGCCGACGTCGGCCTGGTTGGGCTGCCGAACGCCGGCAAATCGACGCTCCTGAGCCGGCTGTCGCACGCCACGCCGGAGATCGCCGATTACCCATTCACGACGAAGTTCCCCAACCTCGGCGTCGTCATGATCGGCGGCGAACGGGCCTTCGTCCTGGCCGATCTGCCCGGCCTGATCGAGGGGGCGCATGCCGGCGTCGGCCTCGGCCATGAGTTCCTTCGCCACGTCGAGCGGACGCGCGTGCTGATCCACCTGATCGAGCCGTTCCCCAGTGACGGTTCCGACCCGGTCCACAACTTCCGTGTCGTCCACAGCGAGCTGCTCCTGCACGATGCCCGGCTGGCGAATCGGCCATGCGTCGTGGCCATGAGCAAGGCGGAACTGACCGACAGCGAGCAGGTCCGTCAGCGCCTGGAAAGCGAGATCGGTCGGCCGGTCCTGGCCATCTCGGCGGTCACCGGGCAGGGGTTGGCCCAACTCATCGGCGAGGTCGTCCGTCAGTTGCGTGAATTGCCGGAGGAGGAACCGACCGCTCCAACGTCGCCGCCGGACCCGGTTCCCGAGGCCCCGCCGGAAATTCCCGTATGACGCCCGCCGTCGTCGTCGATGTCGGCAACACCCGCATCAAGTGGGGCCGGTGTCATCCCGGTGACATCGGCGAGGTCGTCTCGCT
The DNA here is from genome assembly GCA_964471755.1 of uncultured Alcaligenaceae bacterium. Classification (GTDB taxonomy): domain Bacteria; phylum Planctomycetota; class Planctomycetia; order Gemmatales; family Gemmataceae; genus CAYYJM01. Next base: position 8,250 of record CAYYJM010000184.1, read on the forward strand.
GCCGCCGGACGCGCCGGAGGAGTGGGCGGCTCAACTTGCCGCGTGGAACATTCCGCCGGAATCGATCTGGGTGCTGACGAGCGTTGTACCGCCCAAAAGCGATGTCCTGGCCGACTGGCTCGAAGCGATCGGCCAGCGCGTCGTCCGGCTGGAGAAGGCGGCCCAGTTGCCGCTGGCCGTCGAGGTGGAACGGCCCGACCATGTCGGCATCGACCGCCTGCTCGATGCCGTCGCCGCGAACAGCCGGCGGCGCGCGGGAACGCCGGCCATCCTGATCGACGCCGGTTCGGCCGTCACGGTCGATCGCGTCGGTGTCCACGGAGCGTTCGAGGGCGGAGCGATCCTGCCGGGGCTGCGTGTCATGCTCCAGTCCCTGCACCATCACACGGCCCTGCTGCCACTGCTGGCGGTGCCGAAGACGGTGCCGACCATGCCGGGGACGAGTACGCCGCGGGCGATGGAGGCCGGCGTCGTGTGGACCGTCGTCGGTGGCATCCGAACGCTGATCGAATTGTCGGCGCGACCTGACGAGCCGACGCCGCAGGTGTTCCTGACCGGCGGCGATGGGCCGTTCCTGGCACCGCTTATTCCCGGGGCGGAACTCTGGCCGACGATGACGCTGGAGGGCGTGCGGTTGGCGGCGGAGGCGATCGCATGACGACCATCCTGGCGATCCTGACTCCGCCGGGCCGCAGCGCCCTGGCGACGCTCGCCCTGCACGGCCCCGTCGCCTGGAGTGCCGTCCGCGCGTGCTTCCAGCCGAAACTTCCCGAGACGCCCGAAGCCGGTCGGACCTGGCTCGGCCGACTGGGCCGCGACGTCGCCGATGAGGTGGTCCTCGTCTGCAAGCAGGTACAGCCGGTGCCGTGGATCGAGGTCCACTGCCACGGCGGGCCGGAGGTCGTGCGCTTCCTGATCGAGTTGTTCGGCGAGCAAGGCGTGATCGAGATCGATTGGCGGGAGTTCCAGATGCGCACGGAACCGAACTGGCGAGCCCAGGCCGGCATCGCCCTGACGCAGGCGACGACGGAGCGTGTGGCCGGCATCCTGCTCGATCAGTATCGCGGGGCGTTCGAGAGGGCCATGTTGCGGATCGACTCGCATCTCGGACATTGTGAGCCCGCCGCGGCCCTGGCCGGTCTGCGCGAGTTGGCCCGCTGGTCGCCGCTGGGTCGGAAACTGGTGTCGGGCTTTCGCGTCGTCCTGGCCGGGCCGCCGAACGTCGGCAAGAGCAGCCTGGCCAACGCCCTGGCCGGCTACCAGCGCAGCATCGTCTCGGCGTCACCAGGCACGACACGCGATGTGGTGACCGCTCCTCTCGCCCTGGACGGCTGGCCGATCGAGCTGAGCGACACGGCCGGATTGCGTGACGAGCCGGGCGAACTGGAGCGCCAGGGAATCGAACGGACGCAGGCCATGCTCGATGCGGCCGACCTGGTCGTCTGGCTCATGGACGCCTCGGTGTCACCGGCGCTGCCATCGCCGCGACCGGACGCTCTAATCGTGGTCAACAAGATCGATTTACCGTCAGCGTGGTCAGCGCCGGCGGGCGTCATCTGTGTGTCAGCGACGACGGGAGAAGGGCTCGACGATCTGGTCGCTGCGATCGTCGGACGACT
>CAYYJM010000184.1:9878-12915 GCA_964471755.1 uncultured Alcaligenaceae bacterium
GCGGGGACGGCGATGCCGTTCACGCCGGAACTGGCCGACGCGGTCGATGGAATGATTGCCAGGATCGCACTGGGATAGAATGATTAATAGAGAGAAATCCACCGTCGATGGGAAGTGACTGAGCGATGCCACGAACAACGAAACGTCCCCAACCGGCTGAGGACGCCACGAACGGAGTCGTGCCGGAAGCGTCTGTCTTGACCCTGTCGCAGGTGGCGGCCTACCTCCAGGTCACTGAATCCGAAGTCCTCCACGCCGTCGAGCACCAGGGTCTCCCGGCCCGGAAGGTTGGTACGGAATGGCGCTTTCTCAGGGCCGCCGTGGATGACTGGTTCCGATCGGCTACGCCAGCCGTTGAGTCGAACAAGGAAGCCTGGATGGCCCTGGCCGGCGTCTGGAAGGACGATCCGCAAGCCGAGGAGGAATTGAAGGAAATTCATCGCCGGCGTGGCCGAGCGGCTCGTGAGGAAGCGGAATGATCGTCCTCGACACGGACACGCTCACCCTCTTTTTTCGCAATCATCCGAAGGTGACGGCCCGACTCCAGTCCGAGCCGGACACGATCGCCATCACCATTATCACCCGGATCGAAGTTCTTCGGGGCCGGTTCGATTCGCTGTTCAAGGCGGCGGATGGTGCCGACTTACAACGCGGCCAGGAGCGTCTCGCGGCAGCGGAGCGAGATCTCGGTCGCGTTCCTCTTGTCCTCACCATCGACACACCTGACGCCGATGAGTTCGACCGCCTCCGAAAGATCAAAAGCTTGAAGAAGATCGGCCGGGGCGACCTGCTCATCGCCAGCATTGTCCTGGCCCGGAAGGCCACCCTGATCACCCGCAATACAAAGGATTTCGGCCAGATCGCTCGCTTGAAGATCCAGGACTGGTCCGTGTGATCACCGCTTCATTTCGCCGCCTGGATGGTCAGATAGAGCTGCCGCGGGGCCGAGTCGAAGTAGCGGAACAGGGCCGGGCAGAGCCAGCCTTCCAGGCCCGCTTCCGGCCAGCGGTAGACGTTGCCGCCCATGTCTTCGCGCACCCACTCCAGCGTCAGCATCGCTCCTGGAAACGGATCCTTGCTGAACAGGGCGATGAAGCCGCGTTCGGGGTGCGGAATGCCGGCCTGCTGCGTGGCCAACTCGATGATCTCTGGCACGCCGGCGACGAGGGCTTCCTTGTCCAGACCGCGCGCCGGGTCATCGAAGACCCAGACGCCCTCCCACAGGTACGGCCGGATCGTGAAGATCTGATTCGTGCCGCGTGGCGTCTCGGCCAGCGGTGCCGACATCTCGATGTCAGCGACGGCTCGCAGCAGCGCGGCCAGGGCGAGCGAACTGCTCAGACGATGGCCGTCGTTGACGGGGATGAGATTCCCTGCCGGCAGGCCATTTTCCTCTTCGAGCTGGATGCTGTCTGCCAGGCGGACGACGTCGTCCTTGATGCCGTGGATGATTCGCGTGCGGGCCTCGACGATGGGCTCGACGTTGAAACGACGCCAGGCCGGGGCGAGCAGGATCAGCGGCAGCGCGTGGTTTCGAGCCAGGCGCATGGCGATCGCGCCGCCCCGGCTGGAGCCGATCAGGGCATCGACCCGCTGAGCGCGGAGGGCGGCCTCGGCGATGTTCAGGGCGGTTGCGAATTCGTCGCGCGGTAGTTCCGGAGCGACGACCTCATGGCCGGCGGCTCGCAGGACCTGGACCTTGCGGCCAGTCGGGCTTCCCTCCAGGCCGTGGCAGAAGAACAGTTTCATGGCGTGGGCCTCCTTCTTGTCGGGGTGCCGTCCTCTCGGCTATCATACGCTCTACTGGACAGCCTGCACGATGGTTCCCGCCAACCATTCTCCGTTTCGGACGCATGCCATGAGCTTTACCGCGTTGCATCTATTCCATGACGACGTGACCGTCGGTCAGCAGTGGGAGTCTCAGGGGCGGACCATCACCGAGGCGGACGTGGTGAACTTCGCCGGCCTGACGGGCGACTTCAACCCGATGCACGTCGATGAGCAGTACGCCGCGACGACGCCGTACCAGCGGCGCATGGCCCACGGCCTGCTCGTGCTGTCGATCAGCAGCGGCCTGGCGCTGTGGGCTCCGCCGATGCGAACGCTGGCCCTGGCCGTTCTGCGCGAGTGGCAGTTCAAGGACGCCGTCTTCCTCGGCGACACGATCCGGGTGCGGACGACGCTGCTGGAGAAGGAGGAGAAGGCCCGCGGTCGGCGAGCGCTGTGCAGTTGGAAGCGCGAGGTCGTCAACCAGGCCGGCGTCGTCGTGCAGGAAGGCGTCTCGCAGACGCTGGTCCTGGGCCGGGCGTCTGGCGCGTAACGGGCGCGACGCACCAACCGCTTGTCACCGCCTCCCGATCGTGCTACCCTGCGGCGACGCATCGCTTCACAGGTTCACGGAGGTTCGCATGGTCCGCTACGTGTTCGCGTTCGTACTCGTTGCCCTGGCAGCATTGCCCCAGGCTACGCCCCAGGAGAAGGCCGCCGACGGCGAGTGGGTCAGTCTGTTCAACGGCAAGAACCTCGACGGCTGGACTCCCAAGTTCGCCGGCCACGCCGTCGGCGAGAACTACCTCGACACGTTCCAGGCCGGGGACGGAAAGATTCGCGTCGTCTACGACAAGTACAAGCAGTTCGACAACAAGTTCGGCCACCTCTTCTACAAGGACCGGTTCTCGAACTACGACCTGCGTCTGGAGTACCGCTTCATCGGCGAGCAGGTGAAGGCCGGCCCCAGCTGGGCGCTGCGTAACAGTGGCGTCATGTTCCACTGTCAATCGCCGCAGAGCATGCGCAAGGCGCAGGACTTCCCCGTCTCCATCGAGTACCAGTTCCTCGGTGGTGCGGCGACGGGCAACCGCCCGACCGGCAACCTCTGCACGCCGGGCACCAACGTCGTCATGGGTGGCAAGCTCATCACGCAGCACTGCACGAACTCGAAGTCGAAGACTCATCGCGGCGACGAGTGGGTCCGGGCGGAACTGCGCGTGCGTGGTTCGGGCAAGGTGCAGCACCTTATCGATGGCGAGGTGGTCAT
>CAYYJM010000185.1:0-12869 GCA_964471755.1 uncultured Alcaligenaceae bacterium
CCGTCCGCAACGACTACCTGCAAATGCTCCGCCGAACTACCCTTGCCGAACTCATCACTCAGCAGGATTGAGCCGACGCCGGGTCGGCGTCGCACTCCTGGGACCATAATGGGATAACAGCATGTCATTCAATGCGAAAGTCGATCATCCGGCGGAGGCGATCTATCGGCCCTTCTTCCGGGCCGGCATTCTCGTCGTGCTGACTGCCGGTGCGGTCTGGGGGGCGTATCTGCTGCTCCGGATCGCCTGGACCGGCTCGTTCCGGTCGGCGGGCCTGCACGAGGTCAACGCGCACGGCCACGCCCAGATCTTCGGCTGGGTCGGTCTGTTCGTCATGGGCTTCGCCTATCAGGTCTTTCCGCGCTTCAAGGGGACGACGCTGGCCTGGCCGGGCCTGGCGTGGACCAGCCTGGGGCTGATGATCACCGGCCTGATCGGACGGACATTCGGCGAACCGCTTGCCGGGGCCTGGCCGCTGGCCGGGACGATCGCCGTCGTCTCGGCGTGGCTCGAGGTGGCCGCCATCGCCCTGCTCGTCGCGGTCGTGCTGGCGACCTGGCGGGCGGCCGGCAAAGGGTTGGCGTTCTACGACTACTACATCCTGGCCGCCCTGGGATGGTTCCTCACCCAGGCGGTCCTGGAGGCCCTCTACCTGCGTGCGACCCTGGTCGCCGCCAGCCGCGAGGAACTGGTCGCGCTGGTCGCGACCTGGCAGGGTGCGCTGCGTGATGTGCAGATCCACGGCTTCGCCCTGCTCATGATCCTTGGCGTGAGCCAGCGCGGCATGCACCACTTCTACGGCGTGGCCGTGCCGAATCGCGTCGTCAGCCTGATTGGGCTGGTCTGCATCAACGCCGCCATCGTGGGCGAGACGACGGCCCTGGTCCTGATGCGCGGCCCGGCTCGCGGCTGGGCCATGCTGTGGTATGCGTCAATCCTGCTCCTGGCGGTCACGGTGGCCGTGGTCGTGTGGAACACGGGCATCTTCAGTCGGGTGTTGCGATCGGATCGGAGCCTGAAGTTCTTCCGGGCCGCCTTCTCCTGGCTGTTCCTCTCGCTGGCGATGCTCGTGCTTCTGCCGGCGTATCAATTCGCCGTGCTACCGGCCCTGGCTCCGACCAGCGAGGCCGCCGAACTGGGCTTCTCGCACGCCTACCACGGCGCAATCCGTCATGCGATCACGGTCGGGTTCATCAGCCTGATGATCCTCGGCGTGGCGGCCCGGATCGTGCCGGCCGCCAACGGAGTTGATACCAGCCGGTTGACGCGGCTGTGGGCCCCGTTTCTACTGGTGAATGTCGGCTGCGCTCTGCGGGTGACGAGCCAGACGCTGACGGACTTCACACCGTACGCCTTCCCGCTGGCCGGCGTCAGCGGCGTGTTCGAGGTGACGGGCCTGGCTCTGTGGGGGGCACATCTGTGGATGATCATGGCCGGTCAGCCACGCTACCGCTCGGACGTGACCATCGGCTACGTCCCCGGCACGCCGATCGAGGCGGGCCATCGCATCGGTGACGTGATCGCCCGGCATCCGGAATTGCGGGCGGTGCTGCTCGATCTGGACCTCCGGCCGACTTCCGACGAGATGAGCATCGGCCAGGCGTGCAGCCTGGCGGGCCACAATCCCGGCGAGGTGGTCGCCACTCTGAACCGGGCGCGAACTGCCGCTCCGGACTCGTTGCGGTCGTTACCGATGGTGTCCCTGCTGTGAAATCACTACATTGTGGACAGCGAAGTCCGATTCGTTATCGCCGACTCGGTGTTCGCAGGAAGTCGCCCGAAGAGGAAGAGTACCATGACCGTTCCGCAGGCCAGTCCTGGCGAGGTGATCGACGTCCGCCCCCTTGGCGAACGGACGCACCAGGTGACCACAACCACGCTCGTGAAGACCGATCATCTGTCCGTCGTCCGGCTGGTGCTGCCGGCCGGGAAGGAACTCGCGCCGCACAAGGCACCTGGTGACATCACCGTGCATTGCCTCGAAGGCCGTATCGCCTTCACGACCCTGGGGCGAACGCAGGAACTCATCGCTGGCCAGATGCTGTATCTGCCGACGGGAGAGGAACACGCCGTCCAGGCTCTGGAAGATTCATCCGTTCTGCTGACGATCCGGCGTTAACCCGCCACGACACTGAGGAACAAGGGGACTGAGTGATGAGTGACAAGCGGCCGTCCTACGCCGGCCTGTGGGGTCTATTCGCGTTCGTCGTGCTGGCGTCGTTCGCCGTTCTGGGCGGCTACGGTTTCCAGATCGCGTCGGAGGCACCGCCCTATCCAGGCAAGGTCGTCGATGCCAGCACCGGCGAAACCCTGTTCACGCGAGATACGATCCTCGCCGGCCAAAACGTCTGGCAGTCGCTGGGCGGCCAGGAAGTCGGCTCGATCTGGGGCCACGGGGCGTACGTCGCGCCGGACTGGTCGGCCGACTGGCTGCATCGCGAGCTGGTCTTCCTTCTGGACCGCTGGGCGAAGGAAAAACTGAAGGACTCGCCCGATCGCGAGCGCCTGGAAAAGAAGAATGAGGAACTGGCCCACTCCAGCGACATCGCCCGCAGCGCGTTCTACGATGCGCTGTCTGTGGAAGATCAGGCCGCGCTGCGCGCCCGGCTCAAGAAGCTGGTTCGCACCAACACCTACGATCCGAAGACGGACACGCTGACTCTCAACGCGGATCGGGTCGCCGCCTTCAAGGCGAACGCCGCCTACTACGCCGACGTGTTCGGGAAAGGTCGGACGGAGTACGCCATGCCGGCCGGGACGCAGCCCGACGCCACCAAGCAACGCGAGATGGCGACGTTCTTCTTCTGGACGGCGTGGGCGTGCGAGACGAACCGGCCGGGGAAGGAATTCTCCTACACGCAGAACTGGCCGCATGAGCCGCTCATCGAAAACCGGGCCACGGCCGACATCGTCGTCTGGAGCGTTCTCAGCTTCGTCCTGCTGCTCGCCGGTATTGGCGGCATGATCTGGTACTACGGCTACCTGCCGCGCGAGGAGGGAACGGCCGAGGTGCCGCCGCACGATCCGCTGCTCGGCTACCATCCGACGCCGTCGCAGAAGGCGACGCTGAAGTACTTCTTCGTCGTCGGGGCGCTGCTGCTGGCGCAGATGGCGATGGGCGTCATCTCGGCTCACTACGGCGTCGAGGGGAACGGCTTCTACGGCGTCCCGCTCGATCAGGTTCTGCCGTACGCGGTGGCCCGGACGTGGCACGTTCAGCTGGCCATTTTCTGGATCGCCACGGCCTGGCTGGCGACCGGCCTGTTCGTCGCCCCGGCCGTCGGCGGCTCGGAGCCGGCGGGCCAACGCTTCGGCGTCAATCTGCTGTTCGTCGCGCTTCTGATCATCGTCGCCGGCTCGCTGATCGGCGAATGGTTGAGCGTCTTCCACTTCCTGCCGGGCGATGCCTGGTTCTGGTTCGGCCATCAGGGGTACGAGTACGTCGATCTCGGCCGGGTCTGGCAGCTGCTGCTGCTGGTCGGTCTGTTCCTGTGGTTGTTCCTCGTCGCTCGGGCTCTGTGGCCGGCCCTGCGTCGGCCCGGCGAGCATCGCTCGCTGCTGGTTCTGTTCGTGATCAGCAGTCTGGCCATCGCCGTTTTCTACGCCGCCGGGCTCGGCATCTGGAAGCACACGCACCTGGCCATGGCCGAGTACTGGCGCTGGTGGGTCGTTCATCTCTGGGTCGAGGGCTTCTTCGAGGTCTTCGCCACGGTCGTGATCGCGTTCCTGTTCAGCCGGCTGCAACTGATCCGGACCTCGACGGCGACGAGTGCCGCACTCTTCTCGACGTCGATCTTCCTGGCGGGTGGCATCATCGGCACGTTCCACCACCTGTACTTCTCCGGCACGCCGTCGGTCGTCATGGCGCTCGGGGCGATGTTCAGCGCTCTGGAGGTCGTGCCGCTGGCCCTGATCGGCTTCGAGGCGTGGGAGAATCTCCGGCTGACCAAGGTCCATGACTGGGTCAGCGGCTACCGCTGGGCGATCTACTTCTTCGTGGCGGTGGCGTTCTGGAACCTCGTCGGCGCCGGCCTGTTCGGCTTCATGATCAACCCGCCGATCGCGCTGTACTACATGCAGGGGTTGAACACGACGCCGGTCCACGGTCACGCGGCCCTCTTCGGCGTCTACGGCATGCTCGCACTGGGATTGATGCTCTTCTGTGTTCGCGGTCTGATGCCGGGCAAGCCGTGGCGGACCGGAGCGATCATGCTGAGCTTCTGGGCGCTGAACATCGGTCTGCTGCTGATGACCGTGGTGAGCCTGCTGCCGGTCGGCATGATGCAGACGTGGGCGGCGGTGGAGCATGGCACCTACTACGCCCGGAGTGCGGAGTTCCTCCAGGAGCCGTGGGTGCAGTTCTTCCACTGGATGCGTATCCTGGGTGACACCATCTTCGCCGTGGGCGTGCTGGCGATGGGCTGGTTCAAGGTCGGCCTGTTGACGGGGCACTCGTTCGTCCCGGAGGGGAAGGACGTGCCGGCCGGCCAGGTGACGGCGGACGCATCGGTCAGCTAGCTCTTCGAGTGAGGAGCCAGCGTAGTAGCAGTGGCGCGGCACCGAGCAGGGCCAGCGACCCGAGTACCGGCCCGGACACCAGTCCGGCCGGCGACTCGAGTCGGCTCAGCTCGGTGCCGGCGTTGGCAAAGAGGAAGGTGCCCGGCAGCATGCCCAGCCAGCTGACCAGGGCGAAGGTGCCGGTTCGCATCGATGTCAGGCCCATGCCGAGATTGATCAGGAAGAACGGCACCGCCGCGATGAGCCGGAGCGTGAACAGGTAGTAGGCTCCGTCGCGTTCGACGCCGCGGTTGAGCGTCTCCAGTCGGCGTGCGAAGCGTCGCTGGACCCAGTCGCGCAGGACATATCGACTGCTCAGAAAAGCCAGGGTTGCTCCGAGGGTCGCCGCCAGGCTGGCGACCAGCGTACCGAGCCAGCGGCCGAAGAGCGCTCCGGCCAGCAGCGTCAGCAGCGCCGCCGCCGGCAGCGACAGAGCGGTGACAGTGACATAGATCAGACAGAAGACGACCAGAGCGAGGCCGAGGTTCTCGTCCACCTGGGCCATCCAGATGTCGAGGTTGCCGCGCAGGTAGTCCCACGCGAAGTAGCGCGACAGGCCCAGGGCGTAGAAGGCGACGACGGCCAGGACGAGCAGGCCGGCCAGGCTCCAGCGGAGCCAGTGAGCCGCTGGCGGCGGTGTGTCCGGGGGCGGCATGGGAGCCTCCTGCCGTTCGAGTAGTTCTACCGTGGCGTTTGGCGAGCGGCGCGGCGTTAGCCCGCCGCTCGCCAAACGCTTCCCGAACCGCCTCCGAGTCTCCCATGCTCGCACCCGACTTTCTCGCTCGCCTGGAGCAACTGGAACTCGTCACCCGGAAGATCTTTCAGGGCCGGGTCAAGGGGGAACGACGCAGTACGCGCAAGGGCCAGAGCGTTGAGTTCGCCGACTACCGAAACTACGTCGTCGGTGACGATCTGCGCTTTCTCGACTGGAATCTCTACGCCCGGTTGGAGAAACTCTTCCTCCGATTGTTCCTGGAAGAGGAAGACCTGCACTTCCACGTTCTCGTCGATCGCAGCGCCTCGATGAACTTCGGCGACCCGACGAAATTGCAATACGCGATCCACGTCGCCGCGGCGTTGGGATTTATCGGACTCAACAATCTCGATCGAGTTGGCATCGCCACATTCAGCGATCGATATGAACCGGGCCTGCCACCGTTGCGTGGACGGCGCAGCCTCTGGCGCTTGCTCGACTATCTCGGCAAGGTCGAACCGGGCCAGGGCGGCAATCTGGCCGCATCGCTGCGTACCTTCAGCATGACGTGCAGTGGCAAGGGCATCGTGTTGGTTCTCAGCGATTTTCTCGACAAGGCTGGCTACGAGGAGGCCCTGCGCTATCTCGTCGCCCGGCAGATGGACGTGTACGTCATCCAGCTATTCGCCCCGGAGGAAGTCAATCCGGACGTGAGCGGCGATTTGAAACTGGTGGACGCCGAGGATGGCGACGCGGCCGAGATCACCGTCAATGGGCCGTTACTGCGACGCTATCAGGAGAACCTCGCGGCCTACCGTGGCGGCCTGTACGACTTCTGCACGCGCCGTGGCATCACCTGTCTGTTCACCACCACCGAGATGCCCTTCGAGCGCCTGGTGTTGACGTATCTGCGACAACGCGGTCTGGTTCGCTGAGGGTCGGTCATGTCCACGCAACGTTACAGCGGTTTGTGGTTTCCGATCCTGCTCGGGTTGTTGCTTCTGCTCGTCGTGCCGGCCGCTCTCCTGCTTCTGCTCGCCCTACTCGGTTACGAGGGCGAAGTCAACGCCTGGCTCTGGCACAACTTTGGCCTGCGTTACCAGACGTACCTGCCCGCCTGGGCCGCGCTCGTTCTGCTTCTGCTGCCCATACTCGTGCTGTTGCTCTACTTCCTCAAGATGAAACGGAAGCCACTGGAAGTCCCGAGTACCTTCCTGTGGCGCAAGAGCATCGAGGACCTGCAGGTCAACAGTTTCTTTCAGTGGTTGCGAAACAACGCGCTGCTGCTCCTGCAACTGCTCATCATCCTCGTGCTGATCTACACCGCACTGGCACTCCAGTCGCAGGCATCGGTGACGGCTGGGAAGTATTTCATCCTGCTCATCGATAGTTCCGCCAGCATGAACACGCGTGACGTTGGCGAGGGGAACGATCGTGGGAGTCGGATCGACGAGGCCAGGCGGCAGGCCCTGGCGATCATCGACGGCCATCGCGAGGGCGACGTTGGCATGGTGATCGAATTCAACTCGGAATCGCGCGTCCGACAGGATTACACGACCGATCGCAGCCTGCTCCGACTGGCCGTGCAGCGCATCCAGCCTACCAACCGCACGACGCGCATCGACGACGCTCTCGCTCTGGCGGACAGTCTGGCGAATCCGCGCAAATCGACGGAGAACGAGGCGATCGCCCCTCGCGGCGTCGATCCGGGTCAGGCCCGGCAGTACGTCGCCACGGACGGCATCAAGGCCGACGTCCATCTGTTCACCGATGGCGGTTTCATCGAGGGCGGATCGTTCGCGGCCGGGAATCTTGATCTGCTCTACCACCGCATCGGCACGCCGGGTGCTGAGGCGGTGGACAACGTCGGCATCGTCGATTTCAATGCCGCGCGGGAACCGGGGTCGGCCACGCTGCGCGTGTTTCTGCGCGTACAGAACTTCCGCAAATCGGCGTTGCAATGCAAACTCGAGTTGGAAGCTCGCGTTCCCGGTCAGGGCGGATTGATTCTTCGTAGCCGCGACCTGGACATACGGGGACGAGTCGTCACGCCTCATGATCCCAAATCGAATCAATCGGGAGATGATCTGCCCGGCGAAGCGGTCGCCAGCTTCGATCTCGAACTCGATCCAACGATTCCGGCAACGTTGCATGCTCGTCTTCGTCACGGCAGTGACGCCTTTCCAATCGACGATGAAGCCTGGCTGGCCATCAACCCCATCCGACAGGCCCGCGTGCTGATCGTGACACCCGGCAATCCGGTGTTGAGTTACTTCTTCGACAACGAAGCAACACGAAAAGTCGCCCGGGTGGAGTATCTCAAGCCGGAAGATCTGCGAACGGAAGCCTACGCCCGGCCAGCTCGCAACGGAAGTTTCGACCTGGTCCTCTTCGACCGCTGTGCGCCGCTCGACAGCGAGGGAAAACCGGATGAGAATCTCATGCCCCTGGCCAATACCTTCTTCATGGGCGATGTGCCGCCGCCGTGGACACGGAGCGATCTGCCTGAGTTGAAGGGCGTCAGCATCCGCAATCCAACCAGCCCACACGAACTGATGCAGGGATTGACCCAACTCGACGAGATTCCCTTCACCGGAGCGTTCCGCTTCGAGTTGGATCCGCGCAAGAATCCAGACGTACCGCCACGGACGGCCCGACTCCTCGAATGCGATGGCGACACGGCCGCCCTGTTCTTGCTCGAACGCCGGGCGTTCCGCGATCTGGTCCTCGCCTTACCGCTGCTGAATGTCAAGCCGGACGGCTCGATGGAGTGGTTCACCCTCTGGCCGATCCGACCGCAATTTCCGCTCTTCCTGCGCAACGTCGTCCTCAACCTGGGCAACGTGCGGGAAGATCCGGCCAGCGACCGGGTCCGGCCCGGTCAGGTGATGGCCCTTCGGCCCGATGCTGCGGTCGAAACCATTGACGTTTGGCAACCCGGAGCCGAGGTGCCGGTGCCGCTGGAACGCTCGGCCCGGGGCGACTTTCTGTTCAAGGGAACCGAGACGCAGGGATTCTATGCGGCCGAGTGGGAGGGTGGTCGTCGCGGATTCGCCGTCAACCTGCTCGATGACGCCGAGAGCAATGTCCAGCCGCGCGACGTGGTGCAGATCGGTGAGCAGGTACTCGGAGCCGAGGGCCGGGTCGGCAAGCCGCGCGACCTGTGGAAATGGGCCGCTCTCGCGGCCCTGGGACTACTCCTGCTCGAATGGGCGTTCTATCACCGCCGGATTCTGCACTGAGCCGTCGAACGCCGTGGGGCGCGCGTCTCCAGCCAGGACTCGACGTCCGCCTGCCACGTCTCCAGGCCGAGGTGCCGGATGCCCCAGGCGACGGCTCGCTTCCGCCACTGCCGCCAGGTCTCGGCATTCAGGCCGACCACGCCCGGCAGATCCGCCAGCAGGGCAACGACGCGATCGTCGGTCGGATTCCTACCACTGACCTCCAGCCCCTCGACCAGGATGTCCCAGACGCCCTCCAGCCCCGGCCAGTCGGCCTGGACCTTGCGGGCAGCGTCGGCCTCCGACCACGGCAACTGCTGCTCGGCCCGGCCCGTGCGTGTCTCGCCCCAGACGGCCAACGCCTTGCGTGACCGCTTCAGCCGCGAGACGGTCGCCAGGCGAAAGGAGATCAGCAGGACGGCATGGAAGTCCGTCTTCTGCCGCTTCGAGGCCGGCGTCTGGCCGAGTTGCTCCAGTGCCTGCTCCAGGCGATTGTCGCGATCCTCCTGCGCTGCCCCGCTCTCGTCGCCGTCGTTCGGCTGGCGGTGATCCGCAACGTCCATCCGTGGCGACAGGTTACGACAACGCCGCCGAGCCCGGACCTCATCGCGGGCCAGGTTCCGCAGCGTCGTTTCCAGCCAGGAGGTGAAGCGGCCCTTCTCCTGGCGGTAACTGCCCAGACGCCGAGGCAGTTTCTCCAGCACGTTGTTCACCAGTTGATCGCAGCCCAACTGCCCCTCCAGGCGCTGCGCCCGCGGCAGGACGACAGAGAAGAGCAGCCGTCGCCACAAGGCCGCGTGGTCGCTCGCGGGCAGTTCGCCTCGGGCCAGGCGATCCGCCAGTTGGTCGATGTCAATCGTGTTTTCCGACTCTTGATCCGGACTCAAGCCACACCCCCATGAAGTGGTTCCTCGCGTCCTCCTGGCCCCCGCCAAAAAGACAACGCATTCGCGACATGGTTCGGCCCCGCATCAGTGGTTACGCGGGGACGTTCAGTTTTGTGACACGAATCGGAAGAATTGTCGCCAAGCCGGATCAGCGCGACTGGCGGAGCAGCGCGTCGAGAACCGCGGAAGTGAACGGTGCCGGTGCGACCGGAGCGGCGTCGTCCAGGATCGGGTCGAGGATCGCCTCGAACTTGAGCAGGGTAACGGCGAGATCATAGTTCTCCTGTTCGAGATCGGGATGCATCGTATCGCAGAGTCGTTCCACCTCGGGTCTGAGGACAGCGAACAGCTTGCCATGCCGCTCGACCCAGGTCCGGCACTGGGAGAGAAGGTCGTCCAGGTCGGGACGGATGGCCCGGGGCTGAAGACTCGCGACCGTGGCGACGGCGGCCTCCGTATCATCCAGTGCAGCGAGCAGTTCGCGTAGTAACTCGGGCGTCGCCTGGGTGAAGACCCGGGCGGTCCAGTCTGACCAGGCCGCCAGTGGGTGCCCCGTGAGTATCTCTGCCAGGGTGTCGCCCGTCTCCCGGGCGAGTTTCTCGCGGACCTTACCGGGCAAGGAACGCGCTTCGGCTGGTAAGAACCGGGGAGCCGTTCGCTCCAACTTTCCCACGCAGGAGAGCAGTTCGAACCGTTCGCGGAGGGTCAGCCGTTGCAGTGGGACTTGCAGACGCTGAACGATCACGGCGGACCAGCGTTCGATTTCCGGCAGGGAGGGTCCCCGGAGTTCCACGCGGGCCTCATGCCGAAAGTCGTTTCGCGGTTGATTACGGTCGTTGCGTCCAGGATTCATGGCTGATTGCCTCCGAAAACGGACCTCAGTCGGTCCGGTTCATCTCCAGTCGGAACCGCTCAGAACCACTCGGCGACGGTGCGGTCCCATCGATCCGTGCCGAGGAATTCGCTGGCCGCCTGGGTGGCACGGGTGCGCCATTGCCGCCAGGCAACCGAGGTCAGGCCCGTCACTCCGGGCAGGGGGGCCAAGAGGGCGACGACATCGTCGTCAGTCAGCAGGTCGTCTGTTCGATCCAGTTCCGCGGCGAGGACGGCCCAGACCGTGTCCAGTTTCGGCCAGCCCGACTGGATCTCGGCGGCGGCCTCGCTCACCGTCCAGGGCAAGCGGACCGTGGTGAGGCCGGCTCGGGTCTGCCCCAGGTTGGCGAGAGCGTCGCGGTGGCCACGCAGTCGGCGGGCCATCGCCAGGCGAAGTTCCAGCACCAGCACGGCGTGGTAGTCCGTCTTCTGCTGGCGAGCCCGAGGCCGCTGCTCCAGGTCGTCCAGGGCCTTTCGCAGGGCCGCGAGCGCCTGGGCCAGTAGATCATCCAGCGACAGCGTCGGCTCTTCATCGCCGGGAGTACGTCGGTCGGCGACCTGGTCGATGTTGGGCAGAGCGAATCCGCCGCGCCGCCGACACTTGCGTTTCTCGTCGCGGGCCAGGTTGACTAGGGTGCGTTCCAGCCAGCGCGGAAAGCGGCCTTTGGCCCGGCGGTAGCGAGCCAGGCGGCTGCGCAGTTTCGTCTCGGCCGCTGCTCCCAGGGTGTCGCAGTCGAGTTCTTCTTCGAGCCGCTGGATCATGGGTAGCACGATCGTCGTCTCCAGGTGTGTCCAGAGGACCTCGGCCTCCGCAGGGGGCAGAGTGCCGCAGGCCAGGCTGTCCGCCACCGCATCCACGTCCTGATCCAGATGTTGTGTCGCCTCGCACATCACCTTTCCTCGAGCCTGGGGAGTTCGCTGGCGATCCGACTCGTGGCTCGTTGTTGCCTCGATAACGTCGCCGCTTTCCATTTGTGACAGAATTCTCAAGCAAGAAGTTCGGAAACGGGTCGCCCGTCCGGTTGTAGTTCAAACGGCCGGCCCTCCCAGTCGGACGCCACCAGATCGGTGATACCGAGCAGGGTGTAAAGCGTGGCGGCCACGTCGGATGGAGAAACGGGGCGATCGCTGGGATAGGCCCCGATCTTGTCCGAACTACCGACCGTCCGGCCACCCGGCACCCCGCCCCCGGCCAGGAGGGCGAACTGGCAATCCGTCCAGTGATCGCGTCCCGCCCCGGCCGGGCCGCCCGAGCGCGGATCGCCGATCTTCGGCTTGCGGCCCATCTCGCTCAGGACGAGAACCACCGTCGTCTCCAGCAGGCCGCGCTGGTGCAGATCGTCGAGCAGGGCCGAGAAGCCGCGATCAAACTCGGGCAGCAGATGATCCTTCAGACATTTGAAGTTGCCGCCGTGCGTGTCCCAGCCGCCGGCACTCTTGCAGAGCGCGTTCAGGGCCGGGTTCTCCTGCCAGAAGACGGAGACGAACGGTACGCCAACCTCGACCAGGCGACGAGCCAGGAGCAGGCTCATGCCGTTGACCCCGGGGCCGTAGCGCTGGCGAAGCCGCTCCGGCTCGCGATGCAGGTCGAAGACATCGCGAATCTTGCTCGAACCGAGCAGGGAGAACGCCTTGCGCTGCTGCAAGGAATAGTCGTCGTGCGGAGCCTGGTCGAACGAATGTCGAGCGGCATCGAAGGCGTCGAGCAGACCACGACGATCGTTCAGACGCGGGCCGTTCAGGTCGGAGGCCAGGGCCAGGGCGGGGACGGAGAACTCCAGCGGCTTCTCACGACTGCCGAGCAGGTAGACCGGGTCGTATTGCAGGCCGAGCTTCGCGGCGAACTGGCCGGGTCGGGTGTACTGCGGTGCCCCAGGCTTCTGGGGAAGCGTGAGCAGGGCCGGCAGGGCCGGCAGGGCCGGCTTCTTGCTCGCGACAACGGAACCGATGAACGGCCAGTCGTCGGGCATCGGCTTGCGATTGTTCAGGAGCAGACGAAAGGTCGGGTCGGGCTCACGGCCGGTGAGGTTGTAGTAGTAGCCGGCATGGTGGTCGCCGGTGCCCTTGCCGCCATGACCGAACGAGCGAACGATCGCCAGATGGTGGGCCTGCTGCGCGACGAGCGGAAGATGCTCGCAGATGCGGACGCCCGGGGCGCTGGTGGCGATGGGCTGGAACTCGCCGCGAAACTCGGCCGGGGCGTCCGGCTTCAGATCGAAGGAATCGATGTGCGAGGCACCGCCGCACAGGAAGAAGAGGATCACGGAGCGGGCCTTGCCCCGGATCGAGGCGGCCGGCGCGAGACCGGTCAGGCCGGCAAGTCCGACGGCGCTGGCCTGGAGAAAGGCGCGGCGATGCAATGGCGGCAGCATGGTGTGATCCTCGACAGGGGGCTGATGAGGCATCATCCCATGCCCGAAGGCGTGGGTCAAGCAGGCTGGGCGAACGGGGTGCATCCCCATCGTTGCGAAATGTAGGGTGGGCGGGAGCGCCACTGACGCCGCATCGCCACATCAGGCCGGAACAGCGCAGGCCCACCAATCCTCGCTCCGGAGCGCAGCGACACCGATCAGAACAAAGAAATGTAGGGTGGGCGGGAGCGCCACCGACGCCTCATCGCCACATCAGGCCGGAACA
>CAYYJM010000186.1:0-12737 GCA_964471755.1 uncultured Alcaligenaceae bacterium
CCGCGTCGGGAACTCCCCCCACTTTCGTGGGGGGCTCGCCAAGAGGGGGCTCGCCTCGGGAGCGAGCGGCTCGCCCCGGGTTTCGAGCCACACCTTTAGCAGCAAGGTCACCAGGGCGAGGATCGTCAGCAGCGACGCCACGGCGAACGCCTCGGGCAGCTTGCCCGGCTCCTGGAACAGCTTTTCCACCCGCAAGGGGAGCGTGTCCGTTTCGCCCGCGATCCGGCCCGAGACGACCGACACGGCTCCGAACTCCCCCATCGCCCGAGCATTGCACAGGATGACGCCATAGAGCAGGCCCCACTTGATGTTCGGCAGCGTCACTCGCCAGAACATCTGCCAGCCGCTGGCTCCGAGACTGCGTGCGGCCAACTCCTCCTCCGTTCCGGTCGCCTCCAGGACCGGGATCAGCTCCCGGGCGACGTAGGGGAACGTCACGAAGGCCGTCGCCAGGACCAGGCCCGGCACGGCGAAGACGATCTTCAGGCCGGCCGCCTCCAGCCACGGCCCCAGGATGCCCTGTCGGCCAAAGATCAGCAGGATGATCAGCCCGGCCACCACCGGCGAGATGGCGAACGGCAGATCGATCAGGCCGATCAACAGCGTCCGGCCCGGAAAGCGAAAGCGAGCGATGGCCCACGCCACCGCGACACCGAAGATGAGATTCAGGCCCACCGCCAGCGGCGCGACCGTCAGCGTCAGGCCGATCGCGTGACGGGTCAGCGGATCGCCGAACAGAGCGTGGAAGTACACTCCCGGCCCGCGCGCGAACGCCTGCCAGAAGACGTGGATCACCGGCACGAGAATCAACCCGCTCACCACGCTGACGGCCGCCCCGATGAGCAGCACGCGAACCCAGAGCGGGTCATCTTGACTGCGCCGCAGCCCCGAAGGGCCGGCTTTCGGATCAGGCGACGCCATGACGCTTGCTCCAGCGTTCGAGCAGATTGATCAGCACCAGGAGCGTGAACGACATCGCCAGCAGAACGACGGCGATCGCCGCCGCCTCGTTGTAGCGGAAGCCGGTCACCGGGTCGTACTCCTCCAGCTTCGCCACGATCAGCATCGGCGCAATCTGCGTCTCGCC
Source organism: uncultured Alcaligenaceae bacterium (assembly GCA_964471755.1). Taxonomy (GTDB): domain Bacteria; phylum Planctomycetota; class Planctomycetia; order Gemmatales; family Gemmataceae; genus CAYYJM01. Next base: position 1,088 of record CAYYJM010000186.1, read on the forward strand.
GGGCTTGTTGCTGGAGACGAAGACGATGCTGCCGTACTCGCCCAGGGCGCGGGCGAAGGCCAGGGCGAAGCCGGTCAGCAGGGCCGGCAACATCTGCGGTAGCAGGACCTGCCAGAACGTCTGCCAGCGGTTCGCGCCGAGGGTCGCCGACGCCTCCTCCAGCTCCGGTTCCAGTTCCTGCAACACCGGCTGAACCGTGCGAACGACGAACGGGAAACTGGTGAAGATCAGCACCAGGACAATGCCGAGCCGATTGAATGTGGCGTGGATGCCGAGCGGGGCCAGAAACTGACCGTACCAGCCGTTGTCGGCGTACAGCGACGAGTAGACCAGGCCGGCGACCGCCGTCGGCAGCGCGAACGGCAGATCGACCAGGGCGTCGAAGAGACGTTTGCCAGGGAAACGGTAGCGGACCAGCACCCAGGCGACGAGCAGACCGAGGCCGAGATTGAGGATCGCCGCGACCAGGGACGCTCCCAGGCTGAGGGCGTACGCCGCGCGGGTTTCCGGCGTCCAGACGACGGCCCAGAAGCGATCCCACGAGAGCGAGGCCGCCGAGGCGAAACAGGCCGCCAGCGGCAGCACCACGAGCAGACCAAGGTAGGCGCAGGAGTACCCCAGACTCAGGCCGAAACCCGGTAGGACCTGCCGATGCGACGCCATGCGGGTGCCTCTACTTGCCCAGCCGATCGTACTCGCCGCCCGCCACGAAGAACCGCTCCTGGGCTTCCGCCCAGCCGCCGGGGACGATCTCCGTGATCGCGAACAGCGGGAGCGAGCCGAACCGCTCCGCGTGCCGCTTCCAGATGGCCGCGTTCGTCGGCCGATAGTGGTGCCGGGCGAGGATCTCCTGGCCCGACTCCGAGTAGAGGAAGTCGAGGTACGCCGTCGCCAGAGGCCGTGTCCCCTTGCGATCCACGACACGATCGACGATGGCGACCGGCGGCTCGGCTCGGATACTCCGCGATGGGTAGACGATCGCCAGCGCGGCGGGGAACTCGCGGACGAGCAGGTGCGCCTCGTTCTCCCAGGTCAGCAGCACGTCGCCGAGCCCCTTCTGGGCGAACGTCAGGGCCGAGGCGCGAGCCGTCGTGTCCAGCACCGGCACACGGGCGTACAGTCGGCGTACGAACGTCCGCGTGGCCTCGTCGCTGCCGCCGGGAACCAGGCGAGCGGCTCCCCACGCGGCCAGGAAGCTCATCCGGCCGTTGCCCGAGGTCTTCGGACTCGGCGTGATCACCGCGACGTCGTCGGCGAGCAGATCGGGCCAGTCGTGGATCGCGTGCGGGTTGCCCCGTCGAACGACGAAGACGACCGTCGAAAGGTACGCCGGCGGGTAGCGTTGTTCCCATCCCGGTGCGATCAGGCTGGCCTGCCGCAAGGCATCGACGTCGGCCCACATCGCCAGGCTGACCACGTCGGCGGCGAGGCCGTCCAGCACCGCGCGAGCCTGGCTTGTCGAGCCGCCGTGCGACGTGCGCAGATCGACGCCGCCGGCCCGCTCCGCGAAGGCGGCATGCAGCTCGGCCCACAACTCTCGCGTCGGATCGTACGAGACGTTCAGCAGTCGGGTGTTGCGCGTCAGCCGCTCCCAGCCGGCCAGGCCGCCGATCACGCCGACCAGGAGCAGGACCGCGAGCCCGGCTCCGAGGAAAAATCGCACCATTCTCGCCCTCCACCTGCGGAGGCGATTTTAGCGACCCCCTCGCCGGGTGTCGAGATGACAATCTTTATCAAGCTGGTGAAGTTACGGCTTCCGCTGGTCTTCGAGGCAGAGCAGGACACCCTTGCTGCTGTTGAGGATGGTGCCCACGACGATCCGCCGGCGTTCGCCGGTGAAGTCGAGGCTGACGGCGACGGCCGGCGAGGCGAGGATCTCGGCGACCGCATTCTGACCGGCATTGTAGATCCACTGGGTCGTGCCATCGGCCGGGTCGAGGCTGGCGACGAGGCCGCCGCTGGTGGCGACGATCAGGCTGCTGTACGCCGTCGTGTTCGGAGCGGCCGGCTGGCCCAGGGAGAGTCGGACGCTGGCGGCCAGATCCGGCACCAGGGCCGGCGAGGCGACGATCGGACTGCCCAGGTCGCGTTCCCAGATCGTCTTGCCATCGGCGAGGTTCAGGCAGATGGCCCGCTGATCGCGTGAGGCCGCCCAGACGCGCGTGCCGTCGCTGGCCAGGCGAACGTGAACGCCGTCGCGGATCTGCTTCGCGTCGGTTCGCCAGAGACGCCGGCCGGTCTTCGCGTCGAGCGCGAGGATGGCCCCGGCCGGCTCCGGATCGCTCATGGTGAAGATGCCGTTGCCGATGCTGACGAGCAGGCGGTCGCCGACGAGGGCCGCTCCGCCCCAGCTCGGCAGGTCCATCGGCATCCGCCACTCCTCCTTGCCGGTGACCGCGTCGAGGCAGACGATGGCGAACTCCATGAAGGCGTCTCCCTTGCCGCTGCCGACGTAGACCTTGCCGCCGGCAACGAGCGGATTGGCGTCGATGTGCAGGGCCTGGAGGTGCCAGAGTTCCTTGCCCGACTTCGCGTCAAGGCAGTACATGCCGTCGTCGCCCGCGCCGAAGTAGACCCGGCCGGCGACGACGCACGGACTCGATTCGGTGTGGCTGGCCGTCTCGAACTCCCACTTCTTCTCGCCGGTCGCGGCATCGAGGCAGTACAGGGCGCAGCCGGCGTGAAAGTGAAATCCCTCGCCGATGTAGACGCAGCCGTCGGCGACCGTCGGTGACGAGAAGATGTCATGCAGGCTGCGGCCGCCGAGGCCCTGGCGGAAGCTCCAGACCTGCTGGCCGCTCTTCGCATCGACACAGTAGACGGCCCCGCTGCGGAAGGCCGAGCCGTGGACCGCACCGAAGTAGACCCGATCACCGACGATCGTCGGCGACGAGTAGATCGCGCTCGTCTCGGGCAGATCGAAGCGCCAGACGACGCCCTGGAGGCCGAGTTGCCCTGGTGCGGTCTGCTCCGGGGCGACCACGAGCGCCGAGGCCGGCCCGCTGGTCGGCAGGAAGACGACACTGGCCAGGAGCATCGTCAGCAGGGCGACACCCTCGCCGGGCAGAGACGGCGTGGCCGAGCGCAGGGCAGCGAAAACCGTGTGCAGTGTCGCCACGATCAGGCCCATCTGCAGGACGGCGAGCGTCTTCATCATCAGCGACAGCTCGGCCAGCGATCGGGGCCACCAGATCAGGAACGGGATCGCGCCGAGCAGGCTGAGGCTCAGCAGGAAGATCGCCTCGCCGCGACCCGGTCGATGCGAGGCACCGAAGTGGCCGCATCGGTGCCAGGCCCACCACGCGCCAGCGAAGGTGATGACCGCCATCGCAAGCCAGATAAAGTTCTCGCTGGCGAGCCATGTCTCGGGGTAGGCCCGGACGAGGTAGAAGTCGCGCACGACGAGCAGGGTCGAGTTGAGGCTGATGACCGTCAGCCAGGTCATCCAGCGGCGCAGGCCGGCGACGAGGCCGCCGAACAGGGCCGGGAAGATCATCGCCAGCAGGGCGAACGGCCCGACCAGCCACGGCGCGATGATCACGCCGAACTCGATCGGCACCGGCGAACGTGGGGCGTAAGCCCCATGATCTTCTCTCCGGATCAAGGCGCTCATGGGGCTAACGCCCCACGCTCGCCGAAGAGAGACCTCCGGTCCGAGGCCCGGTTTCTCCTTCGCGTCGGCTGCGGGCGGCTTCCGCTTGCCGGCCAGGGCGTCGGCCACCGTGTCTCGCAGTTCCTGCGTCGTGCCCTTGAAGGTGCGGCGGAAGTACGGCTCGAAGTGCGTCCAGCTCCAGCGCGGCGTCTCGGCATCCTTCGGCTGGATGCCGGTCGCCTGGAACCAGGTGCCGTTGGTGTAGCCGAAGGCGACGAACTCACGGTCACGCTGGTTGATGAACAGCACGATCGGTAAACCAACCTTGAGCCGGGCGAGCAACTGCGGCCCCTGCTTGCTCCGGTCGGCCTCGCGGTCGCCCTGGAGGAGCATCGGCAGCTTCTCGAAGCCGGCCTTGCCCTTGAGGGCCTCGCCGATGCTGAGGACCATCTGCCGCTTCTCGGCGTCGAGCGACTCGACGCGGGTGAGGAGAATCAGGTTCGACTCGGCCAGGACGTCGGCGAGCGGCGTCAGACGCATGATGACCGCCCCGACGTGGGAGGTCAGGCAAAGCAGCAAGACCAGACCGAGCAGGCCAGCAGCACGGATCGAACACATGGCGGAACCTCGACCGGCGGAATCTGGGAGGTCGCGGTCCATGATAACAGGGCCAGCGGAGCGAGCAACCCGATGGCGCGAATTTGGCGGGTGCCCTTGACCGGATGAGGTCCGATCCCTACGGTAAATGTTTTGCAGCATTCCCGTCGCACCGCGACGGACCGAGGATTCAGCCGGCCGGCGTCCCCCACGAATGCGGGTGGGGCCCGGAAACGCCGGCGTGTACTGGACCCAGGAACCCATGCCGACGATCAATCAGCTGGTCAACAAGCCGCGTGTGCCGCAGCGATCGCGTTCGCGTCACCCGGCCATGCAGGGCTGCCCGCAGAAGAAGGGCGTCTGCTTGCAGGTCAAGATCATGACCCCGAAGAAGCCGAACTCGGCCCTGCGGAAGGTGGCGCGCGTCCGCCTGTCCAACGGCATCGAGGTGACGGCCTACATCCCTGGCGAGGGGCACAACCTCCAGGAACACTCGATCGTCCTGGTGCGTGGCGGCCGTGTTCGCGACCTGCCCGGTGTGCGCTATCACATCGTTCGCGGCGTCCTCGATTCGCAGGGCGTGGCGGACCGTAAGCAGGCCCGCTCGAAGTACGGTGCCAAACGCGAGAAAAAGTAACCGCCCCGAACCACCCCGTATCCCCGAGCAAACGAAACGATCATGGGAAAGCGAACCGCCAGTGCGGAGACGCTTCAGCCGGACCCGGTGTACGGCTCGAAGCTGGCCAGCAAGTTCATCAACTGCCTCATGTGGGGCGGCAAGAAGGCGACGGCCATGCGCGTCTTCTATGGTGCCATGAACCAGATCAAGAAGAAGATCCCCGACATGAACCCGATCGACGTCTTCACCCAGGCGGTGGAGAACGTCAAGCCGTCGGTCGAGGTCCGCTCCAAGCGCGTCGGTGGTGCCACCTACCAGGTGCCGATGCAGGTCAACAAGACCCGTCAGCAGAGCCTGGCCATCCGCTGGATCATCGGCGCGTCGCGCGGCAAGGGCGGTCGGCCCATGTTCCTGCGCCTGGCCGATGAACTCCTGGCCGCGTATCGCCGTGAGGGCGAGGCGATGACCAAACGCGAGAACACCATCAAGATGGCCGACGCCAACAAGGCCTTCTCGCACTTCGCCTGGTAATCGGATTCAAGGTCAGAAGTCAGAAGTCAGAAGTCAGTGGTCACGCCGACGAGAACCCACTCTCGGCGTGGTCTGTCTGACTTTTGACTTCTGGCTTTTCTCATCTGAGATATTGTTCCGAAAGCCCCTCGCCCCTGTCCTCAGGGGAGAGGGGTTGGGGTGAGGGGTTTGCGCCTTCCCTGTCTGGAGAGCCGCTTCCCCCTCACCCCAGCCCTCTCCCCCGGAGTACCGAGGGAGAGGGAGCCGGCCGAGCCCCTCGCCCCTGTCCTCAGGGGAGAGGGGTTGGGGTGAGGGGTCTTTGTCTTCCCTGGCTGGAAAGCCTTATCCCCCTCACCCCAACCCTCTCCCCCGGAGTACCGAGGGAGAGGGAGCCGCTTTAGGAACAGTCACTGACTTTGAGGAGGTGCGTCATGGCGAAAGAGAAAGATAAAGCGGGCCCCGATTTGACCCGTGTCCGCAACCTGGGCATCATCGCTCATATTGATGCGGGAAAAACGACCACCAGTGAGCATCTGCTCTTCTACGCCGGGGCCGTCCACCGGCTCGGCGGCGTCGATGCCGGTAACACGACGACTGACTTCGACGAGGAAGAACAGGAACGCGGCATCACCATCTACAGCGCGTGCATCCCGTTCCAGTGGCGCGACTGCACGGTCAACCTGATCGACACGCCAGGCCACGTTGATTTCACCGCCGAGGTGGAGCGGTCCCTGCGCGTCCTGGATGGCTGTGTTGTGGTCTTCGATGCCCAGAAAGGCGTCGAGGCTCAGTCGGAGACGGTCTGGCGACAGGCCGATCGCTACCGTGTTCCCCGGATGGTCTTCATCAACAAGATGGACGTGGTGGGTGCCCACTTTGCCAACGCCGTGGACGAGGTCCGCGAGCGGCTGGAGGCCAATCCGGTCGCGTTGATCCTGCCCATCGGTGCGGGCGGTCCCAATGATAGCCCGAAGCCGTTCGAGGGGATCATCGATCTGCTCGAACAGAAGGCCCTCTACTTCGACCCGGCCGATTTCGGCCAGACCATTCGCAGCGAGCCGATCCCCGCGGACATGGCCGACGAGGTCGCCGCCTGGCGGGAGAAGCTCTTCGACGCCCTCTCGGCCAATGACGAGAGCGACGCGATCACCAGCGCGTACCTGGAGGGGAAAGAGATCCCCGTGGAGACGCTGCGCGCCGTCATCCGCGAGCAGACGCTCCGACGACAGATTCAGCCGGTGCTGTGCGGCTCGGGTCGGAACCACATCGGCATTCAGCCGCTGCTCGATGCCTGCACGTACTACCTGCCCAGCCCGCTGGATCGGCCGCCGGTGACCGGGGTCAACCCGAAGAAGAAGGACAAGGAAGAACAGCGTCACTGCGATCCGAAGGAGCCGTTTGCCGGCCTCGTCTTCAAGGTCGTGGCCAGCACGCATGGCGAGTTGTACTACCTGCGAATCTACTCCGGCACGCTCAAGTCGAATAGCCGGGTGCTGAACGCCACCAAGGACGCGAAGGAACTCGTCGGCAAGCTCTACCACACGAAGGCCGACCCGACCCAGCGGGACGAGTTGCCCGAGGCGGTCGCCGGCGACATCGTCGCGCTGATTGGCCTGAAGGATTCGATCACCGGCGACACGCTGTGCGAGACGCAGCATCCGATCGTCCTGGAGCGGATCACCTTCGCCGAGGCGGTCGTCAGCCAGTCGATCGAGCCGGAATCGTCGGCCGACAAGGACAAGCTGGTCGAGATCCTCAATCTGCTGCGCAAGGAAGATCCGACGTTCACCTGGCGTGACGACCGGGAGACGGGCCAGAAGCTGATGAGCGGCATGGGCATGCTGCACCTGGAGATCAAGCGGCACCGGATGGAGCGCGACTTTCGGCTCAAGATCCGTGTCGGCAAGCCGCGTGTCAGCTACCGTGAGACGATCCGGGATGCGAAGACGGTCGAGGGGGACGCGACGCACCTGGCCGGGGCCCACAGTCTGTTCGGTCGAGCGGTCGTCAAGTTCGAGAGCTACGACGGTCCCGAGCCGATCAAGGTCGTCTCGAAGCTGAAGTCGGAGACGCTCACTGAGGCATTCGAGAACGCTCTGATCCAGGGGCTGACCGGAGCCCTCGATTCGGGCGACCTCGGCTTTCCGGTCATGCACGTCCGGGCGACGATCCTGGAAGCGAAGATGGACGAGGCGCTCTCCTCGGAGGGGGCCTTCGCCGCCGTCGGAGCGGACGCGGTTCGTCAGGCGCTGCGCGACAACATCGTCCTGCTGGAGCCGGTCATGCGGCTGGAGGTGACGGTGCCGGAGGACTCTCTCGGTGCGATCACCGGCGACCTGAACGCTCGCCGAGCGGAGATCCTCGATCAGCATCTTCGCGGCAAGCTCTGGGTGGTCGAGGCGATCGTGGCTCTGGCCCGGATGTTCGACTATGCCGACAAGGTTCGCAGTCTGAGTGCCGGTCGGGCATCCTACACGATGGAGCCGAGCGCGTACCGGCCCGCTCCCGAGGAAGTGCTGCGGAAGATGCTGGAGGGGTGAGACGATCAGACGCGCGACAAGACCGCCGGCAAGCCGGCGGCTAAATGAAGACGGTGAGACGCTCACCTCCGTGGACAGGGACGCGCAACCCTCACGAGAGCGGTTGCATTTTTGCTAAATGGTATTTAGCATTCGCTCGGTGAATGCTAAATCTCGATGAGAGTGCCATGGCATAACGGAAACGCGGCCCGATCTGGGAGCCGAAGGCCCAGGATCTGCGCGCCGCAGTCCGAGCCCGGCAGATGTCGCAAAATAGCTCACGCTTCGCGCCGCACCTTCCGCCGTGGCTCCCGCTCCAGGCGCTCCAGCGTGAACGCCTCCAGCCGCTCCGCCCGGCCCGCGACGTGTTCCTGTACCAGCGGCAGGACATGATGCGACCACACCAGTCCCAGCCTGTCCGCGTCGAGTTTCGGCACCATGAACACGCTGTGGCCGATCAGCGCCGTCGGACCCAGCTCGAACGCCAGCTTCGCATTCAACCGATCGAACAGGTCCAGCACCCGCGACGCAAAGTCGATCTCGGCCGGTGGATGCGTTCGCAGCCAGGCGGCCAGGACCTCGGCGTCGGGTGACATCTCCAGGAACGAGAACCGCCGTCGTAGCGCCTGATCGACCAGGGCCACGGAGCGATCGGCGGCGTTCATCGTGCCGAGCAGGTAGAGGTTCGTCGGTAACTGAAACCGCCGCCGCGAGTACGGCAGCACCACGGCCTGCTCACGGTATTCGAGCAGGTAGAGCAGCTCGCCGAAGATGCGCGGTAGATTGCCACGATTGATCTCGTCGATCACCAGAACGTGCGGCTTCGTCGGGAAGGCCGCGGCCTGGTCGGCGAACGCGCAGAGCAGCCCCTCCTCGATCGGATACGTCGCCTCATGTCGGCCGTTCACCTCGACCGTGCGGACCTTGATCCCCTCGACGAATTCCTCGTAGGTGTACGCCGGATGGAACTGCACCAGGCGGATGCACTCGTCACGGCCCTGGGCGATGAGCCGGGCCAGACACCGCGCGACGTGCGTCTTGCCCGTCCCCGGCACGCCCTGGAGGATGAGTTGCTTCTTCAGTTCGAGCAGACCGCGTGCGCGGTCGAGCCAGCCGGCATCGAGATAGGTCGCACGCAGGAAGTCGGCCGTGGTGTACGCTCCCGCCTCGGGCCGGACGACGCCGAGTCGGTTCAGCGTCGCCTCGGCGTCCTCCTCGAACGCGGCGGCGACCAGCGGCAGGAGCCGATCGAAGGCGAGCAGCACCTCGCCCACGAGCCCCTCACCGAGCAGGACCGGATCGTCGGCGCGAAGCGTCCAGCCGACCTCGCACGATTTGCCCTTCGCCCAGGTGAGGATTGCTTCATGCGTCGCGGGCGGTTCGCTCCCCGGCCGATCGGCCTGACCCCAGGTCGAGCCGGTCAACGCGCCGCGTGATTCCAGGATGGCGAAGATCCAGCGGCCATGACGTGTCAGGTTCGTTCGCAGACGAGCCAGGGCGGCGCGGGCCTCCTTCCCCAGACGCAGACCAAAGCGGACACCGGTCGCGTCGAGACGGACGAAGAGCTGCGCCTGCTGGTGCCGCGGTCCCGGCGGCCGGAACGTGATCCAGAGCGTCGTCGAGTACGGGCCGCCCCGGCCGTAGGCGTTGCGGCAGATGCTCGTCAGGGCGTGGCCGGGCCGCGCCACCGTGTCGATCGCCCAGCCTTGCCGACCACACAGGACCGGAGCGACGTAGCGAGTGACAAGAGCCTGACACAGTTCGAGCAACGGCTGGCGGACACCGAAGCGATAGCGGGTTCGCTGCCCGGCCATCCAGGCGCGATCGTTATGCTGGGCCAGGTCGGCGAGGAACGCGAAAGTGTCGGGGCCGAAGCCGGCGAACGGCACGAGGCCGTTCTCGGTGCGGGCGGTCGTCTCCGGAGCGAGGGCGAGCAGCACGGCCGGCACCTCGAACGGGTGCAGGGTCAGCCGCTCGCGGAGCCAGGCGACGCCCTCGCGGAACAGGGCGTAATCGTCGGCCGGTCGGCCGGTGGCGGGACCGTCTTCCAGCGTGGCATGGCCAGCGCGAAGCCCCTCGGACCAGGGCGGAAACGCCTGTGGATCGCGCAGATGCAGCACGGCCGGCGGCAGCCAGAGGCCGGCACCGGGAATGGGATCGGCCTGCCAGAACGCAGCCAGCACCGTCGGCAGGGCCGGGTCCGGCGTCTCCCACAGACGACCGACCCAGAGGATAAGTGCCTCGGCATCCCGAACCGGATCGAGCGGCGACCGTGCGGCACTGTCCGGATCGGCCTCGGCCAGGACGGCCAGGAGGTCGGGACCATCGCAGCGTGCCAGCGCCTGGGCGAGCCGACCCTGAGCGGAACTCAGCGCCTGGCCGCGCTGCTTGAGTTGCTCGCGTAGATGGCCGCCGGAGCGAACCCGCTCGACCGCCTTGCGCAGGTGGGCCGACTCGCTGTCCGGGGCGAGCGTTCGGCCCGTCGTGTGAGCGACTCGCGTGAGGAAGTGATCGACCTGCTGGGCCGACGTCAGCGCCCCCGAGGCGAGCAGACGCGTGCAGGCCTCAAGCAGCCGACCGTAGACGATGGCGGCCCCGGCCCCCGGAGCCCAGCGGGCCAGGCCGAGTCGGCGCACGGCCGAGACGATGTCCGGCGTCCAGCCGGGATGGCGATCCGGGTCGAGCCCCTGCACAAGAGCCGACCAGAAGGCCGGGCCAAGGCCGGCGACGAAGTACGCTCCGTTCGGCTGAAGGCACTGTTCAAGCTTGACCGGCAACGGCTCGCGTCCCCGAGCCAGCATGGCGACACCATGACGGACGATGCCGATGCGACGCTGGAGGGTGCCACCGTGCAGCGGCGGCGCGACGACAGCCTCGTAGAAGGCGAGCAGGGCATCGCGAAATGCGGCGTCCGGAGCGGCGTCGAGGAACCCAGGCGCGAGCAGGCCAGCCGCCACGGCGCGGATGGCGGCGAAACGTCGGCCCAGACCGGGAACCTCACCGAGGCGGGCCGGCAGCGGAGCCGACGCCGTGTAGGCGTGCAGCAGCGGGGCCAGCGGCAGCGACTCCGGCCCGGGTCGAGTCATGGATCACCCCCTGTTCGCGTGGCCGTATTCTACCGGATCGACCGGCCCTTCGCTGCTGCAAACCTGAGCAAACGAGCAAAGTCCTCCCGACCGGCAGAATTGGCCGCAAGAACCATCCCACGGCGCGGCTCGCTATACTGGCAGGGTTCCATCGATTCCACCAAGGAGAAGTCCCATGATTCGGAAGTGCGTCGGAGTCTGTCTCGTGGCGGCCCTGGTCGTGTTCTGCGGTCGCGATTCCGCCGTCGGGCAGGAGAAGCGAACGGGCACGGTTACCGGAGAGGTGAAGGCGAAGAAGGACTCGCCCAACGGCAAGAACGTGATCCTCACGGTGCAAGCCGTCGGCGAGGAGAAGGCCCGGACCTACCGCGTGCAGTACGATCCCAAGGTCAAGGGACCGAAGCCCGAGGTCCTCAAGGCCGTTCGCGCATCGAAGGTCGGCGACCGCGTGGAACTGGCGTGGATCGACACCGGCGAGGGCCTGGCGATCACGAAGTTTGAGGTACTCAAGAAGCGCGGACAGTAACGAGGAAGGTTGGGAATGAGGTAGGGTGGGCCGAGCGCCAGCGAGAGCCCACCATCTCGGAAACGATGCACGATGCACGATGAATCCAGCGAGGCTCGGTGGGCTCTCGCTCCCTGGAACGATGAACAATGAATCCGGCGAGGCTCGGTGGGCTCTCGCTGGCGCTCGGCCCCATACGCGCCAACTTAAGGCAGCCCGCCC
>CAYYJM010000187.1:0-8513 GCA_964471755.1 uncultured Alcaligenaceae bacterium
GCCCATCGCCAGGCGGTCGCCCGTCTCATCGATTGCCAGACCGTGGCGGTAGACGATGTCGAACGCCGGCGGCTCCGGCAGGCCGCGCGTCAACACGTCGAACGACGCCCCGCCATCGCGCGTCCGACTGACGACGAACTTGCCATCGACCGGGATGCGGAACTCGTCCTTGACCGCTGGCACGAACCAGGCCGTGTTCGGCTCCCGTGGATGGACCGCGACGGCGAAGCCAAAGACCGACGGCTTCGCGTCTGGCACGTCCTGGAAATGCAGGCCGCCATCGGTCGAGCGGAAGATGCCGTTGTGATGCTGAATCCAGAGTGTGTCCGGAGCGGTCGGGCACTGGACCAACCGGTGGACGTCCTGGGCGACGAGGTTGTGTCGCAGTTCCGGCGGCATGTACGCGGCGTAGAGCCCCTCGCCGATCACGTCCCAGGTTTCGCCGCCGTCGCGCGTGATCCAGACGCCGGCCGTCGAGACGGCCAGGCGCAACGTCTGCGGGTCGCGCGGATCGACACAGATCGAGTGGATGGCGGGGAAGTCATAGCCGCCGCCGAACCAGTAAGCGCGTTCGGGCCGATCCCATAGACCGCGCATCAGGTGCCAGGTCTGGCCGGCATCGTCGGAGCGAAACAGACCGCCCGGCGCGGTGCCGGCCCAGAGGCTGTCCGGCGTCGGTCCCGCCTCCAGAGCCCAGATCAGCTTGAGTGTCGCCGGCTGAGGCGGCTTGCCATCGCCGGTCGTGATCGTCTCGCCGTCCGGGTAGACCGGCACCGGGCACTCCTGCCAGGTGACGCCCTGATCGACCGAACGGCGAAACTTGACGCCGAAGTGGCCGAGGTTCAGGGCGGCATACCAGGCCGTCGGCGTGGCCAGAGCCAGGGTGACGTTCTCGCCCAGAAAGTCGTGCCGGACGACGCGCCAGCCGGCCGCCTCCCGCACGCAGGTGAACAGGCCCTTCCGCGTCGAAACCAGTAGTTGCTCGCTCACGGTCATCCTCCCGACAGAGCCGGAACCAGGAAAAGTTCGCCCTCGGCTGGCATCTCCTCGGCAAGCCCCTGCTTGTCGCGGACGACGACTCCATTGACGAAGGCGGCGATGTGATGACGCAGCGACCCATTGTCATCGAGGAGGTAACCGCGAAGGAGGGGCACCTCGGCAAGAAGAGCGTCGAGAACCGCGCGGACGGTCCGCCCGGCGACTAGCCAGGTTCGCTCGCCGGGCGGCGAGTTCGGCAGGTAGCGGACCAGTGCGGAAGCCAGAACGACCTTTGGCACGGGAAGCCCTCGGCAGGGAATCTGCGTCAACGGGAGGGACTTTACCGTCACCCGGTGGTGGATGCCAGGTCGGCAGGAGGTTGTCCGAGCCCGCGCTGGCGGCCGGACTCGGACGAAACACTTGTGGATCAGGCGGCCTCGGCGCGATACTCGTGCAGGGTGATGCCGCGATGGGCGCTGCTGATGAAATCGGCCAGCTCGCGCACCTCGGGAATGTGACCGACCTCGGCCAGCATCCGCTCGATGCCCTGCGACACGGTCAGGCCGAGCTTGAACAGCAGGAAGTAGGCCCGACGTACGGCATCGATGTGCGCCGTCGGAATGCCCGCTCGCCGCATGCCGACCACGTTGACGCCGAGAATCTTGTTGATCCCCTGGACGATCATGAACGGCGGCACGTCCTTCGACGAGCCGGAGACGCCGGAGAGCATGGCGATCCGGCCCATCTTGCAGAACTGATGCAGGGCACTGTGCCCGGACAGCACGACGTTGTCGGCGATGGAGCAGTGACCGGCCAGCAGAGCGGCATTGGCCAGCATGCAGTTGTTGCCGACGACACAGTCATGGGCGATGTGGCTGGTCGCCATGAAGTAGTTGTTGTCGCCGATGATCGTCTTGCCGGTGGCCGCCGTGCCACGGTGGACGGTGACGAACTCCCGAAAGACATTTCCTTCGCCGATCTCCACACCGGTCGGCTCGTCGGCATATTTCATGTGCTGAGGTTTTTCGCCCAGAATGGCGTAGGCGAAGACCTGATTGTTCTTGCCGAGAGTGATATTGCCGACGAGGCGGGCACCCTGGCCGATGGTACAGCCGGGGCCGATGATAATTCGGCCCTCGAGCAGGGCATAAGGGCCGACGACAACATCCTCGGCCAACTCGACGTTGGGGCCGAGAAGGGCTGTTGGATGAATCCGCTGTGCTGACGCCGTGGACATGGTCGCACCCGTCCCTGGGTTCCGCGAGGATGGTAGCACGAGCGCTGCGCTGACGAGGGATGCCCGGCCTTGCTCGATGGACTCGAAGAACCGCTATATACGGTTTCCACGCGATCGTCGCCAGACCAGTTTCCGGGCGGCCCTCCTGGAATGGCTTCAAACCCGGCACTCGACGAACGGCCAGCGGGCGCGGAGGAGAGCGGCATCGTCGCCGGTGATGGGGTTCCCGTGGAGGTTCAGGGCGAACAGGTGACGCAGGTAAGGCGACTCGACCAGGGCGCGGACACCGGCACTGCCGATCTGGTTATTGTTGAGGGTCAGGGCACCCAGGCGAGCCAGGCCAGGTGCGGCGGCGATGGCCCGAGCCGCGTCTTCGGTCAGGGCGTTGTTCGACAGAACCAGTGCGATCAGATTGCGGTAGTTGTCCGACTCGACCAGGTGGCGGACGCCGGCGTCGCCGACCGCGTTCTCGCCCAGGTGGAGCGACCAGAGATTGCACAGAGTCTTCGATCGGGCCAGGGCACGGGCACCGGCGGCACCGATCTTGTTGCCGCCCAGCCCGATCGCCTGGACTGAGGCGAGAGCGGGCGAAGCGGCCAGGGCCTGCACGCCGCGTGTGCCGAGACGATTGTCGGCGAGAGCCAGGGCCGTCAGACGAGTCAGGCGATCCGTTCGGGCCAGGGCGCGGCCGCCGGCGGAACCGATGGTACAGCCACGCAGGTTCAGGGCGGTCAGGCCGGTCAGATGGGGTGAACTGGCCAGGGCCGCCAGGCCGAGATCACCCAGGCGGTTGTAGCTCAGATCGAGGTGGCGCAATCGGGGCAGGCCGGCCATCCCGGCGACGACCTGGACATCGGCCGCGCCGAGTTGGTTCTCGCTCAGGTCGAACGTCTCCAGTTCGGGCAGACTGGCCGAGGCCAGGGCTTGCAGGCCGGGCCGGCCGATGTTGGTGTTGCTGACCTCCAGACGCGTCAACCCGGCGAACGCGCTGCCGCCAAGTGCGATGTTGGTCAACCCCTCGTCCCCCAGGCCGAGGTTGTCGTCGAGGCGCAGTCGGCGCAGGTGGTGGAACCGGCCGGCAAGGATCCGCACGGCCTCGGGGGTGAAGACATTCCGGGTCAGGTCAATCGTGTGCAACTCGGGAGTGTGGAAGAAACCGATCAGACTGGCCAGATCGGCGTCGCTCGCCCCGGTGCTGGCCAGGCGGAGTTCGCCCAGACTGCTCAGGTGGTGGACATGGTTCAGCGACCCGAGGAGTTGGCCCAGGGAATTACTGCTCAGGTCGAGCATGCTGAGGTCACGCCAGAGCGTCAGATTGTTGGAGAAGTCGGCCCACCGGCCGGAGTTTCCGCCCCGCAGATTGAAGCGATGAACGTCGGCCACGTCGGCGACCGCCTCCAGGGTCGCCTGCACCCGTGTGAAGTCGCTCTCGGTCAACTCACAGAGCAGACCGCCGAACGCTTCGAGGTTGGCCGGCAGGCCGTCCCACCACGCCTCCCGGTGAGCCGTCCGCAGCAGGCGGATTCGCGTGCTGACGTGGACGGGGACGAGCCAGTGTGGCAGCGTCTCTGCCCGACATTGCAGGCGAATGAAATCCGCCCGCTCGGTCGCACCCTGCTCCTCCAGCCAGTCGGCCAGGATGAGCCGGTGCGTCTCGTCCCAGGGTTCCTCGGCGACGGCGCGGAGGAAGCCCTCGACGCCGGGAAAGTGCTGAAACCAGGGCTCGACCGGCACAGGATCGATCCGACGGCGACAGACCGGAACGGGCGTCATGGTCCCTCCTCCTCCACGGATCGACACAGAACGGACGCATTCCTGTTGCCGATGGCCGACATGTGTCCTATTTCAGTCCGTGAACAAAAAGCTCGAGACGGATCATCGTGCTTGACCCTCAATCGCGCCGCCCATAGAGAATGAGAGACAGCACGGCCTGGCACCGTCCCTCGACCTTGTCGAGGTTTCTTTATCCCCGACTTCGTGAAAAGGTTCACGAAGTAGCTCGCGAGCAGGATCGGCACATGGATTTTACGCTGTCGACCTACTATCCGATCTTCATCTACTTCGTTTTCGTGGCCGGGTTCGCGGTGGCGGCGATCTTCGTGCCCCATCTGATCGCGCCGCGCAAGACAACGCCGGTCAAGGGCATGCCGTACGAATCGGGCATGGACCCGATCGGTGACGCCCGACAACGGTTCGACGTGAAGTTCTACATCATCGCCATTCTGTTCCTCGTCTTCGACGTGGAACTGCTGTTCCTCTACCCGTGGGCGGCGGCCTACTCGGAAGGGACGATAACCGGCGAGGTGTTCCGCAACATTGTGGTGGTCGAGGTGCTGCTCTTCATCGCCTCGGTCGTGGTCGCCTACGTTTACGCCTGGCGTAAGGGGGTGTTCCAGTGGCGTTAGGTCTTCCCGAGTTTCTGATCGCCCCGCTGGACTGGCTGGCCAATCTGTGCCGGGCGCACAGTCTGTGGCCGATGCCGTTCGCGACGGCGTGCTGCGGTATCGAGTTGATGGCGACCGGAGCTTCCCGGCACGACATCGCCCGGTTCGGCTCCGAGGCCATGCGCTTCACGCCCCGGCAGTGCGATGTCATGATCGTGGCCGGACGGGTCACCATGAAGATGGTCCCGGTCATGCAGCGCATCTGGTTGCAGATGACCGAACCGAAATGGTGCATCTCGATGGGGGCGTGTGCCTCCTCCGGCGGCGTCTTCGACACCTACTCCACCGTTCAGGGGATCGACCGCTTCATCCCGGTGGACGTGTACATTCCTGGCTGCCCGCCGCGACCGGAGCAGGTGCTGCAATCGGTGATCGATTTGCAGGCGAAGATCAAGCGCACTGGCACGGTGGACGGTCGCGAGTTCGACAAGCGGACCCAGTACGACGGCCCGCAACCGCTGGCCCTGGAGGTGCCGCCAGCCGAGAAGATCGTGGCTCCGGCCAACGCCGGGACGGCGACGCGCTTGCAGCCGCTGCCGATGGTGAACTCCGACGGTACCGGACTCGGAGGATCGCGCCGATGATGACCCGTCAGGAATGGATCGCTGACCAGACGCAGCGCTTCGGCCAGGTCGTGGACCGGGTCCGCCAGAAATTCGGGCCGGACAGCGTCCGGACGAACATCTTCCGCGATAACTGTCGGATGATTGTCAGCGTCGAAAATCTGTACCCCGTGCTGGAGTTCCTCAAGGCGGACGGCTTCGACCAGTTGACCGAACTGGGCGGAGCGGACTACCTCAACTATCCGGACGCGAAGGACCGCTTCGGGGTCTGGTACATCCTGCTGAACATGACGACGGGCCAGCGGCTCATCGTCAAGGTGTTCGTCAACGATCCCGACCCGACGCTGCCGTCGGTCTTCACCCTGTGGAAGGGAGCGGACTGGATGGAGCGCGAGGTGTACGACATGTACGGCATCCGCTTCGAGGGGCACCCGGACCTGCGGCGAATTTTGCTGCCGGAAGAGTTCACCGCCCATCCGCTGCGAAAGGATTACCCGTTGCGTGGACGGGGCGAGCGTCACAACTTCGACCACCTGACCCGGGCCGAGAGCTGACCACCCCCGCGCGAGCGAACCGAGCACCCGGAGCCAACGAAAATGTCGCTGAAACTGGCGGACGCCATCCTGCCTCCCGAAGGCATCAAGAAGGACTACCTGTGGACCCTGAACTTTGGTCCGCAGCACCCGGCGACGCACACGACCCTGCGCCTGATCCTGACCCTGGAAGGCGAGACGATCGTCAAGGCCGTGCCCGACATCGGCTACCTGCACTCGGGGTTCGAGAAACTCGGCGAACACCTCGACTACAACCAGTACGTGACCATCGTCGATCGGATGGAGTATCTGTCACCGATCCACAATGAGATCGCCTGGTTCGACGCGGTCGAGAAGCTGATGGGCATCGAGATCACGCCGCGGGCGAAGTACCTGCGGACGATCTTCGCCGAAATCGCGCGCATCCAGGATCACCTGCTCTGCGCCGGAGCGGCGGCCCTGGATCTCGGCGGCTTCACCGCCTTTCTCTACGCCTTCAACCAGCGTGAGAAGATCTATGACATGATCGAGACGGCCAGCGGGCAGCGCTTCCATCCGAGCTTCCTGCGCGTCGGTGGCTTTCAGAGCGACGTCAACGAGGACTTCATCGTCAAGATTCGGGACTTCATTCGGGAGTTCCCGAAGGCTCACGCCGACGTTTGCCGCCTGCTCAACCGCAACCGCATCTTCATCGAACGGACCCGCGGTATCGGTGTGCTGACGAAGGAGGACGCGATCAACCTCAGCGCCACCGGGCCGATCGCCCGTGCGTCCGGCGTGATGCGGGACATCCGCAAGGAAGAGCCGTACCTGGCCTACCCGGACCTGCAATCGGCGTTCAAGGTCGTCGTCGCGACGGAAGGGGACAGCCTGGCGCGGTATCTGGTCCGCATGGAGGAGATGCTCCAGAGCCTGAAGATCATCGAGGCGGCGATCGAGAATCTGCCGAGCGGGCCGGTCAACGTCGATGTCAACAGCAAGGCCGTGCTGCCCAATCAGATGGCCGTCTACCGCAGCATCGAGGGGCTGATTCAGCACTTCGAGCTGATCATGCCGAACAAGCAGTGGAGCCCGCCAGTCGATGAGGTGTACGGCTACATCGAGTCGCCGCAGGGCGAGCTTGGCTACTATGTCGTCTCCGACGGCACCGGCACCGCCTGGCGAGCGCGAACCCGGCCGCCGTCGTTCATCCACTTCCAGCTGTTCCCGTATCTGATGGTCGGCCACCAGCTCTCCGACGTGGTCGCCGTCCTGGGCAGCCTCAACATCATTGCCGCGGAGCTGGATCGATGAGCGTACTGAGTCCCGAGCTGCGTCAGAAGATCCTCGACTACCTGCCGCGTTATCCGAGCAAGCAGGCGGCGACGCTGCCGGCCCTGCACCTGGTGCAGGACGAGCTGCGCTGCGTGCCGCTGGCGGCGATCCGTGAGATCGCCGAGATTCTCGAGCTGCACCCGGCCGAGATCCACGACGCGATGACGTTCTACGGCTTCTTCCGCGACGAGGAACACAAGCTCGGCAAGACGCGATTGTGGGTCTGTCGGAGCCTGGCGTGTGCCCTGGCCGGTGGCGAGCAACTGCTGCACGACCTCTGCCAGAAGCTGCATGTCCAGCCGGGCGAAACGACGACGGATGGCAAGATCACCGTGCAGTTCGCCGAGTGCATCGGCGTCTGCGAGGGAGCGCCGGCGGTGCTGATCGACGACGTGGATCGCAAGAACGTGACGCCGGACAAGGTGGACGGGCTGCTGGACGAGTTGCGGGGACGGTGAGCAGGCGAGCGGCGCGGCGTTAGCCCGCCGGTGGTTTTCCAGCGAAGAACCGGCGGGCTGACGCTCGCGGGAAGAACCGGCGGGCTGACGCCGCGCCGCTCGCCGGAGCCGGGGTTCGGGGGAGTGTATCCGATGGCGAAGTTCGAGCCGATTCTGCTGCGTCGCCAGTTGCCGCCCACGGCGACCGAGGCCCAGCGCGCCGAGAAGCGCAGCCTGGCCGCCTACCGCGCCGACGGCGGTTACCAGGCCCTGGAGAAGGCCCTTCAGGAGATGCAGCCGGAGCAGGTCATCGAGACCGTCAAGGCGGCCGGCCTGCGCGGTCGCGGCGGAGCCGGCTTCCCGACCGGCGTCAAGTGGGGCTTCCTCCCCAAGGGCCATCCCGGGCCGATCTACCTCTGCGTCAACGTCGATGAGAGCGAGCCCTGCACGTTCAACAACCGGGCCCTGATCGAGACCGATCCGCACCAGGTTCTCGAAGGCGTTCTGCTTGCCGCTCACGCCGTCAAGGCCCGGACGGCCTACCTCTACTTCCGCTACGAGTACGGCATCGCCACGCGGATCATGCAGAAGGCGATCGACGAGGCTTACGCGGCCGGCCTGCTCGGAGGCAACATCCCGGGTCACGGCCAGAAGTGCGACGTGTACATCCATCGTGGAGCCGGAGCCTACATCTGCGGTGAGGAAACCGGCCTGATCGAGAGCCTGGAAGGCAAGCGTGCCTGGCCGCGCATCAAGCCGCCCTTCCCCGCCGTCGAGGGGGCCTTCCGCAAACCGACGATCGTCAACAACCCCGAGACGCTCGCCAACGTCGTCCACATCATCAACCACGGTGCTGACTGGTACAAATCAATGGGCGTGGCTTCGCCCGATCCGGTCGGCAATCCCGGCAAGGGAAGCTACGGGCCGAAACTGTTCAACCTGGCTGGCCAGGCAAACCCAGCCCGCACGAGTGAGGCTTCGGGCGGGCTGGTGAATCTGGAGGAGCT
>CAYYJM010000187.1:8523-12668 GCA_964471755.1 uncultured Alcaligenaceae bacterium
CCACGTCAACACCCCCTGCACGTTTGAGGCTCCTTTCGGTCTGACGATCCAGGAGGCGATCGATCAGCATGGCGGCGGGATGCTCAAGGGTATCAAGGCGAAGGGAGCCAATCCGGGCGGCTTCAGCATGGGTCTGGTGACGGCCGACGAGTTCGGCATGAAGCTCGACTTCGCCGACCCGGCTCGCTTCCACCTGCTCGGCCTGGGCACCGGCGCGGTGACGGTCTTCAACGAGACGGTCAGCATCGCCGACGTGCTGCACAACATCTGCCGATTCTTCGCTCACGAGTCGTGCGGCCAGTGTACGCCGTGCCGAGAGGGGACCGCCTGGATGCTGAAGATCACCGATCGCATGCGTCGGGGACGAGGCCGGCGCGAGGATCTCGACATCCTCATCGACGTGGGCGATCGGATCGGCATCGGGCCGGGCACGACGATCTGTGGCCTGGCCGACGGCGCGGGCTGGCCAGTCAAGACGGCGATTCGCAAGTTCCGCGCCGAGTTCGAGTCGTATATCAAGAAGGGCGAGCGGAGTTCGCTGCTGTCGCTGGAGATGGCGGGATCGCACTGAGCCCATTTAGCCGCCGGCTTGCCGGCGGTCTTCGTCGCGAATACCCGCCGGCAAGCCGGCGGCTAAATGAAACCCTGCCGGCTGGAAAGCCGGCGGCTATGTGGAGAGCGACACGGAATCATGGCCACGGTCTACGTCAATGACAAGCTGATCGACATCGGCACCGATCGGCTCAACTGCATTCAGGCGGCCAAGAAGGCGGGGGTCCTCATCCCGTCCTACTGCTGGCACGAGGCCCTGACCGTCGTCGCATCCTGCCGCATGTGCCTGGTCGAGGTCGGCGAGCGGAGGCCGGACGGCAGCGTCGTCATGCAGAACAAGGTCGTGCCCGGCTGCCAGACGCCGGTCAAGGAGGGCACCGTGATCGTGACCGGCGAGTACGGCAAGTGGCCGCACGACGAGCCGGTTCCGCAGCGGCTCAACTACGCGGCCAACTATCAGCCCGGCCTGGCCTCGAAGAAGGCCCAGGCCGACACGCTGGAGGGGCTGCTCCTCAATCATCCGCTCGACTGCCCGGTGTGCGACAAGGCGGGCGAGTGCCTGTTGCAGGACTTCTCTTACGATTACGGCTACTCCGAAACGCGTCAGATCGATCAGAAGAACACGCCGCCGAACAAGCCGTACATCGGCCCGAACGTCACGCTCTTCACCGATCGCTGCATCCTGTGTTCACGCTGCGTCCGCTTCACCCGCGAGATCAGCGGCACGGCCGAACTGCACGTCGTGAACCGTGGCGACCACAGCGAGATCGACATCTTCCCCGGCGAGGCACTCGACAACAAGCTCGCCACCAACGTCGTCGATCTCTGTCCGGTCGGAGCCCTCTGCTCGAAGGATTTCCTCTACTCGCACCGGGTCTGGAATCTCAAGACAGTCGATAGCGTCTGCCCCGACTGCTCGACGGGATGCTCGATCGAGGTGGACGGCAACAAGGGCGTCGTCTATCGCCTCCGGCCACGTGAGAACCCGAAGGCTCAGGGGCACTTCATGTGCGACGAGGGCCGACTGGGCTACCACTACATCAACGCCAGCGAACGCATCCTTCGGCCGATCCTCCGCACGGGCGGCCAGGAGACGGTGAAGCCGTACGCCGAGGCCATCGAGACGACACGCCGCCTGCTGACCGAGGCGGCCCAGAAGGACGCGAGCAAGGTCTTCGCGGTGATCTCGCCCTTCCTCGCGGCCGAGGAGGCGTTCCTGCTGGCGAAGTTCCTCAAGGGAATCAACCCGGCCATCACGCTGTCCCTTGGCCCGGTCCCGGTCGTCGGCGAAGACGATCAGTATCCGAAAGATGTGCATGGGAAGCCGCGTGAGCCGGTGCGGTTCACGATTCGGGCCGAGAAGTGCCCCAACCGTCCGGGCGTCGAGGCGGTCATCCGCCACTTCCAGGGCGGCAAGGTGCCGAGCTTCAACGACTTCCTCTGGGTCGCTGGCGAGGGCAAGGTCTCTGCGGCGTACGTCGTCCTGAGCAGCCCGCCCCGACACAACGAACTGTCCGCGGGTCATCTCGACGCGCTGGCGAAGATCGGCACGCTGATCGTGCAGGATCTGCTGCCGAACGGTGCGACGGCCCGGGCGAAGGTGGTGCTGCCCGGAGCGGCCTTCGCCGAGAAGGAAGGGACGTTCGTCAATCATGCCGGGTTGGCCCAGGCCATTCACCGGGCGGTGACGCCGACGGGCGAGTGCCGGGTGGACGGTCAGACGTTCATGGACCTGGCTGGCCGACGCGGTCTGTATCATGCCGCGACGATCCGGGCGGAGCTGGCCGGCGAGGTGCCCTACTTCGCACCCCTGGCCGGTGGTGATCTTGAGCCGTATGGCATCAACTTGCAATGATCGGAGCGACCATGCTGGCGATGCCTACGCTCGAATTTCCTGGCGTGACCCTGTTCGGGTTCTGGATTCCCGTCTGCGTCATCATCATCGTCATCCTGATGGGGGTGGTGCAGGGAACGTGCGCGTACCTGATCCTGCTCGAACGCAAGATCGCGGCCTGGACCCAGGACCGGATCGGCCCCAACCGGGTTGGGCCGTGGGGTCTGCTCCAGCCGATCGCTGACGGCCTGAAGTTCCTCTTCAAGGAACAGATCGTGCCGCGGCACGTGGACAAGATCTTCTACTTCCTGGGGCCGATGGTCGCCGTCGGCACGGCGACGCTGGCCATCGCGGCGGTGCCGTTCGGGCCGACGTACCCGGCCCCGGTGCTGATGGATTACCGGGTCACGCCAGCCGTGCAGGCCTGGCCACAGACGAAGGCTCAGGAGCAGGAGATCCTCGCTGCCGACGCCGCTCACGCTGCCGCGAATGACGAGCCGACCTTCGCCGAGAAGGTGGCCAAGTACAACGAGGTGACGCTGGACAACACGCCGTTCGTCATCGCGCCGCACCTCGACATCGGCATGGTCTTCGTCTTCGCTGTCGGCAGCCTGGCCGTCTACGGCATCGTCCTGGGCGGCTGGTCGAGCAACAACAAGTACAGTTTCATCGGAGGTCTGCGAGCCAGTGCCCAGCTCATCAGCTACGAGATCCCGATGGGTATGTCCGTGCTGGGTGTGTTGCTCCTGGCCGGGTCGCTGAACATCGAGCGCATCGTTGATTTCCAGGTCGATAACGGCTGGAACGTGATCTCTCAGCCGCTGATGGCCCTGATCTTCATCACGGCGGTCTATGCCGAGTGCAACCGTCTGCCGTTCGATCTGCCCGAGGCCGAGCAGGAACTGATTGGCGGGTATCACACCGAGTACAGTGGCATGAAGTTCGCCCTGTACTTCCTCGGTGAGTACACGCACATGATCACAACCAGCTTCCTGGCCATGTCCCTGTTCTTCGGTGGCTGGAACGTGCCGTACCTGGTGACGACTGAGAGTTGGTGGGTGATCAAGCTGCTCGCCTTCGCCGTCAAGATGCTCCTGTTCGTCGTCCTGTACATGTTGATCCGCTGGACGATTCCACGGTTCCGCTTCGACCAGTTGATGGGCCTGGCCTGGAAGGTGATGCTGCCGTTGACCATCCTCAGTTTGCTGACGGTGCTATTCGTACGTCACTTCGACCCGACCGGGGCGGAGTGGTACTGGCAGCGCTGGGTGCTGGGAGTGGTCTCGATCGTCCTGATGATCCTCGCCGCGGTGCTGGGTCTGCGTCTGCCGACGCCACCGCAGCGGACGCCGTTGAACGTCAGCGGCCCCGGAACCCCGCGGCCGACCGCCCAGAAACCCACGATTACCGCACGCTAACGCCCCGGAGCTGGCCATGCCAATTGATCCGAACGAAGTCATCACGATCGGGCCGCCGACGATCGGCCTGTACGAGCAGCTCTACTTGCCGGCCATTATCGATGGCCTCAAGACGACGGTTCGCCACATGGTGGGAGCCATCACCGGCTCGACGCTGATCACGCAGGAGTACCCCGAGAAGCAGCCGGACCTGCCGGCGAACTATCGCGGCGTGCATCGTCTCAATCGCGACGAACACGGCCGGGTACGCTGCGTCGCCTGCTACATGTGTTCGACGGCGTGCCCGGCGAACTGCATCGACATCGTCGCCGCCCCGGCTCCGGCGGAATGGCAGAAGGACG
>CAYYJM010000188.1:0-635 GCA_964471755.1 uncultured Alcaligenaceae bacterium
CACACCCTGAGGGTCACCACACCCTGAGGGGCACCACACCCTGAGGGTCACCACATGTTTTTGGTACGTCTGCTCGCTCTCTCCTGTTTACTGGTGTTCGTGGGGCCGGGTCTGGCCGATTCCATCACCTGGGTCACCGGGTATCCGAAGTATGACGCCAACAAGCAGGTCGTCGAGTGCGTCGCTTCTGCCACCGTTTCGCTGGGAAACACGGTCAACTCGCGGGTCCGTCAGGTCGTCGGTGGCGTTGCCGGTCCCTGGGCATCGGTCAAAGCCATGCCTGACGGCAAGAATTACCGGGCGAATTGGAGCGTCACAGGGCCCGGCACCTTTCAGTACCAGCAAGTGATTCTCGATGGTAACGGGAAGGACGTCGCTACTACTGTTCTTATCGGCTTCACCTTCAAGTAACGGATCTGGTGATCATGATCTTATCATCGCCCGAAGATGGGGGCAATTCGGCCAGGCAGAAAACTCTCGGAACCAGGATCCTGGATATCGCAATGTCTTGCCCCCTTGACGCAGCGATCCGTTCAACGTATCCCACAACAATTCCTGCCAATATGGCGGTTCAAAGGTCCAGGAGGACTTGACGATGTGGAAAGGACTCGACATGGCGTCACGAAGCAGGAAGG
>CAYYJM010000188.1:645-12653 GCA_964471755.1 uncultured Alcaligenaceae bacterium
ACTCTCCTCGAACTCCTCGTCGTGATTGCGATCCTGAGCATCCTGATTGGCCTGCTGCTTCCAGCCGTGCAAGCCGTTCGCATCGCCGCTGCCCGAACGCAGGACCAGAACAATCTACGCCAAATTGGGTTAGCAACTCATTCGCGAATCACAAGTCAGCAGGATCGGCTTCCTCAACTCCGCGAGAAACCACACATCCCTTCTTATCTTCCCAGTTCCCTGTTCCTGGAACTGCTTCCGTATCTCGGTCATACCAATGTGTATCGAGCCGCACTGAGTGGTAATCTTGCCGACCAGAAAAACGTGTCCCTGATCGTTCGCACCTATATCAGTCCTTTTGATCTCAGCGCGCTGACACTCCCGAGGAGGGAAATCCTCTATCCGTGCAGCTACGCGGCCAATGCCTTTCTGTTTGCACAAAAAAGCCGCATCCAGGCGGTTACCGATGGGACGTCCAACACCATCTATTTCGCGCAGCATTATACCATCTGTGGCCTGTCCATGGCGGCTTTCAATTATGCGGATGCCTTTTCACCAGGCTGGGACCTGGCGGCGATTGGGCCTCATCCACAAAGGGCCACCTTCGCCGAACCGGCCATTGATACCCACCACTTGTCGAACCGTGTCGATAATCACCCGATCACGACAGGGAATCCACCAACCAGCCGATCGGCCGATGGCGTGACGTTCCAGGTCCGCCCCACCGTCGAGGAATGCGATCCGCGTCAACCCAACACCGGCGACCCGGCCGGCCTCTCCTGTCTGATGGGCGATGGCCGGGTTCGCATGTTCCGACGTGGCGTCGCTCAGGAAATCTTCTGGGGCGCTGTCACGCCAGCCGGCGGAGAAATACTTCCGGGAGATTGACCCTGCCGCAGGTTGTCTGTTCTTCGGGCATCGTGCTATCCTGAGTGGGGCGGAGAGCGAAGGAGAATCCCATGACCCCGACTCTGGAATCCCTGGGCATCCACAATCTGAGCGTGGCCGAGCGACTCGATCTGGTCGAGGCGATCTGGAATAGCATCGCCGAGGAAGTCGAGCGTGCCCCACTTACAGAGGCACAACGCCAGGAGATCGATCGTCGGCTGGCGGCCCATGAAGCCGACCCGTCGGCGGCGATCCCGTGGGAGCAGGTGCAGGCCGAGGCTCTGGCGCGGTTGAAGCGATGAGCTTTCCCATCCGGTTCTTGCCCGAGGCCCGGGACGAATTCGACGCGGCAACCGATTGGTATGAACAACGCCAGGCCGGCCTCGGTGCGACATTCATTCTTCGGGTGAACGACGTGCTGAATCGCATTGCCCAGAATCCACAAACCTGTCGCGTCGTCTACCGGGACGTCCGCCAGGGGGTACTCCGTCAGTTCCCCGACGTCGTGCTGTACCGGCAGGAGGGCACGGAGGTGATCGTGATCTCGGTTTTCCATTCGTCCCGAGATCCCGGCATATGGCAGGTCCGCATCGGCCCTTGATGTCAAATCCCGCCCTCGTCGTCCACCTCCGGGGCGAAGCCGCGGCGCATCGTGTTCTCGGTGATCGTCCGCGGCAGAACGAATTGTAGCAGGTAGTCCGGCCCACCTGCCTTCGAGCCGATGCCCGACATCTTGAAGCCGCCGAACGGCTGGCGATCGACCAGCGCTCCGGTGATCTTGCGGTTGATGTACAGATTGCCGACGCGGAACTCGCGCCGCACCCGCTGGATGTTCGCCGGGCTCCGCGAGTAGAAGCCGCCCGTCAGGGCGTACCGCGTTCCGTTGGCGATGGCCAGCGATTCATCCAGATTCTTCGCCTTGATCACCGCCAGGACCGGGCCGAAGATTTCTTCCTGGGCCAGCGCGCAGCTCGGCGGCACGTCCGCGAAGATGTGCGGGCCGATGTAGTAGCCCTCGCGAGCCAGTTCCCCAACATCTCCAGCGTGGACCAGTCGGCCCTGCGATGAATCCTTCCGCGTTGTCTCGATCGTCGTCCGGATGCGGTCGTACGCCTCCTCGTCGATGACCGGCCCCATCTGGAAACCGGGATCTTCCGCCGGGCCACTCCTGAGACTCTTCGTCGCCTCGATCAGACGCGGTAGGAATCGCTCGTAGAGCGTCTCCGGCACGATGACCCGGCTGCACGCCGAGCATTTCTGGCCCTGGTAGCCGAACGCGCTCCAGACGACGCCGTGCGTCGCCTCGTCGAGGTCGGCGTCATCATCGAGGATGATGGCGTTCTTGCCGCCCATCTCGGCGACGATGCGCTTGATGTGGTCCTGGCCGGCGACGACCTCGGCTCCCTGGCTATTGAGCATCAGGCCGACCTTGCGCGAGCCGGTGAAGACGATCATCGCCGTGGCCGGATGATTCGTCAGCGGCGGGCCGACCTCCTCGCCGATGCCGGGCAGGAACTGCACCACGCCCGGCGGCAGGTTCGCTTCCTGGAAGACCTCCATGAGCTTTGCGCCGATGACCGCCGACTGCTCGGCCGGCTTCATCACCGCCGTGTTGCCGGTGACGACCGCCGCCATCGTCATGCCGGCAAGGATGGCCAGCGGGAAATTCCACGGGGCGATGACGACGACGACGCCACGCGGTTCGTAGAAGTAGTTGTTGTCCTCGCCGGGCACGTTCCGCAGACGCGGCGACGCCAGCCGGAGCATCTCCTGGCCGTAGTAGTTGGCGTAGTCGATCGTCTCGGCCACGTCGGCGTCGGCCTCACGCCAGGATTTGCCGCACTCGAAGACCATCCAGGCGGCCAACTCGAACTTGCGGCGCTGAAGAATCCGGGCGATGTCGAAGAGGTACTGCGCCCGCTTCTCGGCCGGCGTGTCACGCCACGCCGGGAAGGCGGCACTGGCGATGTCGATCGCCTGATGGGCCTGGTCCGGCGTCCCTCGACCGAACTGGCCCACGACTTGACTCTTGCGCGATGGATCGAGCGAGGCGACCGTCTGCGGCGTCCGGACGATCTGGCCGTTGAGGATGGGGTAGTAGGTCTGGCCGAGTTGCTCGCCGACCCGGGTAAGAGCGGCCTGCATCGCCTGACGGGCCTCGTCGAGGCGGAAGTCGGTCAGCGGCTCGATCGTGAGTACCGGCGAGCGTGGAGCGTCGGCCCCCTGAGGGGTCGCAGAGTCATGGGGCTGACGCCCCACGCTCGCCAGCTCGCCGCGTTTCTCCGGATTCATGAGCAGTTGCTCCTCGGGCACATTCTCGGTGAAGCCGGCCCGCAAGAAGGAATCGTTGGCCGTGTTCTCCAGCAGGCGGCGAACCAGGTACGCCATGCCGGGCAGCAGTTCGCCGTAGGGCGTGTACACCCGCACGCGCTGGCCGAGCGAGACGAACACGTCCTTGATCGGGTCGGCCATGCCGTACAGCATCTGGATCTCGTAGCTGCGTGGCGGCGCATCCAGGATCTGGGCCAGGGCCAGGGCGTGGGCCAGGCTGCGAATGTTGTGACTGGCGAAGGCCGGCTTCAGCCAGCGACGATTCTCCAGCAGAAACCGCGTCAGCCGTTCGTAGCAGGCGTCGGTCTGCCACTTCCGTCGCCAGACCGGAATCGGCCAGCCCTGCTGCTGGGCCAGGATCGTCTCGAAGTCCCAGTACGCCCCCTTCACGAGCCGCACCCAGACGGGCGTGCCCCGCCGGGCCGACCAGTCGCGCAGGCCGACCAGGTCCTTCTCGGTCTCCCGAAGGTACGCCTGGATGGCGATGCCGACGTCGGGCCAGTCGCGGAACTCCGGCTCCTCCAGCACGGTCCGGAAGAGGTGCAGCGTCACGTCCTTGAAGGCGAATTGCTCCATGTCGAAGTTGACGAACACGCCACGATCGCGAGCCGCTCGCAGGATCGGCCGCAGCCGTTCGAGCGTCGCCGTGGTCGTGCCGGCCGGGTCGATCGGATCGAACTGGCTGAACAGCGACGACAGCTTGACCGACACGTTGACACGCGGCAGCGGTTTGCCTTCCTCGTCCCGGTCGAGCAGATCGATCGTCGGCCACGACTTCGACGCGGCGGACAGGCCGGTGACCAGTTCGGTGTACTCGCGCTGGCTGACGTCGGCCTCCGCCTCGGTGATCGTCGCCTCGCCGAGCAGATCGACGGTGAAGGTGAGCGAGCGTTTGCGCAGCCGCTCGACGGCCCGGATGGCCTCGGGGATGTTCGAGCCGGCGATGAACTTGCGAGCCAGGCGTGTCGCCGACGTGCGAGCAGTCCAGGCGAGAACTCCACCGAGCAGACCGCGGCTCGGCATGAGCTTCAAGCCGGTACGCGCCCACCAGGGCAGGGCGTCGCCAGCCTCGCTGAAGTATTCGCGCAGATGACGAGCGATCGATTCGCCGGAGCGCAACAGCGGCAGGGCATCGACGAAGCGGAAGAGCTGCACCTTGACGTGCGGATCGGTCATGCCGATCTGCATGAGTTTGTCGTCGAACCAGGCGGGCGTGAATAGAAGCGGCCCGCGCCGGTTGACGCGAGCGAAAATCTCGCGCCCGTAGCGGAACGTGAGCGACTCCAGGTCCATGGACAACTCCATTTAGCCCCCGGCTTGCCGGGGGTCTTCGTCATCCGAACCCCCGGCTTGCCGGGGGCTAAATGAGGTGGTTACTTCGCCATCGCGTAGCGCTTACCGACGGCGTTCCAGTCGAGGACGTTCCACCACGCCTCGACGTAGTCAGCCCGCTTGTTCTGGTAGCGCAGGTAGTAGGCATGCTCCCAGACATCGACGCCGAGCAGTGGCAGCTTGCCGTCCATGATCGGGCAGTCCTGGTTGGCGGTCGAGACGATCTCGAGTTTGCCGTTGTTGACGACGAGCCAGGCCCAGCCGCTGCCGAAGCGACCGAGGGCGGCCTCCTTGACCTTGGCCTTCAGGTTGGCCAGGTCGGTGAACGTGCCGTTGATCGCGCTGGCGAGGTCTCCCGACGGCGTGTTCGCGGGCGTCGGGCTCATGATTTCCCAGAACATCGTGTGGTTGTAGTGGCCGCCGCCGTTGTTGATCACCTTCTGGCGGATCTCGGTCGGCACCTTGTTGATGTCCTTGAGCAGGCCATCGATCGGCAGGGCGGCCAGGGCGTCGTGGCCTTGCAGGGCGGCGTTCAGATTGTCCACGTAGGCCTTGTGGTGTTTGCCGTGGTGGATCTCCATGGTCATCTTGTCGATCGCCTTTTCCAGCGCGTCGGCGGCGTATGGCAGGTTCGGCAGTGTGAACGGCATCAGTGGCCTCCTCTTGGATGCGATACTCTGCCAGCATTCCTAGGCATCCGGGACGATTTTGGCGAGCCTCGTCTCGTCAAACCCTGGCATTCTCCGTCCCGTACCTTCATAATACGGCTGCACTCTTCGTCAATCCAGGAGACTGACCCGTGTCCGACACCTCCGCCCCGGCCGAGACGTTCGACATCGATCCGCCCGCGTGCTTCTATCTGGGCCGCGAGTACGACCTGGCAACGAAGCAGGTCCAGCCCGAAAAGTACGTCATGGTCGAGGCTCGCGATTTCTGCACACACGGCGTCATCGTCGGCATGACCGGCTCCGGCAAGACCGGCCTGGCGATCAGCCTGCTCGAAGAGGTCGCCATCGACGGCTACCCGTCGATCATCATTGACCCCAAGGGCGACCTGACGAACCTGCTCCTGCAATTCCCCGAGTTGCCGGCCAGCGAGTTCGCCAAATGGGTCAACGCGGAGGACGCCCAGGCGAAGGGCCTCAGCGTCGAGGAGTACGCGAAACAGATGGCCGAGCGCTGGCAGCAGGGTCTCAAGGATACCGGCCAGGAGGTCGATCGCGTCAAGCGTCTCAAGGAGGCCGGCAGTTTCCGCATCTACACGCCCGGCAGCGAGATGGGTCTGCCGCTCTCCATCCTGGGCAGCTTCGCCGCACCGAAGCCGAAGTTGGCCGACGAGTTCCTCACGCAGAAGGTCGAGGCGACGGCGACGGCCCTGCTCGGCCTGACCGGCATCTCGACCGATCCGATGCAGTCGCGCGAGCACATCCTCGTCAGCCGACTGCTGTTCGAGTCCTGGCAGAAGGGGCAGGATCTCGACCTGGGCAAGCTCATCCGCCAGATCGAGAAGCCGCCCTTCCAGACGGTCGGCACCTACAGCCTGGAGACGTTCTTCCCGGCGAAGGAGCGCGTCAAGTTCGCCTCGGTCCTGAACAACGTCCTGGCCGCTCCCGGGTTCCAGACCTGGACTCGCGGCGAGGCCCTCGACCTGGCCGGCATGCTCTACCGGGCCGGCAAGCCCCAGCAGCTGATCTTCTACGTCGCCCACCTCGACGACACGCAGCGCATGTTCTTCATCACGCTGCTGCTCGAAGAGGTCCTCTCGTGGACGCGCCGTCAGAGCGGCACAAGCAACCTGCGTGCGCTGGTCTACTTCGACGAGGTGTTCGGCTACCTGCCGCCGCATCCGCACAATCCGCCGAGCAAGCAACCCCTGCTCACGCTGCTCAAGCAGGCCCGGGCCTTCGGCGTCGGCGTCGTCCTGGCGACGCAGAATCCGGTCGATCTCGATTACAAGGCCCTGTCCAACGCGGGAACGTGGTTCGTCGGCAAGCTCCAGACCGAACGCGACAAGGCTCGTCTGCTCGAAGGTCTGGAGAGCGTCGGTCGAGAGCAGGGCACGCTCACCGATCGGGCGTATCTGGAGAAGGTGATCGCCTCGCTGGGCAGTCGCGTCTTCCTGATGCACAGCATCCACCGCAGCAAGCCGACGCTGATGCAGAGCCGCTGGGCGCTGTCGTTCCTGCGCGGTCCGATGACACGCGAGCAGGTGTCACAGTTGATGCAGCCGTTCAAGACGCCGATCGACGAACCGACGCCGGTCATGGCGATTCCCATCTGCCAGCGATGTCATCAGGAACTTCCCCCGGACACATCGGACACCTGTCCGCACTGCGCCGGTTACCCCTGGGCCAGGCCGCAGGTGCGTGACGTCGATCGCGCCTTCCGCGAGAGCCTGCAACCGCAGGCCGCGCCTCCGGTGGCGACGCTCGCCGCCCCGCTGCCGGCGGCCGACACGACGACGCATCCGCCGGTGCTGCCGCCGGACGTGACGCAGTTCATCCTGCCGATCACCACGGCGAGGCCGGCCGGTTCCGGCCTGGAGTATCGCGCCCAGGTCCTGGGCTTCGCCGAGGTCGTCTACGTCATCGACAAGCGAGCCGGCCGGGAACACCGCGAGACGGTTCGGCTCCTGGCCCCGCCGGCTCTACCGGGTCATCCGATCCTCTGGAACGAGGGTCAGGTGGTCAGCGAAAAATTCGCCGGCCGACCGCAGGCCGACGCCTCCTGGGGCCCCGCTCCTGAGGCACTCGACACGGGCCGAAAGCTCAAGAGCCTGGAGAAGGCCTTCGGCGAGTACCTTCACAGCACGCGTAAACTCGATCTCTACGAGAACCGGCTTCTCGACCTGATCAGCACGGTTTCGGAGAGCGAGGACGCCTTCCGCCAGCGTTGCCGTGCTGCCGCCGAGGCCGAGGCACGGGCGGCGCTGGAACTCGAACGGGCCAAATTCAAGCCGAAGTTCGAGGCCCTGGACATGAAGCTGCCCGACGAGATGCCGAAGAAATCGACGTCGATCTGGAGCTGGTTCGGCC
Organism: uncultured Alcaligenaceae bacterium; assembly: GCA_964471755.1. Taxonomy (GTDB): domain Bacteria; phylum Planctomycetota; class Planctomycetia; order Gemmatales; family Gemmataceae; genus CAYYJM01. Next base: position 8,211 of record CAYYJM010000188.1, read on the forward strand.
TCGGCGGCAACACCAGTAGCGCGATCCAGTCGGCGGACGATCCGAAGCAGCGGAAACTGCTGGCCGACTACGAGGCGAAGAAGGCGGAGATCCACACGAAATGGCAGCGGGCCGCGGAGGAGGTCGGCTCGATGCAGGTCAAGCCGCGCAAGACCGACCTGCGCGTGACGCACTTCGGCCTGGTCTGGCTGCCGTACTGGCGAACGCAGCGCGGCGGCCAGGTCGAGCTGACGTCGGCGTATGTGTAGCCGGGGACGGATTGGGGGCGTGACGGTGAGCGATCCCCTGGCTTGACGGATGGCGATGGCCGGGGGGATAATCTCCAAACAAGAGTGGCCGAACACCGCAGTCGGGTGCTGAGTCCGGTCGCCCGGCAGGAGGAGTGCGGTCGGCGTGTCCAGGCCGGCCGGTCAGGAGGGGAGATGGGGCCGATCATCACCAGCAATCCGCACGTCATGCACGGCGAGCCGTGTTTCGCCGGCACCCGCGTTCTCGTACAGACGTTCTTCGACCATCTGGAGGCCGGGTACACGGTGGACGGCTTCCTGGAGCAGTTCCCGACCGTTCGGCGCGAGCAGATCATCGGGCTGCTCGCCGAGTTGCGGGCGGCGTCCGCGCGGGCGGCGGTGCCGGCGTGAGGATCCTGCTCGACGAGAACCTGCCCCACCAGATTCGCCTGGAACTGCCAGGCCATGATGTGTTCACCGTGGCGTACCTGGGCTGGAGCGGCGTGGAGAACGGGGAACTGCTTCGGCGGGCGGCGACGGCCGGGTTCGACGCCTTCGTCACGAACGACCGCGGACTGGAGTACCAGCAAAACTTGACGGCCCTGCCGCTCGCGGTGGTCGTGATACTGACACCGGCGAACACGGTCGAGGCACTGCGGCCCGCGTTGCCGGCGCTGCTCACCGCGCTGGCTAGCCTCCAGCCCTGCGCGTTCGTCAAGGTGACCATCCCCTGACGTCGCCAGCCCGGACGTCGAACTTCGTTGTTCAGCCTGACCCCCGGCGTATGCGTGAGCGCACTCCTTGGCGAGCCGGGAGCGTCATGACGCTCCCGGCTCGCCGAAGACGAACGCCGGCCCCCCGATCCACCTTGACCTGCCGCCGCCGACTGAGTAATCCCCCCTCGTCCGATCGGGGGCGGTCGGACGTATCGCCACGGAGTCGAGCCAGGATGGCCATGAACAAGTATCTCACCGAATTCGTCGGCACCGCCTTTCTGGTGACGACCATTGGTTTCGTCTGCGTCGCCGGCTCGCCGGCTGCGCCCTTCGTCATCGGACTCAGCCTGGCCCTGCTGGTTTACGCCGGCGGTCATGTCTCCGGAGCCAACTACAACCCGGCCGTCTCGCTCGCTCTGGTCGTCCGGGGCAAACTCTCCTTCCACGACTTCTTCCCCTACCTGATCGCTCAGGTCGCCGGCGGCTTCATCGGTGCGGCGGTCGTCCTCGGCTTGACTGGCCAGGCGTTCGGCCCGATGCCCGGCGAAGGTGTCTCTCCGCTGCGGGCCATGCTCGCCGAGGCCCTGTTCACCGGCCTGCTCTGCCTGGTCGTGATGCATACCGCGACGGTCGGCAAGGTCGCCGGCAACTCGTACTATGGCCTGGCGATCGGCGGCAGCGTGACCGTCGGCGCGGTTTGTGTCGGAGCCATCTCCGGGGCCGCCTTCAATCCGGCCGTGGCGGTCGGCCCCAGCGTCGTTCGCGCCCTGAGCGGCGACGCCTCCGGCCTGGGAATGCTCGGCATCTACATCGTCGGCCCGCTGTTCGGAGCCCTGGTCGCGAACGGTGTGTTCGCGATTCAGACCGGCGAGGGCTTCTTCGACGAGGAGTCGGCCGCGCCGGAGGAGGAACGCGACGGCGCAGGCCGCCTGCGTGTCCTCGATCACCGCGATGCCGCGTGACGGCGATGTCGGTCTCTCCCCTGGGCGGCAGGCCCCCTGGTGGCTAGAATGCTCCCATTCGGTCTCGCGTGCCGAATCATCCCGCCGGAGGTAGAGCCCGCTATGCTGCGTCGTGGTTTGCTGATCGCAGTGCTGTTCCCCCTGGCCGGCTGTGGTGCCCAGACCACTGCCGGAGCAGCGAAATCCGGCTCTATCGGCGGGCCTGAACTGATACTGCTCGGCGTGGGGGCGGCACTCCTTTTCTACTTCTTCCGCCGTCGACATTCTCCCACGGATGGCGCAAGTCCTGAGGTCCAGGGGATAACTCCAGCACGCACGCAGGTTCCTGCCAAAGAGCCTGCCCCGTCTTTCCGCATTCGGCTGCGGCAGCAGGAGAAGCGAGTCCCGGTCGCCGTCGAGGTGGTGAAGGTGCCAACCGGGGTCGCCATCGCCGTCAAGCGCACCCGAACGGTCGAGCATAGCGTCGAAGTCCGAACTGGCCACAGGGCCGAGTGCGAGGTCGAGAGCGATCTGCTCGTCCTGCTCCGGACATCGGTCCGCGGCGAGATCGAACGGCAACTCGGCCGGACTTACAAGGAGACCAGCAGCACGGAGTACGAAGTCAAACTGAACGGCGCAAAGTGCGCCCAGTACAAGCTCGTCTGGGTCGATGTCTGGATTCTCGGCGAGGCTGTTTCAGTCGCGGACGGCGTCGTCCCGTTCCAGTTCCGCGACCGGGCCGAACTCGAAGTCGTCGCCGTCGAGTGACCAGCCGGGCACGATCAGCCCGCTTCGCTCTGCATCGCATGGGCCTGGAGTTCTTCCAGCGAGACGAACTCCAGGGTCGAGATGTGCGTCGCCTCCAGGTTGACCGGCGGAGCGACACCGGCTTCGAGTGCCTCCTTCCAGCGCGTCGCGCACAGGCACCAGCAGTCGCCCGGCTCCAGGCCCGGGAAGCCATATTCCGGCAGCGGCGTGGACAGGTCGTTGCCGCGGGCCGCCGAGAAGGCCAGGAACTCGGCCGTCATCCGGGCACAGACGATGTGCAGGCCGTCGTCTCCCGGCCCGGTGTCGCAGCGGCCATTTCGATAGAAGCCCGTCATCGGGTCCGTGCAGCAACTCTGCAACGGTCGGCCCAGCACATTCTTCGCGGTCCTCACGGCGGCCATGCGAAATCTCCAGGGGATCGGCGGGATGGATGTCTCCCCCTATCCTAGCCAGCCCGACCCTCACTCGTCGATCTGGCAGCCGCACTGCGGCAACTGTTCACGCAGCCAGCCGACGCCCTCGGCACTGACCCGACTGTTGCAGGCGATCAACTCGCGCAACTCCTTCAGCCCCGCCAGGCCGCGGAGCTGCCGATCGCCGACCCGAGTGCAGGACAGGTCGAGCCGACGCAGGTGAACCAGCGGTGTCAGTGCCGCCAGGCGCAGGCCATGCAACGGAGCGCCACGCAGACCGAGTTCCTCGAGTTGCACGAACTCCGCCAGCATTGCCAGGGTGCCATCCTCGATCGGTGCAAAGGCCAGGTCGAGCCGACGCAGGCTCTTCAGATCGATCAGAAGCCGCAGTTCGGCGAGCGTGAACGTCGCCAGGGGCAGACGGACTTCCTGCAACTCGGGCAGCTCCGTCAGGTGAGCCAGTCCCGGACCAACCCGGCAGCCGGTCAGATCGAGACAGCGCAGCTTCCGACAGCGAGCCAGGTGCTTGAGTCCATCCGGGCCGATGTGCGTGCCGCCGAGCGAAAGCGTATGCAAAGCCGGGAAGCGATCGAGTTTCGTCAGACTGGCATCGCTGATGGAAGTACCGCTCAGGTCGAGCCGTTCGAGCCGTTCGAGGCCGGGAAGCCGGGCGAAGGCGGCGTCATCGATCAAGGTCGGGCTCAGATCGATGGCGGTGATCCCACCGACACCACGCTGGAAGGTGCCGCCCAGGTCGAGAATGACCGGAGCCGCCAGCAGATCGTTGCCGGTACCCCCGGTCGGCGGTGGCGGCACGCTCGGCGGCTGTGCCAGCAGCGTCAGGGCGGCCCAGACGGTGAACATGACGGCTCTCCGGGAGTTGCGCTTCCCGGATATTGTAGCACGTCGAACCGGGGCGAGCCGCGATCACACGTCCTTGCGTGAGAACCAGATCATGCCGAAGATGGCGGCGAACACCGAGAGCCCCAGAGCCCACAGCACCAGATAGCCCTGCGTCTGAAGATCGTAGTAGCCGCGCAGCATGTACGGCAGGCCCTTCAGCACGCGATCCGGAGCCGGGATCGACTCGGGCAGACAGGCCAGGATGAAGCCAACGCCGTACAGCACCAGCCAGAGAATGGCGATGCCCATGACGGTACTGTTGCTGATGGCACTGACCGCCACGCCGATGCTGATGACGGCGACCATCAGCGAGCCGACGATGGCCAGCGCCATCAGGCAGCCGGAGACGCTCAGGTCTTCCTTGAGCAGAAAGTACGACGCCAGCAGGGCCGCCCCCGCCAGCAGGAGATAGGTGCCCAGGATCGTCGTCAGGCGAGCGTGCCACTTGCCCATGAAGTACTGATACCGGCTGATC
>CAYYJM010000189.1:0-12535 GCA_964471755.1 uncultured Alcaligenaceae bacterium
GCGTGATCAGGGCGGGAAAGCGATGCGTGTGGAAGGCCGCCCGGACCATCAGGTCGGCGGCCGCCTTGCTGGCGGCGTAAGGGCTGTTCGGTGCCAGCGGCGTGTGTTCGGTGAATGCTCCGGTCGAGCCGAGACTGCCGTAGACCTCGTCGGTGGAAACCTGAACGAAGCGCTCGACCTTGCAGGTCCGGGCGGCGTCGAGCAGAACCTGAGTGCCGACGACGTTGGACTGGATGAAGGGGGCCCCGTCCATGATGCTGCGATCAACATGGCTCTCGGCGGCGAAATGGATGACCGAGCTGATCCGGTGTCCCTTCAGGGTGGTTTCGACACACGACCGGTCGGTAACGTCTCCCTGAACGAAGGCGTACCTCGGATGATCGTCCAGGCCGCGCAAATTCTCCGGGTTGCCGGCATAGGTAAGAGCGTCGTAGTTGACGACGTGCAGAGCGGCTTCCTTCTCGAGGAGGAAGCGGATGAAGTTGCTGCCGATGAAGCCACATCCGCCAGTGACCAGCACGGACTCCATACCTGCTCCTCTGACCGAAATCGCCCGGACACTACCCTCCACAACGATATCTCTCGCTTCGGGTCGGGTCAAGCCGGGCACCACAGTGCCGGGGTCATTGAGCCGTTCGCTTCTCCTGCCCGTCTGAAGACGGTGGACTGTGAGCGGCTGATTTCGATCCTTCGTCGGTCTGGAGACGCTGCCGAAGTGAGTGGAGTGAGAAGAACACATCGCGGCCACTGGCGCAGACGATCGGTTCGACTCCGAGCAGACTCCGCAAGCGACTCTCCATTGGTTCGGGCCCTTCCGGGTAGCCGAAGCGGTCGAGGTGGATTCCGCCGTAACCCAGGCGCACGAGTTCCTCGACCAGGGTATCCGGCGGCAGTTCCGCCAGGTGTTCCAGGAAATCCCCTGCGGGCCGGCCACGAACGCCACCGTGACTGATGCGGAGAGTGGGCGAATGCATGAGCAGGCGGAAGGGATCGTAACACTCCATCCGGCCAAGGTTCGGCGACTCCGGGAAGGAGATGAACGGCATCTGGTAGACCATGCCGCCGGTGCCGACCTGCTCCTCCACCGCGGCGGTGAATGTGGCCAGGGCCTGATGCTGCCGGAGATTGTCCGCGTGGGTCGGTACGTCTGCGTTGGACGTCTGATCCCAGATCCCGAAGGCCAGGGCCAGCCAGCAGACTCCCCAGGCCAGCCAGCGGGCCCGAATCGTGAGGCTCGCCGCAAGCAGGCGATCGAGCAGAACGGCGAAGGCCGCGAGGGCGAGGAAGCCAATGAAGATGCTGATGCGATTGTAGCAGCGAATCTGCGGACTGACGAAGTGGTTGAACAGGGCCCCGACGCCGCCGATGACGGCCAGGGCCAGCCCGCACCAGATGAGGATGCCCAGGTCGGTCAGCCGGCCATCCGGAGCGACGCCCTCGGGTTCCGGATGAGAACGCTCAAGCAGGCGGCCAGGAGACCGATCGTTGCGAGGAACCCAAGGCTGGCGTAGCTGGACTCATTGATGGAGCGGAGGGGAGCTGTCTCGTACTTCACCTTGAGCCGTGCCAGACGCGAGATGCGGTGGTTGAGCCGCGGCAGGACGAGCTGGGCTGGCTTCAAACCGTAGAGATCCGCCTCGGCCGGGAGCCGCTGAGCGACCATCGGATTGCGTCCTTCGGCGATCCGAAACAGGATCGCAGGGATGGCGTTGAGTCCGGCCCCGATTCCCGTGACGGCGATCAGCGTGCCAGCCAGGAGGATGGGCCGCCACTGACGGGTGGCGCAGGCGCGGAGACAACCAGCGGCGGCGAGGAAATAGCAGCCGAAAAAGGCGTAGTAGACGCCGGCCGACGATACCAGTGCCGCCACGACCACGGCGAAGATCAGGCGGCCACGCGATTGATCCAGCTCACCACGCAGCACCCAGAAGGCCAGGAGCAACGACAGGGGCACAAGGTAGTAGGCGGACAGGAACAGATGGGATTCGCCACGCAGAAAGTGATAGGGCAGGAAGGCAAAGAGCAGACCGCCCACCAGGGCCGGCAGGTGGCCCACGCCCAGACGCCGAAGGACGAACAACGCCGTCAGAGCGGCCAGGACGTAGGTGGCCAGGTAGAAGAGATTCACCACCTGGTAGACGTTCCCGCCGCCCAGGCTGATTCCCCAGAGGAGGAGAAAGTTCAAGCCTTCCACCGCTGGAAAGTCGTTCAGATTCTGGCCGTGGGGAGCCCCGGCACGCTCCGAGTAGGCGTACCAGCCGTTCTCCAGCAGATTCAACACCCACAACTGTGACACGATGGTGTCACCGTTGTTCTGAAAGGGCACGTCGAGGTTGGCACGCCAGAGGCGGAAGGCAAGGACCAGCAAGGCCACGCCCAGAACTACCGTGGCAAGGTACGTCAGCGCCGACGGCTTTGAGAAGAGCCTGGGCATGTTCGCCTCCGCTGGGTTGTCGTTTCTGGCTCACGCCGCCTTCGTGGCGGCATCTCCCTTGCGGTCCCGGCCGTCGCGTGTAGTGGCGGAGGCCACCAGAGCCTGGATCTCTTCAGCCACTCGCCCGGCCAGATTCGCGGGCGAGCCACCCAGCAGGAATCGCAGATGCTGGCCGACCCGATCGGCCAGACGTGCCGCGTGGGCCGTGGTCAGGCAGTCCTCCAGAAACGACACGAGCCGTTCACAGTATCGATCGGTGCGGAAGCGTTGCCGGGCGTGGTTCCGGGCATTCTCTCCCTGGCGCTGTCGTTCGTCGGCATCACCGACAAGGCGCTCCAGGACCTGGGTCAACTCCTCCAGACTGGCGACCTTGCTGACCACGTCGTCGGGGAACTCGTCGTAGTAGCCGTGCCGCCAGACGACCATGGCCTTGCCTTGCCAGAGTCCCTCGAGCAGGCTCCAGGAAGACTCGCCCAGGTGCGGGTAGCGAAGGTTGACCAGGACGTCGGACTCGGCAATCAGGCGGTGCAGGGTGTCGTCGTCGGGCGGCGGTCGGAGACGCAGGCACTTCTCCAGGCCGTGGCTGCGCACCAGATCGTTGATCTGCTCGGCGTAAGCGGGCTTGATTTGCCCGGCCAGGACATACTCGCAACGCTCGCGCAGGAGTGGGCTCCGCGCCAGCGCTTCGATCACCATATCGACGGCCTTATTCGGGTTGAGAATCCCGAAGGTCAACAGCCGGACTCGTGCGTTGGGGTTGCGGCCCGATACGGATGTGGAGGCTTTCCGTTCGTCCGCCGGGCGGTCGCTCACTGGCCGAGGTAACTCGGGCAGGATCGGAGCGGGGAAATCGATCTGGGCGATCGGATACCCGATCTGCGGGGCCAGCACACCGCAGGAAAAGCGACTGTGGACCACGACACCGAGGGCCCCATGAACTGCGGCCCGAGCCAGGTTCCACCGCAGCGATCCTTCCTGAGTCTCTTCTCGGCAGGCCCAACCGGTGGCGTAGAGTTGCCCCCAGGCTCGCCCGGCCGAACCGTGGGCGTACTCCAGCACCTGTAACCAGCGTGCGGGTTGCTGGCCGCACAAGTTGTGGAAGAAATTCCACATCGACAGGTCGTGGAGAATGACGACGCCCGGATGGGCGAGGTGCGTCAGGTAAATGTCCTTGTGGAAGGGAGGACAGTCGCCCATGTTGTAGACGGTCATGTCGAAGTTCGCGAGTTCGGCGACGATCTTGCCGCCTTGACCGTCGATCTGCCGGGCGGGCAGGTCGGGTCGCCAACTGGGGCCGTCTGCCAGGCCGGTGGCGAACACCGTCACCTCATGTTCCCGTGTCAACTGATCCAGGATGAGGGCGCTGTAATGGCCGATGGCGCTGGCACGACAGAAGGGCGTGAACCAGGCAATCTTCATCATGCCACCAGCCTTTCCAGGATATGCGGCCAGGCGATTCCGTGAACATCGACCGTGCGGCGGGCTTCTTCTCCCATCTGGCGGGCCCGAGTTCGATCGGCCCAGAGGCGCTCCATCCCGGCCGCCAGGGCTTCCGGAGTCGGTTCGAGGATCAGGCCGTTGTGCCCGTCGATGAGGACCTCGTTGGTGCCCCCCGAGTCGGTAAAGGTGATCACCGGTTTGTGCGAGTGAAACGCCTCGAGCGTCACGTAGCCGTACGAGTCTTCGTCGAAGGGCAGGTACAGTGCGGCGAAGGACTCGGACATCAACTGGGCCTTCTTCTCTTCGGAGATAAAGCCCAGCAGATGGACGCGGTTTTGCAAGCCATGCTGGCGGATCAGGTCTTGCAACTGCTCGCCGTAGGCTGCCTCGTCCGGTTTGCCGGCCAGGACCAGCTGGAACGGCGAGCGGACGTGGCGCATCGCCTCGATGGCGACGTGCTGCCGCTTGATCTGGTTGAGGCGACTGGGGTAGAAAAAGTAGTCGCCAAAGTCACCGGGACCGAACCGTTCCGGGTACTTCAGTGGAGGGTAGAGAATCCCGTCGGCCTCGATCCCGTTGTAGCGCCGCAGTCGGTCAGCCACGATGCGCGAGTTCGTATAGATGGCCCGGGCCTCAGGCAGGTAGCGGTTGTCCGCTTCATGGATCATGCCGCGAACGCTGCGACCCTCGGGGGTATCCGGAGGATTCTGGAAGGGAGTGCCCCAGAGTTCGTACACCTGGCGAAACTGGTGCAGCAACCACACCTTCTTGTTCGCGAAGGGGAGGTAGTAGGCCGGAAACTTCAGCGCGATCACCAGGTCGGGCTCACCCGCATCGATGCGCAGCAGCCGGCAGGCCAGGATGTTATCGATCAAGGTGGAGGCGGGATACCACTTGAACGGAATGCGGATCACCTCGACCTGGTGTCCGGCCTGTGTCATCCGATCGAAGAGGCTCTCCGCCAGATACTCCGCACCGCCCCAGATGAAGGGAGCCTGCACGTTGACGATCGCAATTTTCATTTGAGCAACCCCTCCGCGACCGTCTCCCAGGAAATTCGCAGACGTTTCAGAGTCTGATACCCACCCTCGGCCAGGTCCCGCGCGAACGAGGGGATCCGGCGCAGTCGGTCCAGCTGAGTGGCCAGCAAGCGCGGGTCGGGTTGCAGGAGTACCCCATTGGCCCCGCTCTGGATCAGATGAGCTGTGGCGGCCGAATCCACGGTGGCGACGACCGGCCGACGAGCCTGAAAGGCCTCCAGCACGCCCTCCTCCGGAGCCCACTGTTTTCTGCCACACGACACCACTCCGGAACAGTCGCGAAGCTGCTCCGCAAGATTTCCCTCGGCAAAGCGAACACGCTCGGCCACGCCCCACTGCTCGGCCCGCTGACGCAACGGCTGGATCGCCGAACTGCTCGCTGCCATCCGAAAGACCAGCCGGACGGAATGGGCGAAGCGGAGCGCTTCCAGAACGAGCAGATTTCGATCGAACGATGCGGACGAACTCAGGACGAGAAAGCCTCCCTGCCCTGGCGGAGAGGGGTTCGGCTCGGCGGTGATGGGCGGTGGGTGGAGTGCGGGAGCGATGGCGATTCGGTAGACGCTGTGCAGCCAGTGCGCGGTCGCGGGACTGGCTGGCACCACCTGATGAGCCTCCCGTAAACCAACCAGTTCCGCCAGGTGTCGGTGTTCGGCAGGGCGAGAATACAGGTCGGTCGCGGCCTCTGACAGGAGGGTGTCAGCTTCGGCCAGAGCCGGGTAGGTCTCGACCAGCCAGCTTACCTTGCGTGAATGCCGCAGCACCCCGGCCGGACCACGGAGAGTGATCAACCGATCAATGGGGGTTCCGGCGGCTTCCTCCAGATCCAGGAGACGGAAGGCGAGCAGTTGGTCGGCTTCGCCATCTCCCTCTCGGAAGGGCAGCACCACACGATCGGCCTGATGGCCCATCGACCGGAATTGCCCTTCCAGGCAGGCCGCCAGCGACTGTTCGCGTGCGGGGCGAAAGGGCACGTAGGCCGTCGCAATGACGATTCGCAGCATGGCAGGGGGTCATCCGTGGAAGAACAGGGTACGCGCCGCACGCAGCCAGGCGAGAAGCCGGACACAGCACTTCACAATCAAGGGTCCAATCCACGGGAGTCGCAGCAGGAAACCTTTCAGCCGCGCTCGCAGGCGGAGAATCTGCCACAGCGAAGGGCCAGGCTGGCCCGGCCCCTTCCAGGCCGCAAGGGGAGTGACCGAGCAACCCGGACCTGTCTCGATCACCGCATCGGCCCCGTCCGCGTCCTTGTCGCGGTAAGGATCTCTCCAGGCGGCGGCGTCCTCGATACGCCGCTGCCAGTGCGTCAGGGTCGAACGGGACTCGGTCATGCTCAGTTTCCCTTCTCTGCGAGAGCCCGACGCGCTCAGGCGGCTCTGGAGCGAACCTGACCGGCGGGTCGGAGGGCGGACGAGATCCCCGCGACGATGCGAACCTGGTCGGCCTGTGTCAACGTGTTGTAAGTCGGCAGCATGAGCGCGCGCATACTGAGCCCGTCGGTCACCGGAAGAACCTCTCCACGGCGACGCGATTCTTCCCGGAATGGGGGCAAGGTATGCAGTGGAATGAACATCGGGCGCGATTCGATCCCGTCGGCCGCCAGGGCTGCCATCACCTGATCTCGGCTACAGCCCGCTTCCTTCTCGTCGATCACGGCGCTATACATCCACGGCGATAACTCCGCCCAGGGAGCCCGTGGCTGGAGGCGCACGCCCGGCAAGCCGGTGAGCAGTTCGTCGTAGAGGGCATAGATTTCCCGGCGTCGGGCGAGAATGGCCTCCCGGCGTTCCATCTGCGCACAGAGGATGGCCGCCGCGACGTTGGTCAGGCGGAAGTTGAAGCCGGTGACCGGAAAATAGTAGCGTCGGTCCGGGTCCATCCCCTGACCGCGCAGGATGCGCAGCCGGGCGGCAAGGCGATCGTCGGTGGTGGTCACTGCGCCGCCCTCGCCGCAAGTGAGCAGCTTGTTGCCGAAGAAGCTGAAGGTCGCCGCGTGACCGAGGCTCCCCACGGGCCGACCCTTGTAGCGAGCGAACAGGGCCTCGGCGGCGTCCTCGATCACCCACAGGCCGTGGATCGCCGCCAGGCGGTTCAGCGCGTCCATGTCGGCGGGATGGCCCATCAGGTGGACCGGAATGATGGCGCGTGTCCGCGACGTGATCGCCTGTTCGACCGCCCGGGGGCACAGGGTCCACGTCTGTGGATCGACGTCCACGAAGACCGGCTCCGCGCCGACGTAGCGGGGCGCGTTCCCGGTGGCAATATAGGTGAGCGAGGGAACGATGACCTCGTCGCCCGGTCCAATGTTCAACGCGGCCAGTACCAGATGCAGCGCGACTGTTCCATTGGCGACGGCGAGGGCATGGGGAATCTCACAGCACCCGGCGAACTCCTGCTCGAAACGGGACAGAAACGCACCAGTCGATGAGATCCAGGTACTCCGGATCGCCTGTAGCGCGTAGTCCTCCTCGTTACCGCGCAGATCAACGCTGGCAACGGGAATGTTCGGCTTGCTCATCATCTCTCCCAGGACATCCTGTCCGCAGGGTAGCCATCGAGGGCGGCATCATACGCACGCCGGGTCCAGAAAATCAAGCGGCCTTGACGTCGGGGGCGAACGTCAGCACTCCGACGAACTGGCCGTCCGAGGTGGTTTCGGCAAAGGTGTAGCCAAGCGACTCGTACAGTCGCCGCGCTGGCAGATTGTCCGGATAGACCTTGAGCCGAATTCGGGGAACCCCCCGGTGGCGAGCCGCAGCGTGGAGGTAGAGCATGAACGCACGGGCCAGACCGGTTCCGCGCGCCTCGCGTCCGACTGCGATGCCCAGGCTGGGTACGTTGAAACCGGCATCCCAGCCGCGCAGCAAACCGTAGGCCAGCAAATGACTTCCGGCCAGGGCACCACAGTACAGATCACGGCCTGGATACCTTGCGATCATCCGGGCCTCTTCGTCGTTGAATCGATGCGGATGAAAATAGCGATCGTCCCCGTCGGCGGTCAACGTGGCAAAGAAGACTGCCAGCGCCGGAGCATCGCCCGAACCGAGTTGCCGAAATTGCAGTGCGTCGTCCATGCCGCGTCCTTTCAATTCGTTGAAGGCGGGAGCAGATATAAGGAGGGGCAGTCACCCGGTCAAGGCGAATCAACATCCGGCCGGCCGGATTCTCCTGTTGACCGACCGGAAAGCTTCCCGATATAACCCAGGTCTTTATCGGGGTTGAACGTCTCACCACGACTGGGGATTTAAGGAGGGAACCTTGCGCGTCCTCATCAACGCGCTCTCCGTCAAGGGCGAGCGCTCCGGGATCGGGCATTACACCAGCGAATTGATCCGCTGCCTCCAACCGTCTCCAGACTTCCGACTGGATTGCTATCCCGGAAACTGGCTCGGGCGATTGGGCCGTCATCTCCTGAACGATCAATCCCGTCGATACGAGGCCGATCGAGTCCGTTCCGGGTTTGTCGCTTTCTGGAAAGCCAAACTGCGCGGCAAGGCAATTTCCGTCGTTCGGAAGGTCGCTCGCGCATTGCTGCTCAACCCACTGGAAAACCGAGACGAGACCTATCAACTCTACCACGAACCCAACTATCTTCCTCTGGAAAGCAACATTCCCACGGTCACCTCGGTTCACGATCTCTCCGTGTTACAGCACCCGGAGTGGCATCCGCCGAAGCGAATTGACGACTTTACCCGGATGTTTGCCGAAGGGCTCAAACGCTGTCGGCATTTGATCGCCATCTCGGAATTCGGGCGGCAACAGATCATTCGGCATCTGGGCTGGGATCCCAATCGGGTGTCGGTCACCTACATGGGCATACGACCGGGTTTGCGGCCGTTGAGTGACCGGCAAATCGCTCCGGTTCTCCAGCGCCTGGGTCTCGACCGGGGTTATCTGCTTCACGTCGGTACGATGGAACCGCGGAAGAACCTGCGCATGCTCATCGAGGTGTACAGTGCCTTGCCAGGCGCGATTCGCGAACGGCATCCACTCGTCCTGGTCGGTGGCCGGGGGTGGAACTCCGACGAGTTGCACCATCTCCTGACCACGGAAGGAAAAGCGCGAAACATTCGCTACCTGGGATACGCCAGGGAGGACCACCTGGCGGCGTTGTATAACGGGGCCCGGGCGCTGGTCTTCCCGACCTTTTACGAGGGGTTCGGTATCCCGACGATCGAGATGCTGGCCTGTGGCGGAGCGGTCCTTGCTTCCACGGCAGGGGCGGTGGCCGAGACAGTCGGTGAGCAGGCTCATCTCATCGATCCCAGTGATCGCGATGGCTGGCGCGATGCCCTCCTCCGCGTCTGTTCGGATGAGGACTGGTGGCGGCAGTTGCGTCACGGTGCGACCACGACGGCCGCCCGCTACTCCTGGGAACGCTGTGCCGCCGAGACGCTGACCGTGTATCGTCAGTTGTGCGACGACAGTTCCGCCAGCAAGGCAGCGTAAGGACCGTTCCGACTGCGCTGGCGAGAACGTCAGTCCCTGGCCTGGCCTGACTGACTGGTGCCTGCGCGATGCCAGGCGACCAGCGTCAGTAGGGTCAGCGCCAGGGCCAGCAGCCATTGCAGGCCGGAGAGAATCAAATACCAGCGATGCAGGGAATAGAACGTCGGGCGCTCACGAATGTGCTGCATCACCGGATCGAGCAGGCCGTCCAATGCAACGTGGAGTCCGAGCAGGCCCGCCTGTTGAATCGCGAGCAGAGCCCAGAGTATCCAACCGATTCGGCCAACACGACTGGCGGTAAGATCCCACATCCACAGAGCCAGAGCGAGGACGCCGCCAACGTTGAGGTAGTTCGTCACGACGCGCTTGATCCAACCCTGAGCAGCATGCGAACCAAGCACCTCAGCTCCGACCGGAACAACGACTCCCGCGTAGAACAGGAACCCGCCTTGCCAGAACATCAGCGCAACAAGCAGGACCAGACGACGCGTCAGAACGAGCAGGGTCACAGATTCTCGCTCTCCGATTGCTGGAAGGTCCACCTGTCGGCGTCTCTCGTTCAGTAGTTGAACTGCACCTGACAGCGCAGTACCTGGCCACGGAAGTTGCGATAGGACGCCACGTCGGGTTCATTGATCGCGCTGAGGTTCACACCATCGACGAGGGCATACTCCACGACGACCTCCAACGACTTCCAGATCTGCCATTCGCAGCCGAGATCGAACTCGTTGTGTGTTCCGTACGGAGCGTTGGCAACGGATCGGTAGCCGCCGAGGTAGTGCTGATACCGGGCGTACGGGATGAACGTGCCGAGGTCTGTCGTGTCCATCTTGAACATGCCCATCACATAGCCACCGTGCAACGGCCGGACCATGACCGCCGTCTGGGCGTCGTTCAGACCGGGCCCCCGGCCGATGTTGTATTCCATCTGCAAACCGAACGGCTGCGGATACCAGACGAACGTCCCGGCCAGTCGCTGTTCCAGCAGTCCAGTCGATCCGCCGGTGCCGAGCGGCACCTGCGCCTCGCCTTGCCCCAGCGGTCGAATCTCATCGCCAGAGACGACAATCTGGCCGGTGTATCCCTGAATGCTCATCTCGACGGCCTGACCGCCGGGCAACTGAAACGGCCAGGTGACACGGGCGAGTGTGTGCAGATTCAGATTGCGCTCGGGTCGTGAACCACCCTGTCCGTTGTAGAAACCGAGAGCGACGATGCCGTAGTTGCCGGTCCCCTTCAGGCCCGAATCGACCAACCAGCGGAGCAGTCGTTGCTTGTCCACCGGGGTCCAGTAGTAGAACAGGCCGAGGTCGCGCTGAATGGGATTGCTGCCCGAGTCGATCGCGTCGCTGCGGTCGATCGGTACGCGGAGACCGCTCGACTGCATCTCCTCGAACCCCCACGGGATCTTCGACTGGCCGATCCGGAATCGATTGACCTTGTCCAGATCGACGTAGATGTCGGCATACACATCGCGAATCTGGCCGTAGAGAGTACTCGAACTCCCAGTCGGAGTGTTGGCGAAGTCCGTCTGGAAGTTGACGAATACGTGATCGCTGACATCCCCGGCCATCCGGATACGAGCCCGGCGAATGAAGAAGTTCTCGGTTCGGCCGTTGATCGAACGGTCGCCGAACATGCTTGGGTCGGCTCCGTTCGGGTCTTGCTGGATGGTTCGGCCGAAGCGGACCTGAGTGTAGCCGCGGATGGACAGTTTCTCGAACCATTTCCGGCTCACCGATTCGAGAAAGCCACCCTCGGTGGATGGTTCGGCCGTGTCCGATTCCAGGAGCAGAACCGGATCCGGGATGGCTCCGGGAGAAGCCCCATCGGCCGGTCCGAGACAGGGAGCAGGTAACGGACTCGCAGGTTCGGACAGTCCCAGTGCAGCGCTGGCAGCGGGAGGGATCAAACCGGGGTCCGGTTGTGGATGGCCAAGCAGTTCGGCAGGGGCTTTGGCCGGCACCGTGGGCGTAGCGGTCGGTACCGACCGTGGTGGGCCGAGCAACTCCGGAGGAGATGCTGGAGACTGGGCCCGGGCAAGCCCTACCGAAACGAAATAGACGGCCAGTGCCGGGCCGAGCCAGCGGCGCATGGTCGTTTTCCTCCCCCGGGCGCAGTTCGGTTTCCCCCGTAACTGCGTTCAGTATCGGCCCGGAGGAGGAGAGACTTGAACGCTTTTGACGATTACTCCGATTATGCCGGTTGCGATGATCCGGATCACTTCCCCTTCGACTCCTTCGACTCCTTCGACTCCTTCGGAGCGGGTTTCGCCGAGGCCGGCGGCGGTGGAACCTGCGGATCTTCGATGACCCAGAGGACGACGCGGTAGCCGAAGTCCTGGCGTGGAACGGCTCGGAATGCCTTGAGGGCTTCTTGCCATTCCGGGTCGAGCTTCGGGGCCGGGTCGAAGTCCGCGACAGATGCCTTGTGGCAGAAGTTCTTCGACTGGGCGGCGGCGATCTGGAACGACTGGCGGAAGCTGTACTTCCCCGGCACGATGATCGCCTCGACCGGGCCGGCCCGCTTGTTGAGGAAGACCTTTTCGCCGGCCGCGACGCCCTGCGACGGGATGCTGAAGTCGACGATGGGGCCATCCGGAACGACGACGGAGGCGCAGGCGGGAGCGTGGTCGGCACTGCCACTGCCGAGGCAATGCTCGCTGGAGTCGAGGGTGCCGACCAGGCGGCCGGCCATGCCGAGTCGCGGCGGCCGCTGGCAGGGCCGAGTGGGTACAATGGCGAATTCCTGTTGCAGGGCGAAGGCCAGGGCGGCAACTCCGGGCTTGAAGTTGCCGCCAGCGACGGCAGCACCACGCAGAGTGAAGACAACCACGTTCGGCGCGGGCTGACTCACATCGATGTAGCCGCCGCCAGTCTGGCTGTGGTTCGCCATCTGCGGCGTCGCCTCGCCCTGGCGCGGTCCGAGTCGAATCTGGTACGGCGTGGCCGGCTTGGGAGGCGGAACCTCGCCACCATCGACCTCGGCTCTGGCCGCTTGCGGCCCCCCGAGCAGAGCGGCGACGCAAACCCAGCCAGCGAGGGGGAATCGGGCACAATGGCCGACACGCGCCGTCATGGTCACCTCGGGAAGATGAGGAACGGCCCAGGTAGGCCGAATAGACTGCTGGAGCGAGGCTACCTACCTGATCGGCGAACGGTTGCGCGGC
>CAYYJM010000190.1:0-5414 GCA_964471755.1 uncultured Alcaligenaceae bacterium
GGCACTTTCGAGCCCGAGCGAAAGGCTTCGATCTGGGTCAGGGCTTCGGCCTCATCCTTGCAGACGACCAGGATACGGCCAAGCTGAGTGATGGTGAAATATTCCAGGATGATCGGTTTCAGGTTGGCGACGAGTACGGCCCCACGCCGTTCGCCGCAGACGACCCGCAGTACACGAAAAATCACCATCACCAGAGAGCCGTTGATGTACTCCAGTTCGGTCAGGTCGAACAGCGCGTACGAGACGCCGCACAGGGCCACCACGGCGGAAGGGTCTGGACCCTGTAGTTCCTCCTCGGACATCCGCCTGCGGTTGCCCGGGTGGAAGCGAAAGACGAGCAGGTCGTGTTCGGGGCAGACTCGCAGACTGATCGGCGTTCTCTGTGACATGACAGCGACCTCAGCGTGGGAGCGTCCATAAATGCAGGCAGCAGTCATCGCCGCCGGAAAGTATCTGCCGCCCCTCCGGCGCGAACCGGGCGGTCCAGACCATCGAACCATGCGTCTTGATCGTGTGCAGGCAGCGCACGCTGACCGCCTCGAAGATGCGAACCGTGCTGTCCTGCGCGCCGCCGACCAGGAGCCGACCATCGGGCGACCAGCCGACGCCCCAGACGCTATCGGTGAAGCCGCCGTAGATCCGCAGTTGCTCGCCCGTCTCCAGATCCCAGAGACGAACCGTCTTGTCCCAGCCGCCCGAGAGAAACCGTTTGCCATCCCGCGACGGAGCGACGCAGGTCACGCCCGCAGCGTGGCCCCGATAGACGCGAATCGGCTGAGGCCGATCGACGTGCCAGAGCGCGATCGTCTCGTCGGCACTGCCGGTGAGAAAGTGCTTGCCATCGGGCAGGAAGGCGACCTCGTAAATGCGTGCGGTGTGGTGCCGGTAAGCGGCGATCTCCTTGCCGGTGGCCAGGTCCCACAACCGGGCGAGGTCGTCGTCGCCGCCGGACAGGGCGCGCGTCTCGTCGGGCGACAGGGCACAGCAGTTGCAATCGCCCTGGTGTCCCCTCAGGCAGAGGATCTCGTTACCGGTCTTGCTGTCCCACAGACGCACCGTGCTGTCATGGCTGGCGGTGAGGAGTTTGGAGCCGTCGGCGGTCCAGTGGATGCGGCGGACCAGGCCGGAGTGTCCCTTGAACGCGAGGATTTCGCGGCCGGTGCCCCGGTCCCACAGCCGGGCCGTGCCGTCCTGGGCGGCCGTGGCGATGATCCGGCCATCCGGCGAGACGGCGACGTGCATGACCCGCTGCGTGTGCCCCTCGATCCGCGTGGCGACGCCGGCCGGCCAGGGGTTGCTCGGGGTCAATTCCACTCGCGGAGACGGATCGCCCTCGGCCAGCGCCAGGCCGGTCAGCGTGGCGAGCCCACACACCATGCCGATAAGGGGACGGTATCGCATCGTTCCTCCGCGCCCGGACTGGTACGACGATCGGCCCGTTCGTAATATGAGGAAGGGCCGACTCGCGACCGCTCTCTCTGAAGCGTACCACGCGAGACGGTCGATTCCCAGGGCATCCGCACTCTCCGAGAGCGACCGATGGGCCTGTTCGCGGTGCATCTTTCCGACGGCCTGTTGACGCCGGCCTGGTGGCTGGGCGGCTGGGTCGTCGCCGCTCTGCTCGTCCTGCTCGGGGCCTGGCGACTGCGCGATGAGGACGTGCCGCGCGTCGCCCTGCTGGCGGCGGTCTTCTTCGTCGTGTCGTTGATCCATGTCCCGGTGCCGGGCGGGCCGCGAACGCATCTGCTGCTCGCCGGCCTGATCGGCGTGGTACTGGGTCGGCACGCGGCCCTGGCCATTCCGCTCGGCCTGCTCCTGCAAACGATCCTGTTCAGTCACGGCGGCCTGACGATGATCGGCGTCAACTCGGTCGTCATGACCGTGCCGGCCCTGCTCGCCTGGCTGCTGTTCGCGGGCCTGCGTCGGCTGCCGGGTCGGCGAACGGGGACGTTTCGCGGAGCGCTCATCTTCGGCAGCGTCGTGCTGTTCGGTCTCAGTGCTGTGTTCGCCGGCAGCCTGCTGGCGACCAATCCGTGGACCGAGACGGAGCATCTGGAAACCGCCTCGGCCCTGGCCATCGCCGGGTCGCCGTGGATGCTGCTGGGCGTGGCGGCGCTGGGTCTGCTGGCCGTGGCGATCGAACGGCGAACTGAGGCCGGGCCGGACTTCGCCCTGGGACTGCTCGTCGGCGAGGTCGCCGTCCTGCTCACCGTGGCCCTCAACGGTCTGGTGCTGCTCCTGGGTGGTGTGGGCGACTGGCACGCGCTGGTATTCCTGACCGTGCTGCTCCATCTGCCGCTGGCCGTGGTCGAGGGCGTCGTCCTCGGCTTCACGGTTCGCTTTCTGGCGCGAGTGCAGCCCGACCTGCTCGGCCTGCCGCCGTCGGTCGAGGAGGAGCCGACTCCGACGCCGACGCCTCCATCGATGGCGATCGGAACGCGTGAAGGCGTGGCGTTGATGGTCCTGCTGCTGCTGCCGCTTCCGGTTCGCGCTCATGGTTTCGAGGCCCAGGCCAGCATCGACACCAGCACGCGAACGATCGTCCTGGAGTGCTGGTACGAGACGGGTGAGACGCCGCGTGCGGCGACCTATGTCGTCCAGCGTGCGGACGGCTCGACCCTGACAACGGGCAAATGCGACGCCGAGGGCAAGGCGACGTTCACCTATGAGAAGGTCGAGGATCTCGCGGTCACGCTGACCGCCAGTGGTCACCGTACCCGGCTGGATCTTCCCGCCGCGAAGCTCGCGCCGCAGGCGGCCGGCACCGTGATCGAGACGACGCGAGGACAGCCGTTGCGGGAGTTTCTCCGCGATCTCGTCTCGGGTCTGGCGTTTCTCCTGGCGCTGGCGGCGTTCCTGCTCGGCTGGCGGAACTCGCGCCGGCTGCGGGAGCTGGCGTCGTCTGAAGGCGAGCGTGGGGCGTCAGCCCCATGAGTCTGGCACGCCGCGAAGAGCAGATCATGGGGCTGACGCCCCACGCTCGCCCGGGAGACGCTGCGAAGTGCTGGACCTGCCTCGCCTTTCCTGGGATAATCCGGCAGTGAAAATCCCGACCCACGCGGTCGTCCCTGGCACGACTCGCGTCTGATGAGAAGAGGTGGGCGATGGCGGACCAGATCGCGGAACCGCCACAGCGACTGGCGGCCTACCGCGATTACCTGCTGCTCCTGGCACGAGCCCAACTCGAACCGGGCCTGCGTGCCAAGCTCGACCCGTCCGACGTGGTCCAGCAGACGCTCGTCAAGGCCCAGCAGAACCTGGAGCAGTTTCGCGGCGAGAACTCCGCCGAGCTGGCCGGCTGGCTGCGCCGCATCCTGGTCAACACGCTCATCGACGCCGCTCGCAAGTACGGCCGGGAGCAGGACTGGCAGCGCTCGCTGGAACAGGACCTGGAGCAGTCATCGGCCCGCCTGGAAGCCTGGCTGGCGGCCGATCAGAGCAGCCCCAGCGAGGCGGCCCAGCGGCAGGAACAGGTGCTGCTCCTGGCCTCGGCCCTGGCCCAGCTTCCCGAGGATCAGCGCGTGGCCATCGAGCTGCACCACCTGCATCAGGGGTCCGTCGCCGAGATCGCCACGCGGATGAACCGCACCGAGGCGTCGGTCGCCGGGCTGCTGCGGCGTGGGCTGAAACGTCTTCGCGAGCTGATGCCCTCCGGATCGGGATGAGGAAGCGCCATGCACGTCACGCCGGCCGCTTCGCTTCGCCGAGGAGGCGGAGGACGTGGACGGCCTGCAGCCGGCGATGCGCGACCTGCTCGAACGCGCCCTGGGCTACTACGATCGCTTCCTCCAGCGGCACGCCGACGACCCGAAGTTGCGTGAGGACCTCGGCGCGACTCACAACCTGATCGGCCGGCTGCACCTGGCGCTCGGTGAGCGGCCGAAGGCGCTGACGGCCTGGCAGAAGGCCCACGCCGTGTTCGCGCAGCTGCACCAGGAACAGCCCAGGGACGTTCGCTGGATGCGCCGCCTGGTCGCCATGACGACCAACCTCGCCACGCTCCAGCCGAACATCCAGCAGGTGCGCGCGCATCTGGAGCAGGCCCTGGCCCTGACCGAGGAGTTCCTGAAGATCCATCCCGACGACGTCGATCTGCGGGCCGGCAAGGGGCACGCCCTGGCCAACCTGGGAGCCGCGTGGGAGCGGCGCGGCGACCACGCCCAGGCCCGCCGCTGCTACGAGCAGGCGTGTGAGATACTCCGAGTCCTGCGTGAGGAGCGGCCCGAACGTGAGTCGGTTCGGCGCGACCTGGCCTTCGCCCTGGACAATCTCGGCGGCCTGCGCAGTCATGATCCCGGCGGACTGACCGACGCCCTGGCGGCCTATGACGAGGCGAGCGAGCTGCGCGAGGGGCTGCTGGTCGCCCAGCCGGGCAATCCGCATCGGCAGGCCGACCTGGCGGCCTGTCTGCACGATCAGGCCGTCATCCAGCGTGATGCCCGGGAACCGGCGAAGTCGCGGGCCGGCTTCGCACGGGCGCTGACGCTGCGACAGGCCCTCGTCGAGCGCAACCCGACCGTGCCGCGCTACCAGGCCGATCTCGCCGCCACCGTCCGGCAGGTCGGCTTCACGCTCTCCCAGGCGGGAGACAAGCCGGCGGCGATCGCCAGGTATCGCCAGGCGATCGATCTGCTCGACCGGGTGATCCAGGCCGCTCCCGACGAGCCGCGTTACCGGCGTGAAGTGGGCCTGTATCTGTTCGGCCTCGCCTCGATGTATGGGGCGCTCGATCAGCGTCCGCAGGAGCGCGACGCCTACGAGCGCGGCCGGGTCGCCCTGGAGTGGCTCGTCGCCCGGGACGGCCACAACGTGGACGCTCACTACCACCTCGCCCGGATACTCAACAACCTGGCCTATAACCGCAACGTCACCGGCGATCCGGACGAGGCTCTCCGTCTGGTCGAGGCGGCGGCGGAGCATTCCCGGCTGGGCCTGGAGCGGGCTCCGGGCCACGCCCCGTTCCGCCAGTTGCTCAACGTCCACCACTTCCTGGCGGCAGAGATCCACTGGAAGCAACATCGGCCGATGGCGTCGCTGGAGGTCATCCGCCAGCGGCAGGCGCTCTGGCCGGGCGACGGCGGACAGCTCTACCACAGCGGCAAGGAGATCGCCCGGTTGCTGGCGGAACCGGGCCTGTCGGCCGGGCAGGAACAGACCCTCTGGCGGGAGCTGGAATCGGCCCTGCGGTCGGCCGCCGGTGCCGGCTTCCGCGACTGGGGCCGGATCCAGCGCGAGGGCGAGTGGCAAACCCTCCGGCCCGATCCGCGTCTGCGCGAGATGCTGGCACGGGTACGATAACGGGGTTGTCGTCTTCTGTTAGCCCGACGCGCCAGCGAGGGATACGGCGATCCCGTTCGCACGACGCGCCAGCGAGGGATACGGCGATCCCGTTCGCACGACGCGCCAGCGAGGGA
>CAYYJM010000190.1:5514-12475 GCA_964471755.1 uncultured Alcaligenaceae bacterium
TACGGCGATCCGTCGCTGGCGCGTCCGGCTAACAGAAACGACGCGCCGCAGGGTGTCCGTCCTCCGCTCGACCGGCTATCAAGACAGGATTCTCCCGCCTCTGTTTCCCCGGAGCCTGTGTTCATGGCCAAGATCAAGGTGAAGAACCCTGTCGTCGAGATGGATGGCGACGAGATGACACGGATCATCTGGCAGAAGATCCGTGAGAAGCTCATCCTCCCCTACCTCGATATCGACCTGAAATACTACGACCTCGGCATCGAGAGCCGCGACGCGACCGATGACAAGATCACTTTCGATTCGGCCGAGGCGACGAAGAAATACGGCGTCGCCGTAAAGTGCGCGACGATCACTCCCGACGAGGCGCGCGTCAAGGAGTTCAACCTCAAGCGGATGTACCCGTCGCCGAACGGTTCGATTCGCAACATCCTCAACGGCACCATCTTCCGTGAGCCGATCGTCTGCAAGAACGTGCCGCGTCTGGTCAAGCACTGGGACAGGCCGGTGGTCGTCGCCCGACATGGGTTCGGTGACCAGTACAAGGCGAGCGAGATTCTCTTCGATCGGCCGGGCAAGGTGACGCTCCGGTTCACGCCGGCCGATGGCGGCCCGGCGATCGAGAAAGAGGTCTTCCAGGCACCCGGTGGCGGCGTCACGCTGGCCATGTACAACCTCGACGAGTCGATCCGTGGCTTCGCCCGGGCCTGCTTCAACTACGCCCTCGGTCGCGATTATCCGGTCTATCTCTCGACCAAGAACACGATCCTCAAGGTCTACGATGGCCGGTTCAAGAACCTCTTCCAGGAGGTCTTCGACGCCGAGTTCAAGGCCGCCTTCGACGCGAAGAAGCTGACCTACGAACATCGTCTGATCGATGACATGGTCGCCGCCAACCTGAAGTGGACCGGCGGCTATCTGTGGGCCTGCAAGAACTACGACGGCGACGTTCAATCCGACACCGTCGCTCAGGGCTACGGCTCGCTCGGTCTGATGACCAGCGTGCTGATGAGCCCGGACGGCCGGACGGTCGAGGCCGAGGCCGCACACGGCACCGTGACGCGACACTACCGCGAACACCAGAAGGGTCGGCCGACTTCGACCAATCCGATCGCGTCGATCTACGCCTGGACGCGCGGCCTGTACTACCGCGGCAAGATGGACGGCACGCCGGAAGTCACCCGCTTCGCCGAGACTGTCGAGAAGGTTTGTACCGACCAGGTCGAGGCGGGTCAGATGACGAAGGATCTGGCCAGTCTCATCGGTGATTCGACGCCGTACCTGACGACCGATCAGTATCTCGACGCGGTCGATGCAGAGTTGAAGAAGCGGATGGGGTAGCAGGATTGTTCCGGCGAGCCCCCGGCGAAAGCCGGGGGAGTCATCTGAGGCGAGCCCCCGGCGAAAGCCGGGGGAGTCATCTGAGGCGAGCCCCCGGCGAAAGCCGGGGGAGTGCTTGTTCCCCGGTGCTGGCGAACTCAACGAGTACGGAGTCCCGATCAGACTGAACCAGATCCCGCAAGGAGACAGTCGTGATGCTGCTTCGATCACTCCCCGTTCTGCTCTGTCTGGGCGTGCCCTGTTTCGCTGTCGGCGAGGTTTTCGAGGCCGCGCCGCAGGCTTCGCGAAAGGGCGAGCAGACGGAGTTGAGGTTCACCCTGCAGGCCGGCACCGATGTCGAGATCGCGGTGCTGGATGGCAAGGACCGCATCGTTCGGCACCTCGCGGCCGGGGTCCTCGGCGGCAAGAATCCGCCGCCGCCACCGCTGCAACAGGGTCTGGCGCAGCGACTCCTCTGGGACGGCAAGGATGACCGGGGGAAGCCGGCTCAGAGCGGGCCGTTTCGGTTTCGCGTTCGAGCAGGGACCAGCGTGCAGTTTGGCCGGCTGATCGGCGACAGTCCTTACACTGGCAACGTCGTCGCGATGCCGTACCGTGCGCCGGTCAATGGCCTGGTCACCGACAACGAGGGCAATCTCTACGTGCTGATGATGTCGGCCGTGGGGAGCCACGGCAATTCCGGCATGTGGCCCTGGCACCTGCGCAAATTCGATCGCGAGGGCAACTACCTGAAGACGGTTCTGCCCTACCCGCCGTCCACCCGGCCGGATCGGGCCAGTGGTTTCCGTCTTCTGGACGTGCCCGATCGTTTCGTGCCGGCGTTGCACACCAGCCTCTACCCGGTCTTTGCCGTCCTGGGCAATGAGATCGTGCCGCGCCTGTACAAGGGCCGGATAGCCTTCGTCCGCAGTGAGACGCGGCAGCTGAACTTTCTGGCTGTCGATGGCAGCAATCAACTCCAGACCGTGACGAGTTGGCCGGCCGAGGCCAAGCTGAAATGTCCGCACTGGCTCGACATCCAGACGGCGTTCTCGCCCGATGGCCGGTACGCCTATTACGCCAACGTGGCCGGCACCGCCTACGATGGCAAGAAGCCCGGCGACATCGATCCCAACTGGCCGCAGGGCCGGATCTATCGCCAGGATCTGACGCAGGAGAGCGCCGTTCCGGAGAAGTTCTTCGACCTGACGCTCCCCGACTGGGAGAAGACAAAATACTGGATGCCGAGCGCCTGGGACAAGAAAACCGCGTCGGCCGGACTCGATGTGGACGCCACCGGAAATGTGTTGGTTTGCGACCTGGTCAACCAACAGGTGGTCGAGATCAGCCCGCAAGGAAAACAATTGAGTGTCACCCCGGTGTCCTGGCCCGATCGGGTGTTTGTTTCTCGCAAGACAGGCGATCTGTATGTGATTTCCCGCAAGGTCTCGCGGGGCGAGGTGCCGCCTGGCGTTCTGAGTAAGATCACCGGCCGCGGCAAGGCCGCCCGGGTGGTCGCGGAAATGCCTCTGAAGGGAACCATCGGTGGCGGTGCGACGCTCGATGAATCGGGCAAACTGCCCATCCTGTGGCTGGCCGGCAACGCGCCGCGGGATCGGAAGGCCGACTCCCCAACGGTCAGTCAACTCCTGCGCATCGAGGATCGCGGCAAGGAACTGATCGTGACGGGCGATCGCTTCCTCAATCGTGATCCGGAAGCCATCGGTTTCGTCGCCTACATGGATGTGGATCGCGAGACGGAACTGGTGTACGTGACCGGAAGTGGCTCGATCGTACGGCGTTTTCACGGCGAGACGGGTAAGGGAGAGACGCTGCCGTTCAAGGCGGTGGACGTGGCCATTGGTCCGGGCGGCGACATCTATGCCTGGGGGACAGGCCGTTACGATGGTCCGATCGCCCGCTTCGGTCGGGACGGCAGTCCCCGGCCGCTCGAAGCGACGGGCAAGCACGTCTTTGGCTTTCTGTCGGGTCGAGCGGGACGTGGGCAGGTCGTCTGCGGTCTGGACGTGGACCTCCAGGGTCGAGTCCATGCGACCTTTGGCAGCAATGACTGTCACGTTCGCGTATACGATGAGAAGGGCGAGTTGGTGGATTATCCGCGCAAGCAGCGGAGCGCCCTCGAACTGGGCCGCACCGAGGTGCCCGCAGCGATCACCGGAGCTGTTGGTTACGGCGGCAGTGTCCGGGTCGATAACGGTGGCAACATCTATCTGTTGCAACAGGGAGTGCCGAAGGATTATCCGACACCGACGGGTTTTGAGAAGTTGGGCGGATATCGCGAATCGATCGGCACCATCTACAAGTTTCCGCCGACGGGAGGCGAGGTGAAAACAACAGGTTCCGAGGTGAAAGCGGTAGTTGGTTCCGTGGCCAGGTATTCGGGTTGCGGTCCGATCAGTCGCTGGAACGCGGTGGGGGCTTGTGCATGTACGAAGCCACGATTCGACGTGGACGGCTTCGGTCGGCTGTACATTCCAAATGCGCTCACCTTCACGGTATCCCTGCGTGATAATGCGGATAACGAGATCGTGACTTTCGGCGGTTATGGCAATTTCGACTGTCAGGGACCGCAGAGCAAGGAAGCGGAGCCGGCGATACCGCTTGGTTGGCCGGTGACGGCCGGAGCCAGTGATCGGTTCATCTACGTCGGCGATGCACTGAATCACCGGATTGTACGCGTCGATCGGAAGTACGCGGCAGCGGTCACCGTCAACATCGAGCCATGATCGGTCGCGGACCTCAGTCCCCGGTCTTTGCCGCCATCGACGGGTTGCTCCACAGGGCCGCCGACCGCCTGCGGCCAGGCCGGGGCGATCGCCATACCGCTGGTCCAGTCGGCCCTACCCGACTCGGTTGGCGACGGCCTGCCCATCGGCGACCCGCTTCACGCCGGATAGGCAGCAACGGCCACCAGGATGTCCGTGCTGGACACGATCCCAATCGGCCGGTCCTCCTCATCGACGATGATGATCCGGTGAATGTGCGCGGCAAGCATCATCCGGGCCAACTCCTGGATGGTCGTCTCCTGATGAGCCATGATGGGATCGGGGGTCATGTATCGGCCGACCACGTCGTGCGGCGCTTCCTCCTCGTCCGTCTCGACGAGTTGCCAGTCGGAGCAGACGCAGAGGCCCTGCGGTTCGTCCAGATCTTCCACACGATGATGCCGGGCCCAGCGGATGAAATCGGACCCGGAAATAACGCCAATGCAGGCACCGGCCTCGTCGATCACCGGCGCGCCGGTCACCTGGGCATGAGCCAGCAAGTTGGCGGCCTTGGCCAGCGAGAGATGCCGTGGCAGAGACACGACCACCGAGGTCATCAGATCGCCCGCAGTCAGGTCGTGGAGTGGTTTGGTAAGCGTGTGCATGGTCCGGCTCTCCTTTCGACAAGAACCGAACGCAATCCGCGTGCCATTCGTCCTGGCCGAGAAAATCACACGCTGCCGACCGGACTCTGTGCGGAGCCTGCTCACTCAATCAAGGTCTGTGCCGGATTCGCACACCGGACACGCTCCGCGCTCATTCCAGGTGAATCACCTCGGCCTGGTGGACGCGGACCAGATAGTCCGCGATGATACCGCGGTGACACTCAGCCACGCGCTTCTCGGCACACAGCAGGCAGATCGGCCCCGGAATCTCCAGCAACCGGACCATCAGGAGTTCTCCCGCCGAGTCGAGCAACTGCCGATATTGTTCGTGCCAGCTATCGAAGTCCAGAAAGACGTTCCCCAGTTCGATCAGCGAACGATACTCCAGCCCGGCCTCGGCCAGGATCTTCTCGATGCCCTTGTCAGGAGTGCGGGCTCGCGACCACTGCCCCATGCTGGCCCGGTCGGGTCGCAAGCGCACATCGACGACCGTGCGGATGGGATGCGGTCGGATCAGAGCGAGGAAGTCCGACGCCTGTCGGCCTCCATATCCGATGGTGTAGACCTTCATGGGATGCGCACCGCGGCGAACGATACCCTGGACGAACTGCAAGTATTACGTCTCAGGCATCGATTTCGTTACAAAAAAGCAGGGCCGGGTGGTGAAAACCACCCGGCCCTGCTCGGAGCGATCTATCCGTTACTGGACGTTCAGCGCGGCGATGAAGTCCTCGAAAGCTTTCTGCTTGGTGTGTTCGACGCCTTGCAGGTCCTTGATCGTCTTCTGATACTGCTCGATCTCGGTCTCCTGCTGATCGAACTTCTCCAGGTAGCGCTTGTAGGCCGCCGCCGTCGTCGGCATCTCACGCAGGTTCAGCCGCAGCCGGGCCTGATCGTCCGTGATGACCTTGAGTTGCCGCTGCTGCTCCTGAATCTCGCGTGTCGTCTTGACGGTGTCCCAGCGCAGGCTCATCGCCTTCTCCAGCGCCGTCTTCACCGCACCGGAGGTGACCGGCTGACTGAGGAAGAAACGAATCTGATCGTCGCCCGTGTTGGTGATGTTGGCAGTGCTGCCGAAGGTGCGCTCCTCGGTGATGGCCTTCGTCTCCGTCTTGCCAGCGGGCACCTTGACGGCGAAGCGGTAGAAGTCCGCCGCCGTCTCGGCTGGCTTGCCCGAATCGACGAGTTTGAAATCGTTGCGAACGGGATGCTCGATCAGCAGATCACGCTCGACATCGTTGCGATTGGCGATGGTATACGTTTTGGTTTCGCGAATCTTCGTCGTCGTGTAGATGACGCCCTTGACCGCCTTGATGCTGGTGATCCGGCCGTTGTCGCTGGACGGTTTTGCATCGACCTCCGTGCCGAGATCGACGGCGTAGGAGATGAGTCGCTCCTCGTTGGGTTGAATGTCGCTGATCTTGGCATCGCCGCCGTAGACGGAGCCCTCGAAGACGGTGATCGGCCCCTGCATCAGGTGCGCCCCCGAGGTGTTCTTGAGCTGCAAACCCAGCAGCGGGAACTTGGCATGAGTCCGCTCATTGTAGATGCTGACGCGCTTGCTCTCGACTTCCTTCGACACGATCGGGAGCAGGGCCGACTTCTGACGAGGCAGTTGGACCGGCTTCTCGATCAGATACTGGAAGAAGTTGCCCAACTTCGATGCCGACGCCGCGCTCTGCACGCTGTTGCCGAGATTCATCCGCTCGTCGAGATTCCGCTTGAAATTGCTACCGTAACCAGCCCCGCCGCCCACCAGGCCCGGTGCAGGTGCCGCAGCCGGGGGAGCCATGCCACGATTCGCCTGTCGGCGCATCTGTGATTCGTTGGCCGGCTTACCCTCCCCGGCTTCACGATCCTGCAAAGCGAGCGCGTCCTTATCCCGATGCAACGCCCCGGAGTAGGTGACGGCCCGGAGCGACTGGAACAGATCGAGCTTCTCGACCGGCCGATCGACGAAGAGCGGCGAGTAAAGATCCATCTGGAAACTGATCGGCCGACCCGAGATGAGGGCCATGCGGACATCCTTCCAGTCCTCATCGGTGCTGTTCTCGACGACCGCCCAGCCCTGGAGTTGCGCCTTGTTCGTCGCCTCCGCACCCGGAGCGACCTTGTCCAGAACCAGTCGATAGCTCGTCTTCCAGATCGGATTCTCGACGACGTAATCGACCTTCACCCGGCGTGAACCTTCGCCGACACACTGGATCGAGACGGCCTTCTTCTGCGTGTCGTGCGAGGTGGCCAGCGTCTCCA
>CAYYJM010000191.1:0-12451 GCA_964471755.1 uncultured Alcaligenaceae bacterium
CAGGCGGCTCGCGACCGGATCGATTGCGCGGTGCCGGTTGCGACGGGCTGCTCGGGTGGCGAGTACCTGGCCCTGCTGCGCTCGCGGTTGCCGGGGTTCCTCGACAATGTCAGCCGATCACGGTCGATCGACCTGGGCATCTACAACGCCGGCACGGACGTGTTCACTGGCGATCCGCTCGGTGGGCTCGATCTGTCGGCCGACGACGTTCGGACGCGCGACCTGTTCGTGATCGACGAGTTCCGGCGACGCCGTGTGCCGGTGGTCATGCTGCCCAGCGGCGGCTACACGCGCGAGAGCTACCGGCTGATCGCCGCCAGCGTCGAGGCGATCCTGGAAGGGTAAGGCCGAATCAGAGCAGGCCAAAACGTAGGGCGGTCCGACGAAGGAGGCCCGCCATCGCCCAGGAGCGCAGCGACACCGTCTGAACCGCGTCGGACCTTACGCGGTGTCGCTGCGCTCCCGAGCGAGGATTGGTGGGCCGCCGCTGTGCCGGCTCAAGAAACGTATCGGGCCGCGGTGGCGCTCCGGCCCGCCCTACGTTTGGGTGCCGACGTGGCTCCTCACCGCTCCAGCCAGCGGCGCGTCAGGAACTGGATCCGCTGCACCTGCCAGGCGATCACGCCGCCGAGCAGCGCGACCAGGACCATGAACGTGATCACCCAGTGCCGGCTGGGTATCTCGCCAGTCAGCAGGTAGACCTTCAGGATGATCGTCAGGTAGCCCAGCTCGCACAGGACCGTCGTGATCCAGACGAGGTGGACGCGAAACCAGAGGCCCGACAGCGCCACGATCAGCGCGTAGCCGACCACGAGTGGACCGCCCTCGTTGGCCCCGAGCAGAATCACCCAGGTCAGGCCGATGATGTCCAGGCCCATCCACGTCAGCCGGGCGGCATCCGCAGCGGTGAGGTCGTCAGGGTCGGTGCGCAGCCAGCGCTTGCACAGTATCGTGCCGACGAGCCAGACGGTCAGAATCAGCATCGCCTCCAGGTGGTAGACCGGCGCGATATCCTTGCGCAGATCGTAGTTCACCTGCAAGAGCAGGGCGCTGAGAACCAGGGCGGTGACGCGGATCGCCAGGATCGGATCGCGGCGGAACCAGCGCTGGACTGACTGCCAGAACGAATCGGGGCGAACGGAGATGCGTTCGCCCGCAAGGTAGCGATCCAGGTCGGCGGCCAGGTCGGCGGCCGAGGCGTAGCGGCGAGCGGGGTCCTTTTCCAGGCATTTCAGACAGATCAGAGCCAGGTCTCGCGGCACCTCCGGGCGGACCCGGCCCGGTGGTTCCGGTTCGCTCTCCAGAACCTGGAGAATCGTGTTGAGGGCCGAATCGGACCGGAACGGCGGCCGACCCGTCAGGCACTCGTAGAGTATGGCCCCCAGGGAGTAGACGTCGCTGTGTGGGCCGACCTGGCGGAGGTTGGCGGCAGCCTGCTCCGGTGCCATGTACGCCGGCGTGCCCAGGATGACGCCGGTGCGCGTCGAGCCCTCGCCGTCGTCCAGGGCACGGGCCAGGCCGAAGTCGGCGATCTTCGGCGCGCCCTCCGCGTCGAGCAGGACGTTGGCCGGTTTCAGATCCCGATGGATGATGCCTCGACCGTGGACGTGAGCGACCGCGCGAGCAAGACGGGCCACGAGCCGGGCCGCGTCGGCGAAGGTGGGCAAACCACGACGCAGGCGATCGGCCAGGGTCGGCCCATCGACGTACTCCATGACGAAGTAGTGCTGCCCCTCGACCTCGCCCACGTCGAAGACGGACACGACGTTGGCGTGGGTTACCCGGGCGGTGGCACGGGCCTCACGCTGAAAACGTGAGACCTGGTCGTCCGTGGCCAGATGGCTGGCCAGGATCATCTTCAGGGCGACGATTCGGTTCAGGCCGCGCTGCCGGGCCTTGAACACGACGCCCATGCCGCCCCGGCCGATCTCGTCGAGCAGTTCGTAGCTGCCGAAGCAGCGGCCCGGAGCGATCTCACCGCTCGCCGAGGAAGGATTCGCGGCATCGATGATGGTGGCCTGATCGTCGCTCTCCGCTGGCAGGGCGAGACGTTCGAGCTGATCGAGGCAGTCCACGAGGGAGGCCAGCTCGGGGTGGTCGCTCAGGAACTGCTCGCGCGGCGGGGCGTCGCCGCATTGCAGGCGGGTCAGGTAAGCGTCGAGGAGGTCCAGACGCGGATCGTCGGGCGCGAGGTCGGCCAGGGGGTTGCTCATCCCAGTACCTTCTGTAACTCGAGCAGGGCACGCATCCAGAGCATCTGCACGGCAGGTCGTGATCGCCCCATGCGCTGGGCGATCTCGTTGAACGGCAGCCGTTCGAGATTGCGCAGCAGGACGACTTCGCGGTAGTCGGTCGAGAGCTGATCCAGGGCCCAGGCCAGGCGCAGCTCCTGTTCCTTGCGGAGCAGCACGCGGCTGGGCGAGGAGGCGTCGGCCGCCAGCGAGGCCGCTCCGGGAAAGGTTTCGCCGCCAGCATCGAGCGACACTTCTGACTGGGCGCGACGCTTGCCGGCGCGGTACTCACGGCACCAGTCGGTGGCGTTGTGAGCCAGAATGCGGCGCAGCCAGGCCAGCCACTGCGCCTCAGTGCTACCCTGGAAGGCGGCAAAGGCGCGGAAGGCCTCCAGGAGTGTCTGCTGGACGAGGTCGGAGCCGTCGAACTTGGCCTGCAAGTTGTGTTCGATTCGGCTCCGCGCCAGCAGTCGCAGGAGCGGAACGCTGACGAGAAACAGCTTCTCCAGGGCGGCGCGGTCGCCGAGTCGGGCGGCGGGCAGGAGATCGGCAATGGAAGGAGTCGCATCCATGGAGCGAGTCCTCGGTGATGTGGGGCCTCCAGCGACATTAGAACAGGTCCCCTCGCGGAGGGGAATACGCCACCGGCGTTATATCGGAAAATTCTTTCCGCCTGAAGGGAGAGCGGATCGCGCCGACTCTCGTTCCGACCCTCGCGGGAGTGGGTTGGAGTGGTGGCGAGTCCGTCCACATCGGGGGAATTCTCGTGAGCGTCCAGACCGAAACCACCCTGGCAGAGTTCGTGCGATGCCTGCCGCCGCATCTGCGTGATCGCTTCGAGGCGCTCGACTTTGTCGAACGTCAGCTGCCGGCCACGGGGGAGATCGACCGTTTCTACCAGGCCTGTCGGCAGGATCTGCGTCGGCGGATCGAGTCCGGCCAGGATCTGCCGGCCGACGCGGATCTGTACGCCTGGCAGCCGGACGAGACGCCAGCCCAGAAGTCATTCCGCTATCTCGCGTACCTGGTTCGCCACCTGCACCGGCATGGCGATGAAGGTCGTCAGCCGCTCGCCCAGGTTCACGAGCAGATGAACAAATATCGGCAGCAACTGGCGGGCCTGAGCCGCCAGCTGGTCGCCGAGGGCCTGGCCGTGCCGGAGACGCCGACGCCCCAGCAGGCCACGCGAGACGTGCCCGTGGAAGCGATCGTGGTGCAGGCTGCTGGATCGCCACCGCCGACACCGCAACCGCCCCGGCCGCGCCGCTCCGTGCTGGAGATTCTGACCGATCCGCACAGCATCCAGTGGTTCCTGGCCGCGGGCGGCGGCCTGTTCGTCATGGGCCTGGTCCTGCTCCTGTGGAGCCTGAAGGTCTTCGAGAACCCGGCCGTCGTGGCCAGCTTCCTCGGTGCCGGCTCTCTCGCCATCCTGGCCGGCGGCTGGGCCTTGCTGTCGCTGACACGCTTCCACACGGCCGGCCGGGCGACGATGCTGCTCGGCTGCCTCGTCATGCCGCTCAACATCTGGTACTACGCCTCCAGCGGGCTGATGACCGAGAACTTCTGGCTGCCCGCCACGGCCTGCTGCGCCATCTACGCCTTCTCCGCCTGGCGGCTGCGTGATCCGCTCTTCGTGCCGGTCCTTGTCGGCGGCGTCGCCCTGGCAGGGCTGCTGATCCTGTTCGACGCCGGCAAGTTCTTCGAGGTGGCCACCCCGGCGGCGTTCCTGGTCGGCCTGGCGTTCCTGTGTATCCACGCCGAGCGAGCCTTCCCCGAGGGGGACGGCCCGTTCGCGCGAAGCCGCTTCGGCCTGGCCTTCTTCGCGTCGGGACAACTCGTCCTGCTGGCCGGCCTTGGGCTGCTGATCGGTGGGCAGATCCAGGGCGTTCTCGGCCTGGCCTGGAAATGGCCGCAGGAGTACATCCCGCTCGTGATCATCGAGCAACCCCTGAAAATCCTCGCCCTGGTGCTGGTGCTGGCCGCGACGTACCTGTACTTCTACTCGGACGTGCTGATCCGGCACCGACGCATCTATTCCTACCTCGGAGCATTCACGCTCCTCTGGGCAGAAGTGATCGCTCTGGACATCCTCGGCCTGGGGCTGTCTCTCGAAGCGATCGTCGTCGCCCTGGCGGGAACCGGCCTGGTCGTCAACGGGATCCAGTTCCTCTGGAAGGACGCGCCGGAGAGCGCCCGGAGCCTGGCCGTGTTCGGTCTGCTGCTCAACCTGGCTGCGGTTCTCGTCGCCGTCGTGCTGCACGTCGCCGTCCTGAATCCGCAGCTGACCCTGTCGAAGGACCTGACGTGGAAGGCAGTCGGTGCCCTGGCCCTGGTGGCCGTGTCGTCGCGCTTCGGAGCGTACCTGGCCGCTGGTAAGGCACCGGGACGGGAGTGGACCTACTTCTTCGCCACGGCGGCGGCAACGGTGCTGGCCGTCGCCGAGGCCCTGGTCCTGGTCGGTGTCCAGCCGTGGGCCCTCCAGGCCATCTGGCTGATGCTCCTGC
This sequence comes from uncultured Alcaligenaceae bacterium, assembly GCA_964471755.1. Classification (GTDB taxonomy): domain Bacteria; phylum Planctomycetota; class Planctomycetia; order Gemmatales; family Gemmataceae; genus CAYYJM01. The sequence continues at coordinate 4,736 of CAYYJM010000191.1, forward strand.
CGATCGCCTACGTCGTGGCGGCTCGGCTGTATCGCGGTCACTCGGCCGAGACGCCTCTGGTCTGGTGCGGCCACCTGACGACGCTGGCCCTGGTCCTGTCCGCGGTGGTGATGCTCCAGCCGACCCTGACGGGATCGGAGACGACATCCGCTCATCGCGGTCTGCTGGCCGCTCTGGTCACCGTCTTCTACGCTCTGAACGCTGCCTGGCGGCAGCGAGCCTTCAACGTCTACCTCGCCGTTCTGTTCGGCGTCGTGGCCGTCTGGTTCGGTCTGCATCACTTCGGCTATCGGAACGTCGAGACGTACACCGTCGCCGTGGCCGTCGCGGGACTGCTGCTGCTGGTCGCCTATCGGCTGGCGCTGGTCGAGAGCTGGCAGCCGAAGCTGGCCACCGCCGTCTTCCAGAGCGGCAACCTGCTGGCGAGTCTGGCCGTGGTCGCCGGCTTCCTCCAGGTGGCGAGCAAGCTGGCCAACCCGCACCTTCGGCCAACGCTGGAATGGTTCCACGTCGGCTACCTGGCGGCCTTACTGGGGGTCGCCCTGATCGCCGCCGTGCTGGTGATCGAGAGCGGCTGGCGGCGCTGGTACGTCGTGTCAGCCATCGCCCTGAGCCTGCTCGGCCTTGTCGCCGCCTACCAGAAGATCGACCTGCCGCCGTGGCGTGTCGCCGAGTTGGCCTCGGTCGGCCTGGGCCTCGTGCTGCTCCTGGGTAGCCTGTTCGCCTGGTCGCGCGAGTCGGCCGAGCAACCGAGCGAACACATCGACTTTGGCCTGGCCCTGGGAAGCCTGCTGCTGGTTGTGCCGCTGGCGATCGCCGTCGGCGTGATGCGCTTCGGTTACACGGTTTCGCACCTGGACGAGATCGCCATGCTGACGGGGAGCCTGGGTCTGTTCGGAGCCGGCTTCATTTTGCGGCTAAAGGCCCCGACGCTGATCGGTGGCGTGTCCTTCGTGGGTTACCTGGTGATGCTGATCATCTACGCTCACCGCTTCCTGGATCAGCTGTGGATCATCGGCATCTACACGGCCGTGGGCGGGCTGCTGCTGTTCGGCATCGGCCTGGTGCTGAGTGTCTATCGGGACTGGCTGCTCGCGTTGCCGGAGCGCATCCGGAAGCGCGAGGGCGTGTGGCGGGTGCTGGCCTGGCGGTAAGAGTGAACCCGGCGAGCGTGGAACCTGGCGAGCGTGGGGCGTTAGCCCCATGATCTTCTCTCTCCGGGTGAAGATCATGGGGCTGACGCCACACGCTCGCCGGGCCGCTCGTTCCGATCATTCCGCCAGCGAGAAGCAGGCGATCTCCCGATCATTGCGTACGAAGATGCACCGATCGGCGTATCCCGGATGACTCCAGACGACCTTGCGGCGCATGGCCTGGCCGGTCGGCTCGATCAGCTTCGCCCGGTCGATCTCCTCGTAGCCCTTTGGCGACAGCTTGCAGAGGATCAGTTCGCCGCGCTCGTTGAACAGGAACCAGCGATCGCCGTGCGGCGTCAGGAAGGCGTTCGCCCAGCGAATCGGTTCTTTCGCGTTATCGCTGGTCGCACGCAGGTCGCTCCAGATGCGTTTGCCGGTCGCCAGTTCCAGGCAGCGCAACTCGCCGTAGCTGCACACGCCGTAGATGTGGCCGTCGCGCAGGTACGGCGTCGGCATGATCGCGTTGAGATCGGTCGTCTGGTCGGGCTGTTCGCCACGGCAGGAACTCTTCCAGACGAGCGTCGCCTTCGGTTCCTTCGGATCGAGCTTGACGCACATCGAGCCGTTGTAGAACGAGCTGACCAGGAGATAGCCGTCGGCCAGCTGCGGCGTCGGGATGGAGAGGTTGGCCTTGATCTTGAACGGCTCGCTCCAGAAGACCTTACCCGTCTCCGGATCGAGACTGTTGAGGGACTCGGGATGCCAGATGATGAGTTGCCGTTTGCCGCCAGCCTCGAAGATCCGCGGCGGACAGTAGCCGATCTCGGCCTGTGGACTGGACAGGGTCAGGGCCTTCCACTTCACCGCGCCGGTGTTCCGGTCGAACGCCTGGGCGACGCCGCCCGGACCGCCGACGAGGCAGATGAGCCGATCGCCATCGAGCAGCGGACTGGCCGCGAAGCCCCAGAGCGGAACCGGAGCCTGGAGGTCACGCGGAAAGTTGACGTGCCAGAGCTTCTTGCCCGTGGCCGCATCGAGACAGAACAGATCACCCATTGCCCCGAGAGCCCAGACCTTGCCATCGGCGACGACCGGCGTACCGCGTGGGCCACACGGGTAGGAGATCTCGTAATTGCTGGGATATTCGTACTTCCAGAGTTCCTTGCCCGTCTTCGCGTCGAGGCAGAGCAGGCGTTCACTCCCCTTGACCGCCTTGCGATCGAAGGGATTGGACGATTCCTTCGCTCCCCGGGCCAACTGGCGATCCTGGATGTAGACCTTGCCCGCGCTGATGGCCGGCCCGGCGTAATCGCCACCGATGGGCGTGGACCAGAGCTTCTTCGGGCCACCAGCGGGAAACTTCGCGACGATGCCCGTCTCGCGCCAGACGCCATCGCGCTGCGGGCCGAGCCACTGTGGCCAGTCCTCGGCGCGGACGTTGGAGGTGGTCATCACGAGCAGAGCCAGCAAGCCCGCCGCGATCCGTCCCTGCAATCCTGTCATGCACATCTCTCCCGGGGCGCACACGGAAATCTCGTTACGATTGTACTCCGTTCTGGACGATGGCGGAGCGCCAGAGATTTGATCGCCAGAGGCGGGGAAATCGCCCTTCCCGGTCCAGCGGGCAGGTGATATAGTGGGTAATATGCCCCAAAAGTGTCCGTGAGGATCGAACGGAGGGGAGATTGGGTATCTCTCCTCCGGTGGGGTATTGATGGGGTAATCACCAGGTGGTACATCCCCCGCCGAACAAGTGGGGTACGATCGGGTTGAGGAGGAAGCATGCCTCTGCGGATGCGCGTTCATGACCGGGAGCCGATCGGGCTCGCTCTGCGTCGCTTCAAGAAACTGCTGGAGCGGAGCGGAATTCAGAAGGAATTGCGGAAGCGGAAGTACTACGAGAAGCCCTGTGAGGCACGCCGGCGGGCCGAACTGCGCAAGCAGAGCGCCATCCGCAAGGCCAAGTTGGCCGGGACACGCAAGTCCTGACCCTCCTGCCACCCCGCATCGCCCCTGCCCTCCCATCCGCCGCGTTCTCCACGCGGCGTTTCCCTGCGCTGGTTCGCGTTACCGAGCCCGGTCCCAGACTGGCTGGAAGGCTTCCTCACGGCTCTTCTGCTTCTCGAAGGCTCGCGCCAGAGGCAGCATCGAGCGCGCGTATTCGCGGAAGGCGGTCGTCGTATCGCCGGCCTGGGATGCCTCCTCGGCCAGGGTCTGGTGCGTGCGGATTTTGCTCCAGTCCACCTCCCAGCTTCTCTGGACGGCCTTCTCCTGGAGGCCCTTGCAGGCCCGCGCGAGTTTGTCCAGCAGTTGCGTCTCGATCTTGCACGGAGTCCGACGGTGGATGCGGGGCCTCGGCCGTTCCTCGTCGTTACTGACGCTGGCTTCTTGCTGGTGACGCAGCCAGAGGCCGATAAAGCCGGCGACGATGCCGATGGCTGCCAGCAGGAAGGTGAGGTAGCTCAGGGCTTCCAGGCGGGAGTAGGCACAGAGTCCGGCCAGGACGGCCAGAACGGTGCTGGCCAGGAAAGCCGTCAGCCACCAGGGCAGGGTCGGATTGGACCGGTACGCCGGCACCGAGACGCTGGATTCGTTACTGGAAGCGTGGGGAACGCGGACGACGAACGCCGTGATGTTGTCCGGCCCGCCACGCATGTTGGCCAGGTCCACGAGAAAGCGAGCTGCCTCCGTCGGAGGCAGGGCTCCAAGGATCGCGCCGATTTCCAGGTCGCTCAATGGGCCGCTGAGACCATCACTGCACAGCAGGAACGTGTCGCCCGCCTGGAGCGGGTACGGTCCCTCGACATCCACCTGGACGAGCGGCTCGGGGCCCAGGCAGCGGAGAATGACGTTGGACGGAATATCCTTGACCAGCTCTGGATCCATCCGGTGACGGCGAGCATACTCCCAGACGAGGCTGTGGTCATAGGACAGTTGTTCCAGCACGCCATCGCGGAGGCGGTAGGCCCGGCTATCGCCGACGTGACCGACCCAGGCTCCCTCGGGCCGAAGGACCAGGGCGGTGGCGGTGGTGCCCATGCCCTCGAACTCGCGGTTGGCCTGGCCACAGGAGTGGATCGAGGTGTTGGCCTCCAGGAACGCACGGCGCAGGGCGACCGGAGCCCCTGCGCTGGCGTGCTTCCGGTAGATGTGCGGGATGACCCCGACGGCCTGTTCGCTGGCCTTTTCGCCGACGGCGTGGGCCCCCATGCCATCGGCGACGAGGTAGATGTGGCCGATCTGCTGCCACTGTTCCTCATCGGTCGCCAGCTGATGCGCGTGGTTGTCCTGGTTGTGGCTGCGGCGCATCCCCACGTCGGACAGCACGGCATGCTCGATCTGTTTCGCGATTGCTTCAAAGGGCGTCACAACGCCATCCCCTACTTCCCTTGGAGGTCTGAAGTCAGCAGCGGTCTTCCTTCTGACTTCGCTTGTCAACCCTTGACAGGGCGGCATCGGGTCGGTATGACCCGGCCCATCCCGGAGAACCCGTCCCAACCTGTTGGAGGATGTCGCTTCCGATGCGGCTCAATCCTTGCTGGCTCCCTGGACTGCTCTTGCCGGCCCTCCTGGTTGGTTGTGTCGAGCGGCGTTTCGTCATCACGTCGCAACCGATGGGGGCCCTGGTCTACCACAACGGCAAGCCGATCGGCACCACGCCGTGCGATCAGCCCTTCCTGTATTACGGCATCCACGAGTTCACCTTCGTCAAGGACGGCTTCGAGACTCGCAAACAGCGCTACCAGGTCGCCCTGCCCTGGTATCAGGTTCCCGGCGTGGACGTCGTGACCGAACTGTTTATCCCCTACACGTTCCAGGATGTCCAGCATATCCACCTGGATTTACAACAAGCTGGTGGCCCCGTGCCGAACCTCGTGCCGCGCTCGCTGGAACTGCGCGAGCAGGTCAAGGCCATCCCGACGCCGGAACCCGTGCCCGCCGGTCCACAGGGACCGATGCCGCCACCGGGACCGGTGTTGCCGCCAGGACCAGGACTGCCACCCGGCCAGATGCTGCCACCCGGCCAGATGCTGCCACCTGGCCAGATATTGCCGCAGGGCCAGATGCCTCCGCCAATCTTGCCAGGGCAGCCCTTTCCGCCAGGGCCGCCAGTTCTGCCGCCTCCCTCCGGGGGACAGGCACCAGTGCCGCTCCCCTGAGCGATTCGTTGTTCACGAACCGGGAGCCTTGAACACGCGCACGGTCTTGAAGATCGAGGTGACCTCCGACTCCCAGTATTCCCGGCGGTCGAACGGACAGCCGAACTGGATGACGAGGACACCCTGGGCATCGGTGAGGACGGCCAGGCGGAAGAAGCGTTTCCGGGCTCCGGCCTGCGGGATGACCTCCAGGCGGGTGGTGATGCCGTCGGCCGTGCCGATCTTCGCGGTTCCTTCTCTCGGCTTGTTCTCGCGATCGAGAATCACCTCCATTCGCGTATCGGGATTTTCGGCCTTCTGCTGTTCCAGCAGGTGCGCCTTGGCGGCCTCCAGGGCGGCCGGAAGCGATTCGGCCGGGGCTAGCCGAAGAATCTGTAGCACGGCCATCTTGCCGGCATACTTCTTGATCGGCCCGTTGATGCGGTCGGGGTTATCGCGTTCGTAGCCGAGCAGGACGATCCGGGCAGCCGGGTCCCAGCCGACCTCCTGCCGCAGTTCCCACTGTTCGCCGCCGGGATACTGCAATTCGTAGGGAGTCTCGGGAACGCGGACCAGGACTGGATCGAGAATCGACTCCTTCCAGTACTGACGCTTGGTCCCGATGCTGAACCGCTGCCGCAGTTCCTCCCATTCCGGCTGGAGTTCGTCACGGATCGGCTTGGGACCCCAGGTGAAGAACCAGTAGCCGATGCCATTATAGGCAAGGATCCAGGCCTCGCCGGAACACTCGACGTTCTCGCCGTCGATGCCCTGGAATTCGAGACGGATGGCGGGCTTGCCGGCCCAGGTATTCTCGCCTTCCTTGCGTTCCCATTCGAGGCCGCTGAAGTAGCCGCCGGCCCGGCTGTTGGGATCGCCACGCAGCTTCTTCAGGGCGACGTCAATCACCTCGCCCTCGCCGGGCATCCGATTCTGGTAATCGCGGTAGAAGAGGGCGACGGCGTCGTTGGGCTCGCTACGGCAGGCGACGTAGTTGACCACCATCTGCACCCGCGCCTTTTTCGCTCGCTCGGCATCGACCTGATAGCGGCCCCAGGGATCGCGAAGCACCTCGAAGTAAGCGTTCTCCATCTTGACGTAGGCGTCCGCGTTGAACTGGTCCGGGTTGGCCCAGACGTAGCGCAGGGCAAGCCAGATCAGGAACAGCGTGGTTGAGAAGAAGATCATCGCGATGGGCGCGACGATGAAGAACCAGACCATGCTCCCCTTCTCGCGGCGGGGACGCGGTTCGCCGTCCGCCTCGGCCGGTTTATCGAAGGATAGATGCGGATCGTACTCGGGCTCGTCGTCGTCCTCATCTTCCGCATCGTCATCGGCCGAAAGTGGGGCCGAATGTCCGGCGACACCTGGAATCGGCGGCGGCCGGGTCGGCGTGATCCCGGGCGGACCACCGGGCACCGGCGGCGGCGCGGGCCGAACCGGCTGCGCGATGGGGATGTTCGGCGAGGCGGTGGGCGGTGGCGGTGGCACCGGCGGTGGAGCCGTGCCTGAACGAAATTGCAGGACGGTGCCGCAGCGCGGACAGGCAACCTTGCCGGTCCCCTGGATGGACGCCACCGCCAGCAACTGGCCGCAGTTCGGATTCGGGCAGGGAATCGGTGCAGACATCCTCGGTCTCGATACGTGCGACTCGTGGCTTGCAACCCCGGCTGGAAGATCGGCGTGCCTGGCTCGCACGCCTTCGCCATGCTGTCTTCAGTTTAGCGGGTTATCGCGCCGAGTGCAGCATTTTCTCGCCCGGTGAAACTCGCCCGTGCCACCAGCAGGCGACCTGCTGGCACAACGCCTGGCGGAAACTTCGCCAGTGGTACACGTCGGCCGCCGCCTGATGATAGGCGTGGAGATGCCGACGACGCCAGGCTCCCGCCTCCAGCGGCCAGCAACCCGGCAAGCGACCAGCACAGTCCACCGCCCGGCCGAGAAGGTACGCACGGGCCTTGTCGGGCTCGTTGCCATCGGAATTCGCCAGGACTTCGCCGATCAGAGCCGGCCACGCCGCCACGCGATGCAGCAACGGTTCTGCCTCGCTCACGGGACAACCGGCATCGCGCAGGATCCGGGCGATCCGGCGGCGCAGGATCGCTTCGCGCTGCCGCAAGCTCGCCTGGCCGGCCTCATCATGCGGGAAGACATCGACACGGTTGAGCAGGAAGAAGAGACGCTGCCAGTCACCGTCCCACTCGGCGACGGCCGTGATGACACTTCGCAGGAGATAATCCTCCAGACGGGGATTGGTCTCGCGCGCGTCCAGGACCGTCAGGATGAAGGAATCGCACAGACGCGGACGGATGATCTGCCAGGCGGCGGCGCCGTCCTCGTGCAATACTCCGGGCAGGTCGCGCAGACGAATCCCCGGCGTCGGCAAACAGGGCTGGACTGGCCGCGGTGGAAGGACCCGCTCCAGCAGCCGCCCGAGGATC
>CAYYJM010000192.1:0-12394 GCA_964471755.1 uncultured Alcaligenaceae bacterium
GATGCCTGCCTTCACAATGCGGGCCATCTCAGCAACCCGGCGACCGGTCGTGCGATGGACCTCCTGCCGCGTGGGGCGGTGACCGTGGCCGCGTTCGGCTTTAGCCCGGACGGTAAGACGTTCGCCGCCGGACTGCTGCAACGAGGCAAGACCGCCATCTGGTTGTGGGGCCTGTCGCCGAAGGGCAAGTAGGTCCCTCAGATCCGATCGATCCGCAGTGTGTTCGCCGCCAGGAAGGCGTCGGCCTCGGTGCGGGTGAAGACGCTCGTTGTCGTGCCGATCGCCCGAACGCAGCTCGCTATAAGGCCCCCCCACATTCCAGCGCGTGAGGCGGACGCACGACAGCGCGGCGACTCGACGACCGCCGCATTTTCGCCATTCCATGTCACTCCACCCGCCCGCGTACGTAGGAAGGGAGATTGCTGCCCAATGCATTGCTCTGGAGATGAACAATGTGGCTGATGAAGAGAATCCTGGCGGCCATGACTGCCTTTCTGCTCAGCGGTTCGGTCGCCACGGCGCAGCCGGAGGCGTTCGACTGGTATCACGCCGAGACGGACTGGAGATTCACCACCAGCCGCAAGGAGGCCAATCAAGCGGAGAACCGGCGATTCTTCATGAAGGAGCGCGAACTCGACCTGAACGCGGAGGAAGCCGCGACGAAGCTGACGATGGCCAAGGAACAGGCCAGGAAAATCTTGTGGCCGTTCAGCGACTGGCAGATCGACGAAGCCAGGAAGCAGTATGTGAAGGAGATGAAGGAGATCGCGGCCGAGAAGCAGGAGAACATCCGCCTTCACAACGGGACGAGGGCCATTATCAGAAAGTACACCTTCCCGGGTCCCGGCGATCAATTTGCTGGCACGCACCAGACGGCACCACATGACGGGTATCTCCCGGTGAGGATGAGCAAGGGTGGGCTCCAGGTCCAGATCCCGACCGGACAGTGGTTTCCCGGGTCCCTGGTCGTCAGGGGCGTCTACCGTGTGCAACTCGGCGGCGAGTATCGGACTGTCAAATGGCAGAACGGCCGGTGGGTGCGCGTCCGGGGCGGCGTCCGGTGATGGGCCGCGGCTCGATTCGTTCCTCTCACGAAACGGAGAATGAACATGCCGATGAAGACACGTTTGTGTTGTGGGATGTTCCTGAGTTTGACAGTGGCGTTGTCCCTCGCGCCGGGGCTCCTGGCGGCGGATGCCCCGCCGCGGCTGACCATCGACAAGGCGCACAACGCCCGGGTCCGCGCGCTCGCATTCAGCCCCGACGGCAAGGCGTTCGCCGCGGGCGGCTGGCTGGAGGGCGACGAATTCTCGACCGTCGTCCGGGTCTGGAGCCTGCCGCTGAAGGGTCAGTGACGACAACAGGGTCCTTTCCTCACCTGTCATAATCTCCGTTATGGAGGATCGACCATGCGTATCGTGAAGACGGCATTGCTCCTCGTGCTTCTCGCCGTCCAACCGGATCGGGCGGTGGCGCAGTTGCCCGCGGCCGGCCGGGGCGACGTGTTCCACGTCGTTTCGGTCACCCAGCTGGCCAATGGCGGCCGCGACGTCAAGCTTCGCAACCCGCACACCGGCTACGTCCACAGCGTCACGATCTACGTCGAGCTGGACATCCGGGTCAAGGACGTCTTCACCGAGCGGCGCGACGGCGGCCGGATCGTCCTGACGCTCGTTTCCCGGCCCGGTGGCAACGTCCCGACGGCACCAGCGCCGCGGGTCGATCCGGCCGATGTGCAGCGGGCCGCCCAGGTCTTCTGGAAGTTCATCACCACACCGCCGAGCGAGAACGGCGTCGATGACGTCATGTCCGGCTTCCTGCAAGGGCTCGGTCACGTCGTGAAGCCGGCCGAGATGCGCGGCAACTCGAACTACAACAAAGGTTACTTCGTCGGGGCGCTGATCAACGTCGGGTTGAACCTCGCCACAGTCGTGAAGACGCCGACGAAGGTGCGTCTCCCGCCACGCGGTCGGTGGACTCCCAACCAGGCAAACATTCTGCTGACCGGTTCACACGGCGAGGTACACGTTCCGCCTACCGGAGCGACCCCGGGAGAGGTCAGGGCGTTCGCCCAGGCTCGACCCGGGAAGGTGTCGAACACGACCTGGATGTCGCGTGCGGAAGGGCTCGAAGACCTGCGTCATGCGCTTCAGGCCGAACACGCTACCATTGACGCCATGCGGCCGGGTGAGGTCACGCCATTCGTCGTCGATCTGCCAAGGCCACGCGCAGGCCTCGAGTCCATGAACGGCGGGATACCGCGGCAAGCGACCATCCGACGCGTCAGCATGGTCATCCAGAAGACGCTCGACGGCAAGGGGATCCAACTTCTGCATTTCATGCCGCAGGAATGACCGCCGTTCAGATCCGGTCGATCCGCAGCGCGTTTGCCGCCAGGAAGGCCTCGGTCTCGGCACGGGTGAAGACGCTCGTCGTCGTGCCGATCGCCCGAACGCAGCTCGCTCCCAGGGCACTGGCATAACGCAGACAGCCGGCGGCGTCGAGGTCGCGGAGCAGACCGGTAATGTAGCCCGCCGCGAAGGCGTCGCCGCCACCGCTGCCGTCGATGAACGGCACGGCATGGGCCGACGCCTTCAGCCGTTCCTGGCCGCTGACCAGAATCACGCCGCCGTCACCCAGGGTGATAATGGCGGTGCCCACGCCCAGAGCATGAAAGCGCTCGGCCTGACGCAGCGGATCTTTCTCGCCGAGAATCAACTCCGCCTCGTGATTGTTCGGCAGAAACACATCGACGTGCGGAAGAAGGCGCTCCAGTCGCGGCAGGTACTCGCCGGGACCGGGAGTCACCACATCGAGGACGACCTTCGCTCCGGCCGCGCGCGCCGCAGCGAAGACCGGAATGAGTTCGTCCTGTACCATGCGATCCATGACGAAGAAGCCGCCGAGATACAACACTTTACAACGCCGAACCAACTCCAGTGGCAGATCGGCCGCCTGGAAGAACCCGTTGGCTCCAATCGTATGGATGAAGCGGCGATCCTGGCCGACGACGTTGACAATCAACGTCTGGCTCGTTGGCTGGCCGGGTGTCGATTGGATTGCATCGACATCGACGTTGGTTTCACGGAGCAGATCGCAGACGATCCGGCCGAAGGCATCGTCGCCGACACGGGCCAGGACGCGGACGGCGACCTCCTGGCGAGCCAGATCGACGGCGACGTTGGCCGCACAGCCGCCGATGGTCAGTAGGAGACGCTCGGCGAGAACCAGTTCGCCGGCCGCGGGAAGATGGTCGATCGGCGAGCTGACATGGTCGGCGACGATGATTCCCGCACAGAGAACCTCGGGATTCGGATTCATGGTCGGGATCTCCTCAAGCGGGCCACGCGACGGGCCGTTCGTTCGGTATCATGGTCGAGTAGTCACAACAGCGGCGGAGCGTAGCCGTCGAGGTGGTTCAGGTCGTCAGCGGTCAGGGCCAGGACGTTCAGGCCAAGGTCGCGGCGCAGGGCGTCTTCCAGATCGCTGGGGCCGCCGCTGACGAGCAGGACGCCGTCACGGCGGCTGACTTCCCGGCCCAGTGGTTGCAGAACGGCCAGACCCTGGCCGTTCTGGCCCGGCTCGGCGACGGCGAGCAGATCGAGCAGTTCCGTCCCCAGTTCCGGCCCGGTCGTGCCAGCCAGCACGGCCGACTCCGCGGCGGCAATCGCCAGGACGAGCCGTTCGCCACGATGCCGGCACCATTCCCAGCAGAGCGTCGCCACGAAGGTTACGGCCTGCTCCAGCAACTCGCGTGGGCAGCGCGTCGTCCCATCGAGAACGATTGTCAGCGATTCCGGTGGAACATCCTCGTACTCGCGGACCATCAGTTCGCCGCGCCGGGCGGACGTCCGCCAGTGAATGAGCCGCGAACTGTCGCCAGTGCGGTAAGGCCGCAGGCCGTAGATCTCCTGCTGGGCGGTGCGCTCGGGTCGAGGCCGTGAGCGGGCCGGCTGGCGATGCTGCCGACGCTGGAGTTGACGGCTGAGTTTGCCACGTTCGATCTCGCCCAGGGCCGGCCAGACGATCGCTTCCTCCGTCGGCAAGAGCGGACAGCGGCGCTCGATCAGACCGAACGGATAGCGGGCGATCGCGACGACCGGGCCGAAACTCTGCCGTCCGCGCTGGGTCGGCGTCCAGGTCAACCGCAGATCCACCGCCTGCCGGCCAACCAGACGCGGCACCAGAGCCGTCGGCTGTTCGGGCGGGCCCTCATCGACGATGAGCAGACCCAGGCGTTTGGTCGTCGTCGTGCTGGTCAGCCGGACCTCGATCATCGCCGGCGTGCCGACGACCAGCGGCCGAGGCAGACGACGCCGCAGCGTCAGGCCGATCGGCTGACGCAGGACGAGAACGAGGTTGACCAGGCAAGCCGCCAGCAGCAGGAAGCCGAGCAGCGTGAGCAGATTGATGGCCTTGAACAGACCGACGAGCAGCAGCAGACCGGCGGTCTGGAGGACGAGCCAGCCGGTGTGCGTCGGTCGAACCGGGCCGGGGCGAATCATGTGGGCACCTTCTGGCGATCGAGCAGTTCGCGGATCAGATCCTCGGGGCTGCCGCCACCACGCGACGAGCGGGCCGTGCGTGTCAGCAGGCGATGGGCCAGGACCGGCACGGCGAGCTGCTTGACATCGTCCGGGATGACGTAGCAGCGCCGCTGCACCAGGGCATGGGCCTGCACCGCACGGTAGAACGCCAGCGCGGCCCGTGTGCTAGCCCCCAGCGCGATCTCGGCGTGATGACGCGTCGCCTGGATCAGGTCGAGCAGGTAATCGACCAGGGACTCCTCCAGGCGGACCCGGCGAACGGCTCGTTGCAGCTGAAGGACCTCGTCCACGCTGACGACCGGTCGGAGGCCATCGACCGGCTCGCCCATCCGATGACCGCTGAGGATGCGTTTCTCCGTGGCCCGATCAGGGTAGCCCATGTGGAGCCGGAGCAGGAAGCGGTCGAGCTGGCTCTCCGGTAGTGGGAACGTGCCCTCGAATTCGTAGGGATTCTGCGTCGCCAGGACGAAGAACGGCGGCGGCAGCGGTCGGGTTCGACCATCGAGTGACACATGACGGTCACTCATCGCTTCGAGCAAGGCGGACTGTGTACGCGGAGTGGCGCGATTGATCTCGTCGGCGACGACAATCGGAGCGAACAGCGGGCCGGGCTGGAAGACGAATTCGCCGGTGCCCTGGTTGTAGATGCTGGTGCCGAGAACGTCGCTGGGCAACAGGTCGGGCGTGAACTGAATGCGGTGGAACGGACAGTCGAGGCTGCGGGCCAGGGCACGGGCGAGCAGGGTCTTGCCGACGCCGGGCACGTCCTCGATGAGCAGATGCCCCTCGGCGAGTAGACCGACGAGGGCCAACTCCACCAGTCGTTCCTTGCCGAGAAGAGCCCGGCCGACGTTGTCGCGCAGGCCGACGATCAGGGCCAGGAGCGGGGGCAGGTCGGCCTCACCGAGCGGGCTCTCGGGTGGGGACGCGGACATGGCACATTCTCCCTGGAGCCTGCGGGGGTGACGATCCTCACCGATACCGTTCCTTGATGACCGGCGTGAGATACTCACGGAAGGCGCTCGCCAGGTCGTAGCGCGGGGCGAAGCCCCAGTCGGCGCGAGCGGCGGAGTCGTCCACGCTGGCCGGCCAGCTGTCGATGATCCCCTGCCGGCGTTCGTCCACCTGGGTCGTGATGGGCGTCTCGCCGAACTGCTCGTGGACGATGGCGCGGAATTCTTCCGCCGAGGGGCTGAACGCCTGGATGTTGTAGACGTAGCGGGTCAGCCGCTGCCGGGGGGTGGCGGCCAGTTGCAGCAGCGCCTCGACGCTGTCGGGCATGGCCATGAACGGGATGCGTGCATCGGGCCGAACGAAGCAGGCGTACGGCTTGCCCTGAGCGGCGGCGTGGATCATCTCCGGGGCGAAGTCGGAGGTGCCGCCCGAGGGGAGGGTCGCCGCCGAGATCAGGCCCGGAAAGCGGATGCAGCGGAAGTCCACCTTGCCGTACATCACCTCGGCGGAGAGCTGCTTGTAGTGGCCGGCGTAGTACGCGCCGAGATGCTCGCAGTAGAGCTTGTTGCAGCCGTACATCGTCGTCGGATGGTTGTAATCGTCCTCGCGGACGGCTCCGGCTCGCGTCTTGACCGCCAGCGACGGCAGACCGTACGCGGCGATCGACGACGGGTAGAGGAACAGCACCGGCTTGCCGTGCGATTCGCCCTGACGCTGGGCGAACTCGAGCAGGTTGAGCGTGCCCTCGACGTTGACACGGTGGGCCGTCACCGGGACGAACTCGCTGCGTGTCGAGAGGAGAGCAGCCAGGTGGTAGATGCGATCGACCTCGTACTCCGCGGCGAGCTGGTCGAGCAGTTGCGGATCGAGAATCGATCCGGTGATGTGGCGCAGCACGCGCGGCATCAGGTCCGGGATGAGCGGATTCAGATCCAGCGTGATGATCTTGCGATCCCCGGCATCACTCAGCCGATGGATCAGACCGTGACCAATCTCGCCACTGGCCCCCGTGATGAGAACGACCGGCTTGCGTAACACACGGCACCTCGACTGGCCCTGCCCTGGATCTGGAGAGAGTCAACCTACGGCCGGAAGGACCGGGAGACAAGGAGACAGAGTCGGGTCGATCTCGTATTCTGGAACCGTGAGCGATGAGCGTTTCGGAGAGCCTCCATGAGTACCCGTCAGCCGGCGCAGGATCGAACCGGCCATCCGCCAGTCAACCTGGACGATCTGGAAAATTACTTCCACGCGGCCGGCAAACCCCGCGAACGCTGGCGCGTCGGATCGGAGTTCGAGCGCTTTCTCGTCGATGCTCGCACTGGCCAGCCGCTGGCCTACGAGGGGATCGGCGGTCTGTGGGAGATCCTCTCCCGCCTCGCCGGCCACTTCGGCTGGGTGCCGTTCATCAACCAGGCCCGTTACATCACCGCACTCCAGCGCGGTGGCAGCACCCTGTCAATGGAGCCGGGCGGACAGCTGGAACTCTCGACGGCCCCGGCCCAGAACCTCGGCGAGATCGCAGCCGAGTTGGACGGTCACTGGAAAGAACTCGCCGCGGTCTGCGAGCCGGGCAGCGTCGCCGTCCTGGCCGCAGGGATTCATCCCACGACCCGAGCGAACGCCATTCCGCTCATGCCGCGAGTGCGCCATCGCGTCATGGCCGAGTACCTGCCGCGACGCTCGCCCACGGCCCTGGACATGATGAAGGCGACAGCCAGCACCCAGGCGACCTTCGACTTCGCCGACGAGGCCGACGCTGCGCGGAAGATGACCGTCGCGCTCAAGCTGTCGCCGCTCGTCAACGCGCTCTGGGGCAACGGCCCCGTCTATGGCCTGCGCGATACCGGCGTCGTCTCGGAGCGCGGGCGAGTCTGGGCGCGGATGGATCCCGACCGCAGCGGTCTGCTCGTGCCGCTGCTCTCGCAGGGCTTCAGCTTCCGGGCCTGGCGCGACTTCTTGCTCGACATGCCGATGATGCTGACGTTCATCAATGGTCGCTACAAACCCGCCAACGGCCGGACGTTCCGCGATTTCCTCGAACGCGGCGAGGAGGGCCACTTTCCGACCCTGGAGGACTGGGAAGTCCACATCACGACGGCGTTTCCCGAAGCCCGGCTCAAGAAGTTCGTCGAGGTGCGCGGAGCCGACGCCTGTGCCCGGCCGCTGGCCCTGACCGTGCCGGCATTCTGGAAGGGGCTGCTCTATGACGACGCCGCTCTCGACACGGCCGAGCAGCTCGCGGCCAACATTCCGGTCGCCGATCTGGCCGATCTGCACGAGGCCGCCTACACGCACGGCCTGGCGGCCGAGTTTCAGGGCCGACGCCTTCTCGACTGGTGCCGTGAACTGGTCGGCCTGGCCGACGCGGGCCTCGGCGACGAACGGCTCTTTCTCGATCCGCTACGGCCGATTCTGGAAACAGGCCGTTCGCCGGGCATGGCGTTCCGGGCGTCGGGCCAACCGCTCGACCGTGAGACGATTCTGCGATCGTTCGCCTTCGAGGCGGAGGTGCCGCAGTCGGTGCCGCAGCGGGCGATCGATGCAGCGGACCTGGACCACGTCTTCTGAGACGAACAGTCCCGGAAGCCCCTCGCCCCTGTACTCAGGGGAGAGGGGTTGGGGTGAGGGGTCTGCGGCTTTCCTGGCTGGAGAGTCCCTTCCCCCTCACCCCAGCCCTCTCCCCCGGTACTCCGGGGGAGAGGGAGTAGCACCGGCTCACGCCGCTCGGGTCAGCGGCTCGTCGTGGACGACCACGGCAGGTGCTGGCTTCGGCCGGGAGATCAAGGCTCCGCAGCAGCCGGCGAAGAGGAACAGGGCGGTCCAGGTGACACTGCCGTACCACAACGCCAGGTCGTAGATCCCCCGGCCGACGAGATCCTTGTTCGAGATCAGGCCACAGAGAATCGCCGCACCGAGCAGGCCGGCCAGGACGGGACGCCGAGCGACGACCACGGCCCGAGCGAGACAGAAGCCCGGCAGCAGCAGCGTGCAGAAGTGCGGCTTGCTCGAATGCGGACAGAGCAGAAGCATCAGGATCAGGACGAGGCCGAACTCGTACCGGCACAGATCCGTGGACGAATCGGGCGAGCGAGCCCCAATCCAGGAGCAGGCCACGGCGATCGTTATGAGCAGCAGGCCGATGCCGTGAACGACAGCCTTCAACGCCGACGGGCTGAGGCGATCCTCTCGGACCGTGATGCCGAGTTGCCCCGGTTCGGGCCGTTGCTGAATCAGCAGGCGATTCGACAACCCGGCCAGCGAGTGATTGAAGGTGATCGCGGCGGCCCAGGTGCCGGCGTCGCGCTGCTGGTCGGTCATCGGCACGAGGTACGCCCGGGCCCACTGAACCAGACGCGGTGTCGCGGCCGACTCGGCCGAGGGGTGCGTCCAGTCCGGCAGGAGATTGACGCTGACCGCGACCAGCGGCACGGCCAGGGCCGCCAGCCAGTGACGCCGCCAGAGCAGATAGCCAGCGAAGAGCAGCGGCGTACACTTGATGCCGGCCGCCAGGCCGAAGAGAACGCCCGCTCGCAGCGACCAGCCCTTCAGAAGGATCAGACAGCCGGCAACCACGAGGAACGCGACCAGCAGATCGGTCTGCTGATTGGTCAGCACGTCGAACGCGAAGTAGATGCCACAGCCCAGACCCAGGGCGAGAATCGTCGCCTCGCGTCGCTCGATCGGATCGGTCCCGTTCCAGGGCTGGCCGCCAGCGATCCGCCAGGCGAAGGCGATGACACCCATCAGACAGGCGACATTCACCGCCAGCCAGGCGATCCGGGCCGGGATGGCAGGCAGACCCAGGACGGGCAGGCCGAGGTAGGCGTTCACCGGCGGATAGGCGAAGCCCTCCTGGAACAGATGCTCGCCTTGAACGAGATGGTTCGCGGCCGGCAAGTACACGTTCTCCCAGTCCGACTGCGTGCGACGGCAGGTGGGATAGAGCAGGATCACGAAGAGAACAAATGCCGCCACGAGGTACGGCCGAGAGCGCAGCTGGACGAGCAACCCGTGAGCGAACCGACCAGCGATGGCGATCATGGCATAACCTCGGCTGAGTTGAGTGGTACGGATTGTATCGGCCGAGTTCGGCTTGTTTCTTGACCCAAAGCCGATTTTGACTTCAGAATGGAGTGGAGAACCATTCGGGACAATTCGGAGAGCGGCCATGTCCCAGTTGCTCGACTTCTATCGCGGCGAGGGCCTCGACAGTGAGGGGCGAACACTCGACGAGATCCTCACCTGGTGCGATGACGATCTGGAGACGGTCCACGACTACATCCAGTGGCTCTTTCCGCTGACGACGCCGAGCAGCTTCAACCCCGATGCGCCGCTGCTGACGGCATCGGACATCGCCGCGTTCCAGGGCGACCCGGAATTGCGTGAGCGGTTGCGCTGGGCGTTCCATCGCTTCCTGGCTTTCCTCGGCCTGGCCTGGCAGGACGGAAGGGTCGTCGATGCGCCGAACTTCGCCAGTCGGGCCGTCGCGGTCTGGGCGTACTTCAATCACAACTGGCTGCGCGTCACGCGCGTCCTGGCCAGCCTGCACCTGCTCGGCCTGGCAGAGGAGAGCCGGGCCTTCTTCGCCTGGCTGGAAGACGCTTACGATCGTGACCGCTTTCCGTTCTCGGAGAATACCTTCCGTCGCTGGACCAACGCCGCGAGGAGTTGATTGTCGATTTTCGATCGCGTTGTCACACCCGGACGACGCCGCGTAGTACTCGGTGAAGGGAACCTGCACGCTGCGGAGATCGGTGCCATGACCAGTGAAATGTCCTCGAGTCTGTCCCGGATCGTCACCGACTGGTCGATGGTCCTGGAAGCCCAGCAGAACACGGACGCCCCGGAGGCCCAGGAAGCCCGGCGACAGTTGCTGGAACGTTACCATCGCGCCGTCCTGCGCTACCTCCAGCGGAAGTTGCCCCAGTACGAGGCCGAGATGCTGGCCAGTGACTTCGCCCTGGCCGTGCTGGATTGCGAACGAATCCTGTCGAAGGCCGACCGTCAGCACGGCATGTTCCGGCGTTATCTTCAACGCGTGCTGGGGAACTGGGTCATCGACAAGTTCCGCAAGGACAAACGCCGGCGGAACAAGGAGATCGCCGTCGAGGTCGAGGTGGGCGTGGAAGATCCGCCCGTCCAGGAGAGCGCCGAGGAAATCGCCCTGAAGACGTCGGTACAGCAACTCCTCGACGTGTCTCTGGCCGAGCTGCTGAAGGCCCTACGCGGCAGCAGTCTGAAGCAGTGGCGCAGTCAGTTGCTCGATCGAACCCTGAATCTGCTGCGTGACCAGGAAGCGGCCGGCGGGCCACCCTACCACACGCTGCTCTGCCTGAAGGACGAACAGCCCGAACTCGGCGGCCAGGACCTGGCCGACGCCCTCAGCGCCCGCGTGGGCCGAACCATCTCCGCCGCCAATGTCCGGCAGATGATCCACCGTTCGCGGGAACGCTACGCCGAACTGCTCATCGAGCAGCTGGCCGGCTCGCTGGAGCAGGCGACGAAGGAACGGCCGAACGCGGCCAGCCTGGAAGAGAAACTGATCGAGATGGAACTGTTGAACGCCTACGTCCGCGAGGCACTCGCGCAGTACGCGACGACTCGGGGCGAATGAGGGACCACCGACCATGACTCCGGGGAGCGACGATCTGGCCGCGCTGCGCGAGGCCCTGCGCGTCTCGCCGACCAACGGCCCACTGCGGCAGTTGCTGGCCGAGAAGCTGCTCGGTCGCGGCCAGGCGGCCGAGGCCGAGACCGAGTATCGCCTGGCCCTGGCCCATGACGCGAACAACGCCGTGCTGAAGTCCGGCCTGGCCCATGCCTTCTTCGCCCAGGGCAAGCATGGCGAAGCCCTCGTCGTCGTCGAGGATGCCCTCCGCGCCGGCACGCCGCCGGCGCGGTTGCTCCTGCTACACGCCCGCTTGCTGCTCCAGCAGAAGGATCGCGTCCGGGCCATCGCCCAGTACCGGGCCGCGCTCGCCGCCGATGCCAGCCTGGCCGACACCGACCTGGCCGACCGCCTTGGTCTGTCGAACGTCCCTGCCGGCACGCCAGCGGAGGCCGTCCCGGTGCCGCGTCAGCCCCAGGCAACGGAGGTCGATCCCGAGGCGTTCGAGCGGCCGGCACTGACCTTCGCCGACATCGGCGGCATGGACGAGGTCAAGAAGGACATCCGCCTCAAGGTCATTCATCCGTTGCAGCATCCGGAGCTGTACGCCGCCTACAACAAGAAGGCCGGCGGCGGCATCCTGATGTTCGGCCCGCCCGGATGTGGCAAGACGCACCTGGCCCGCGCCACCGCCGGTGAGGCCAAGCTGGCCTTCCTCGCCGTCGGCATCAACGATGTCCTCGACATGTGGGTCGGCCAGAGCGAGAAGAAGCTCAACGCCCTGTTCGACCAGGCCCGAGCCCAGGCTCCGTGCATTCTCTTCTTCGACGAGGTGGACGCCCTGGCCGGCAAGCGGACCAACATGATCAACGCGAATCGGCCGCTGGTCAATCAGTTCCTCTCCGAACTGGACGGCGTGCAGGCTCGCAATGACGGCGTACTGATCCTCGCCGCGACGAACGCGCCGTGGGATCTGGACACGGCCTTTCATCGGCCGGGGCGATTCGATCGAATCGTCTTCGTGCCGCCGCCGGACGCCCCGGCCCGGTCGGCGATCTTCCGCATTCTGCTCGCGCGCATGCCGGTCGAGACGCTCGACCACGACCACCTGGCGGCGAAGACGGAACAGTTCTCCGGTGCCGATCTGAAGGCCGTCGTCGATCGAGCTGTCGAGGCCAAGCTGGAGCAGGCGATTCAGGAGAGCTGGCCGGCCCCGAAACCGCTGACGATGAAGGATCTCCTCGCGGCGATCGCCACGGTCAAGCCGTCCACGCGCGAGTGG
>CAYYJM010000193.1:0-12339 GCA_964471755.1 uncultured Alcaligenaceae bacterium
AACCACCTGCAGCCGTTTCATCCCCCCTTAAGTTACAGGCATTGGGCGTCAGCCCCATGAGTCTTTCGCCCCGGAGCGTGCGGACAGTCATGGGGCTGACGCCCCACGCTCGCCAAAACCCACGCCACCAGCGGGAACCTGGATGGAAACACGATGAAACGCCTTCGCAAGCACTGGAAGCTCGTGGCGCTGACGACCCTGATCCTCATCGTCCTCTGGCTGGGCTCGGCGTTCCTCGTCGCCTACCAGCTCACTCGCCGCGCCAAACCCCGCGCCGAGGAGCCGATTCCGAAGCTCACCTGGTGCGACCGGATCGACTCGTTCCGTCTGGTGACGAGCGATGGTCAGGACCTCGGGGCCTGGTTCCTTCCCGGCCGGGCCGATCGGCCGGTGGTCCTCCTGCTGCACGGCAACGGCAAGTGTCGCTCCGACTTTCTCGACCAGGCGGCGATCGTCGCCGAGACTGGCTGCTCTCAACTGCTCGTCACCCTGCGAGCCCACGGCGACTCGACCGGGGACTTCAATGACATCGGATACAGTGCCCGGCACGATGTTGTCGCTGCCGTCGAGTGGATCGAGAAGCACCACGCCGGTCGGCCGATCCTCGTCTTCGGCCAGTCCCTCGGCGCGGCGGCCGCCATCTTCGCCGCCGAGGAACTGGGCGATCGCGTCGTCGGCTACATCCTCGATGGTCCGTACCGCGACCTGCGCACGGCGGTGAGCAATCGGATGAGCCTGGCTCTGCCGCCGGGTCTCGACTCGATCGCCTACGTCGGCATGGTCCTCGTCGCGCCGATTCTCGTCGATCTCGACCGCATCGCTCCGGTCGTGGCCGCCCGGGCGATCCCGCCCGATGTGCCGGTCCTGATCCTGACCGGCAGCGCCGACCAGAAGGCCCGGCCGGAGGAGGCTCGCGACATTGCCGAGGGTCTGGGCAAGCGAGCCGAACTGGTCATCGTCGAGGGCGGCACGCACGGCAAGCTCCACCTCGCCGATAACACGACCTATCGCGATGCGATCCTCGCGTTCATCGATCGATTCGTTCGGCGATGACTTTCCGATCGCCAGGGCATGGTTGTTGCTGCGTCTCCCGACAGCACGTCCGGGCCTTCTGCCGATCCCCGGTGATGGGGCGTCGCGCAGATCGTCGCTCGATGGCGATACGGGAGGTTCCTCATGTTCACGACACGCTGGCGACTCTTTCGATTGCTGGGAATCCCGATCGCGGTGGATGCCAGTTGGCTCATCATCCTGGCCCTGCTGACGCTCACCCTGGCCGGGACGTTTCCCGAGTTCGTCCTGACCTACTATCCCGACGCCGGCCCTCAGCCGGACTGGGTCTACTGGGTCATGGCTCTCCTGGCCGCCCTGGCGTTCTTCGGCTGCATCGTGCTGCACGAACTGGGCCATGCCATCGTGGGCCGGGCTCACGCCATGCGCATTCGCGGCATCACCCTGTTCCTCTTTGGCGGCGTCGCCGAGATCGAGGAGGAGCCGCCCTCGGCGAAGGCGGAATTCCTCATGGCCATTGCCGGCCCGGTCGTCAGTCTCCTCCTGGCGATCGGTCTCGGCTACCTGGCCTGGTTCGGCTTCCATCGGGCCTGGTCACCCGAGGTGGTCGTCGTCCTCTCCTATCTGTCCCTGATCAACGCACTCGTTCTCGTCTTCAACATGATCCCCGCCTTCCCGCTCGATGGCGGTCGAGTTCTTCGCTCCATCCTGTGGGGCCTGACCGACAACCAGCGAACGGCGACCTACTGGGCGTCGCTGGCGGGTCGAGGCTTTGCCTGGCTGCTCATCTTCTGGGGCGTGCTGGACTTCTTCAGCGCGCACTGGCTGGGCGGCATCTGGCTGGTGCTGATCGGTCTGTTCCTGAACAATGCCGCCCAGGCCGGCTACCAGCAGGTCCTCATTCGCCAGGCTCTCAGCGGCGAACCGGTCGCGCGCTTCATGAACTCCCATCCGGTCTGCGTGCCACCTGACATCAGCCTTCGACAATGGCTCGAGGAGTACGTCTACCGCTACGATCGCAAGGCTTTCCCGGTCGTCGAGGACGGCCATCTGCTCGGCCTGATCCGCACGCGCTCCCTGTCTGAGATCGACCGGAGCGAGTGGGAGCATCATCCGGTCGAGGAGGCGATGTTGCGGGATCTGCACGAGATCACCATCGCGCCGCAGGCCGACGCCCTGGCGGCCCTGAAACGGCTCCAGCGCACCGAGGCGAGTTGCCTGCTCGTCGTCGAGGGCGACCAGCTGCTCGGCATCGTCACTCTGGCCGATCTGCTCCGATTCCTTAATCTGAAGATCGAGCTGGAAGGCGTTGATGACAGTACGCCGCAGCCGACGTCCCGTCGCGAGGTCGAGGAGGCGGTCCCGACCGAATCATCCACGCCATAGACCAGCGAGCATTTCCACCTGGAAGGAGAGCTGCCGTGACGAACAGAACCTCCGTCTGCGTCCTGCTCCTGATCCTGTCCGGTTTCGTGGCCAGTCGTTTCGTGTACACTCAGGAGCCCGCCAGGAAGGGCAAGGAGAAGCCGGCTCCCGAGCAGACCTACATGCCGGTCGTCATCGACAAGGACTTCGCGACCCTCTTCAAGGAAGACACGGCCGCGAAGGATTCGGTCATGAAGCACCAGAAAGCCCTGCTCGCCGCCCGCTACGACCTGGCCGACCAGCCCTCCGACGCGAAGATGTCGGCCGGCCGAAAGGCGGTCCAGAAGGGCGTGCGTGTTCGCCTGCCCGAGGGCACGACGTGGGACCAACTCGGCAAGATGACGCCCGAGGCGATCAAGCAGAAGAACCTCTTTCCGATGGGCTTTCGACCGCTGCCGCACACCAAGCACGCTGTCGGCGGCATGGTCTTTCCGCAGGACCAGATCAAGGCGATGCAGGACAAGGAACAGCGCAACCTGGAACGCTTCGACATCAGTTTCGACATGCCGGATCACCTGACGCCGGAGTTTCCGCCGCCGATCTTTCTGACGACCCGGCCCGATCTGGGCGACGTGTCTCAGGGCGAGGTACTCTCCATCAAGAACTACTTCCGTCTGATGAAGGGCAAGCTGACGCCGGTCCAGATGGAGGGCCTGCGCGTGCTGCTGACACCGTTCCCGCAGCAGCAGTTCAACCAGACCGATGATCGCAAGTCGCGGGAAGCGAGCCTGGGCGTGGCCTGCTTCGACTGCCACACCAACGGCCACACGAACGCGGCCTTCCACATGAACCCGGACACCCGGCCGCAGCAGGCTCGCTTCCGGCTCGACACGGTCAGTCTGCGGGGTCTGTACAACCAGCAGATCCACGGCTCGAAGCGGTCACTGCGATCGGTCGAGGACTTCACCGAGTTCGAGCAGCGGACGGCCTATTTCGATGGCGACCACGTCACCGCGGCGAAGAAGGGCGTCCATCTGCCGGATCGGGGATCGCTGGTGGTGATGATGGCGCAGATGCAGAACATGATCGACTTCCCACCGGCTCCGAAGCTGGACGAGTTCGGCAAGCTGCGGCCGGAGAAGGCGACGAAGCAGGAGTTGCGCGGCCAGGAGATCTTCTTCGGCAAGGGACGCTGTGCGGAGTGTCACCCGGCCCCGTTCTACCTCGACAACCAGATGCACGACCTGCACCTGGGGCGGTTCTACGAGACGGCGGTGATCGCCGATCAGCGGAACATTCCGGATGGACCGATCAAGACGTTCACGCTGCGTGGCATCAAGGATTCGCCGCCGTACCACCACGACGGCCGACTGATGACGCTGGAGGAGAAAGAGGCCCTGGTGGCGTTCCTGCGCTGCCTGTGAGCCGGTCTCTCGTATCACATGGCGAGCGGCGCGGCGTCAGCCCGCCGGTTCTTGACATGAAGAACCGGCGGACTGACGTCGCGCCGCTCGCCTCAGAACCGGCGGACGGACGTCGCGCCGCTCGCCGGGCTATCCCTTCACCTTGCTCGTGCGCACGATCGAATCGAACACGCGCACCTGGTCCCAGTTGTCGTTGTTGGCGGCGACGAACGCCTTGTGTTCGGCCGTCTCCTGATACTCATCGTGCGCCGCCTGATCGCGGAAGACGATGTGCAGGGCCACGTCCCAGTCGCGGTCGTTGACGGGCCGATCGAGTTCCTCCGCCAGGGTGCCGACGGCGAAGAAGACGATCCCCATGTGCGGCGACAGGTAGCGCTCGCAGTCGCGGATGAGCTTCTCCTTCGCTTCCGTCGAGGCCTCGATCAGGCGGAAGTAAACGTGATGGGCCAGCAGGCCCGTGGTCGGTGCGGTCATCGTTGTGGCTCCTTGTCGTTGGGTTGCGGCTTCGGTCGAGTCACGGGTTTGCCACTGGCATCCAGGGCTCCGGCCGCGACCAGGATCAGGTTCTTTGTATCGATGTGCTTGCGAGCCACCGCCTGCACGTCCTCCGGCGTCACGGCCGCCACCGCTTTGCGGAACTCCTCCAGATAGTCGAAGCCGAGGCCGTAGCGCTCCACGGCGAGCAGCTGGCCGACGATCGCCCGGCTATTCGTGAGCCGAAACGGCAGATTGCCCAGCAGATACGCCTTCGCGTCCTCGACCTCGCTCGGTTGGGCCTTCTCGTCGCGGATGCGGTTGAGTTCCTCCAGGAACGTCGCCTTGACCCGCTCGAAGTGCTTCGGATCGGTGCCGATGTAGCAGGTGAACAGACCCGGTTCGACGCCGGCCGAGCTGGTGATGTTCGCCGAGACGGTGTAGGCCAGCCCCTCGCGATCCCGCAGCCGGGCCGACAGGCGATCCGTGAAGCCGGGACCGGTGCCGAGGACGTAGTCCATGACGAGGAGCTTGTAGTAGTCGGGGTCCTTCCGCGTGATGCCGAGATGGCCGAGATAGAACTGCAACTGCACCGCCTCAGGCATGGTGACGATCTTCTGCACGAGCCCCTCCGGCTTCGGCAGCGCGAACGGCACCGGCTTCTTGAGCGGCTCCCCCTTCCAGTCGGCCGTCAGTTTCTTGACCTCGTCGATGACGGCATCACTGTCGAAATCGCCGACGATGGCGAGCAGCGTATTCGACGGAACGTAGACCTTCTTGTGGAAGGCGACGCAGTCGTTGCGCGTGAGCTTCGTGATGGTCGGGATCGTGGCCGAGGGACGGCCCAGGTGATGCTTCGGGCCGTAGACGGACTCGCGGAACGTCTCCCGCGCCCGGTAGGCCGGCTGTGACTGCTGATCCTCCAGCTCGGAGAGCAGCATCGTCTGGATGCGCTGGAAGGCGTCCTGCGGGAAGGCCGGCCGAGACAGGCAGTCGAGCAGCAGTTCCAGACCGAGCCTGCGATCGCCGGCCAGGACAGCGACGGAGCCGCCACCACCGCTGAAGCCGATGGAGCCGCCGACGTTCTCGATCGCCTCGGCGATCTGCGTCCCCTTGCGCTTCGCCGTTCCCTCGTCGAGCAGACTGCCGGTCAGCAGCGCGAGGCCGAGTTGGCCGTCGTCCTCGTGGACGGCCGCATCGCGAAGTAGGGCCTGGGCGACGACGATCGGCACACGCTTGTTCTCGAGCAGGAGCAGCACCAGGCCGTTGGGCAACTCGACCCGTTTCGCCGCCTTGAGCGAGATGCCGCCGGAAGTCGGCCCGCTCGCCGGCTGGCGATGGAGGTCACGCCGACCCGGTTTCCGCCCCTCGGAGGTGGCTCCGCCGCCGGTCTTCTCGCCCTTCGGGATCGACCAGACGACGACGACGGCGTTCGGATCGAGATACTTCTTCGCCACGCGCTGCACGTCTTCCGGAGTGACGGCCATGACCTTTGGCAGGTGGTTCTTGAGCCAGTCGAGATCGGCGATGGTCACGGCCCGGGCGATCGTGTCGGCGAAGCCGTGAACACTCTCCTGACGGAAGATGGTCGAGGCGAGAAACTTCTGCTGAACGCGGCGCAGCTCGGCGGCCGTCGGCGGCTTCTCACGCAGAGCGGCGATCTGGGCCAGGGCGATCTTCTCGGCCTGGCCGCGATCCTTGCCCTTGAGCATCTCGACGGTGACCTCGAACCAGCCCGGATACCGACCCGGCGCGTGCGACGCGCCAACGTCGCCGGCCAATTCCGCTCCCTCGACCAGGGCCTTGTACAGCAGCGCCGTCCGGCCGGAGCCGAGGAGCTGCGCGAGAACGTCGAGGGCCGGAGCATCGGGATGCGTGATGTCCACGGTGTTGAAGCCCAGGAGCATTCGCGCCACCTCGAACTTGCTCGCCATCTCGTGGCGAACCGGGGCCGTCCGGCTCACCGCGGGGGCCTTCTTCCGCTCCGGCAGCTTGCCCGCCGGGATGCCGGAAAAGAGCTTCCTGATCTCGGCCAGCGCCTCGTCGGGGTCGAAGTCGCCGACGATCACCAGCGAGGCGTTGTTCGGGTGATACCAGCGATCGTAGAAGCTCGTGATGATCTCGGGCGTCGCGCCGAAGACGTGTTCGCGCTCGCCGATGACGGGATGACCATAGGGCGTGTCCTTGCCGAACAGACGCGGCAGGATGGCCTTGTACTCCAGATCCCAGGGGCCGTCCTCGTTGCGCTTCAACTCCTCGACGACGACGGCCTTCTCGCCCTGGAATTCGTGTTTGGCATCGATGCGCGTGTTGCGCATCCGATCGGCCTCGATCTTCAGGGCGACCTTCCAGCGGTCGGCGGCGAAGTCGAAGTGGTAGTTGGTGATGTCCTCGCTCGTGTAGGCGTTGTTCGAGCCGCCGTTGCGGAGCGTGAGGCGATCGATCTGGCCGGGCAGGAGTGTGTCGGTGCCCTTGAAGAGGAGATGCTCCAGGTAGTGGGCCAGACCGGTACTCGTCAGGTCCTCGTCGCAGGCACCGACGCGGTAGGGGACCATGGTGGTGACGATGCCCGCGCCGGGAATCGGCTTGAGGACGACGCGCAGGCCGTTGGGCAGCGTCGTCGTGCGGATGCCGTCGTACATGGCGACGGCGGATTTCAGAACGTCATTGTCGGCACGAGCCGGACAGGGCAGGATGGCCAGCAGCCCCAGCGCGATCAGCGTCGGAGCCAGGGAAGAACGGCAGTTCATGAATGCGGTCCTCGCTCACCAGGATGGGCCAGGACAGCAGAACCGGCCCTGTCCAAAGGGTAGCGGGGAGGCAGGCAGGCGACCAGCGGCAGGATCAGTTGCGCGAGCCGAGCCAGTCGCGATCGTAGAGGCCAGGCCGCTGGCTGGCAGCCTGTTCCCGGGCCTGTTGCAGGGCGAGTTGGTAGAGCAGCTGCTGCATCGCCAGCGGAGTCGCGCCGGCAATCTGAGGCACGGGCAGCAGCACGAACGCCGGCAGGGCCGGCTCGGCGGGGACGCTCTCGACCGGGCGGGAAGTTCGACGGCGCGACATGGCAGGATACCTCTCAGGGGAACGGTGGCTCCGATGCTTGTACCTCGTTATCGGTCGCACCGGCCCGGACACTTGGTGAGAAGCGTTTCAACGGGCCTGGAGAGTTGAGGGAATCCTGGCAAAACCGTTGCAGCCGACACGCTCCGGGGATATAGTACCTCTTCTCGGATCCCCAACAGGATGGGGTTCCAAGGATGGGCTGACTTCATGAGAAGCAGCGGCGACGCGATGGAGTTCGACCGATGACCACCGTGATGATGGAACGGACGGGGATGAGTGTTCCCAGCGTCGGCATGCCCGGCGTGGCCACTCCGACGGGAACGCCGACCGGCACGCCGGGAAGCAACTACGTGATGGTGCCGCGTGGCACCGTCAAGATGGAGAAATGTACGGGCGGCATGAAGGTCACCGTCGCCTGCGACGACAAGACCGCCTGTGGCATGGTCCAGAGCCTGTGCCAGATGCTGGCCGGCGGCATGGTCTCCTGCTGCACCATGCTCAACGGCATGACCGTGAGCGTGTGCAACTTCACCATGGGCATGTGCGTCTGCGAAACGACCACGACGGGCGTCTGCATCACGGTCACCTCCGGTGACACCAAGTGCTGCGAGATGATCCAGGCCTGCTGTGACTGCGTCTGCACCCAGTGCACGGCCGGCTGCACCTGCTGCGTCATGATCAACGGCACGCCGGTCTGCTGCAGCACTCCGTGCGCCACGCCGACGCCGAGCAAGAAGTAACCGCTTGCGTGAATCTCCCGGCCCCGGTCCCGATCCCCTCGGACCGGGGCTCTTTTTGTCCTGGGCACTCTGTGCCGCTTCCGCCGCGTCCGGGAGCAACTCCGAACCACTCCTCCTACCACAAACCGTTGACGCCGCCATCGCCAGCGCTCATGCTAGGAAGTGCGATCCCGCGGCGCTCCGGAGACGATCCATGCGATCCCTTCTTCTGTCGTTCCTGGTTTGCATCCTGTCCGGTTTCGTCCATGGCCAGCCGGAGGAGAAAAAAGCGGAGCCGCCCACGAGCGGCGGTCTGGCGGTCGGCAAGGATCTGCCGGCGGCGATCACACCGTTCAACGTCACGGGCCTGGCGAAATCCCGTTTTCACGATCCCATCGGACCGCACGGCCTGGATCCGTTCATCCTGATCCTGACCAGCGAAACCGATTTCTCCGATGAGCTGAAGAAGTTGCTTCAGAGCGTGGACGCCACGATCGAGGCGAACCCGGCCGTCCGGCTGGAAGCCTGTGCCGTATTCTTTCCCGCGACGATCAAGGACAACGTCCTGACCGACGACGATCCGCGGAAGGAAGCGGCCCAGAAGCTCACCGCCCTGGCTGCGGAACTGGGCCTCAAGCACGTCATCCTGGCCATCGACAGTCCGAACAATATGCCGAAGTATCAGGATTATCTGCTCGGCACGCGAGCGATCGTTCTCAACAAGCTACGGGTGGCCGGCATCTTCGGTGGCGCGAAGTTCGACGCCCAGGCCGCTGGCAATCTCCAGACCCTGCTGGTGGAGCAACTCGGCGTGAAGAAGCAGTGATTTCGCCAGGAGCCCGCGTCTTTCTGGCTTTGTTCTGACTTTCTCACTTTTTTGGACTGCGGCGATTCTTCGCCGCTCTGACTTGCTGACTTTTCTGACTTCCTGGCTCGGTCATCCTCCGAAGGGAGAAAGTCAGAGCGGCGAAGAATCGCCGCAGTCCAAAAAAGGGAGAAAGTCAGAAAGCCAGAACAACTCGCCGCGCTGCGGCCTCAATTTAACTGGGGGTATTGCCTGATCGGCTGGCGACCTCCGCCACTTCCTGCGTGGGCCCTTCCTGCCATACCTCCTTGTCCGACATCTGGGGCCGTCGTCGGCCGCGAACCTTGCACCAGTGTTCGTAGCCGACCTTGCCCCAGACGAGCGCCATGGCCAGCAGCACCTGAAGGAAGACGCCCAGAGCCAGGCCCTCCGACATCTTCAACGGCATCTCGTAGCCGAACCACTCGATGCCGAGCATCTGAATGAAGTTCGCCTGCCAGGGAAGATCGAGCGCCGAACGGATCTTGTTGTGCCACTCGGTGCAGAGACAGACGCCCGTGTAACCGTACAGGTACGGCCCCAGGACGAACCACGACAGCCCCGTCAGGCCCATCGCGACGAGCTGCCAGACGCGCGTGCTGCGAAACGCCCAGCCGACCATGCTGAAGGCCATCAGCGCGAAGTGCAGGATGAAGCACGCGTAGTTGGCGACGACAAGCAACGCGTAGATCATGGCATTCTCTCTGGACCCACGAAACAACCCCGGGCGAAAGTACGATCCTTCACCGGGGCGATTTATTCCCGTCCCTCTTTCTTTCTTCGTTCACGTCCCGGATCGATTGCGGAAATCAGGAGCCTTTTCCGGCGCGAAGGTTCTTGATCCGCAGCGCTCCGAACTCGGCCCGGATGCCGAAGACGCCACTATCGCTTTTGGCGTTCGACACCTTGTTCGCTTCGCCGTTGACCTTGATCGTCGCCTTCATCCCGGTGGTGGCGATCTCGAAGGTGTTCCACTCGCCGACCTTGAGGCCCTTGACTCCGGAGCGGAGATCGAACTTGATGCCGCGCCAGAGCAGATCGTTGTTGCACTTGTCGTTCGGCTGGAAGTCGAAGCGGATCACCGCGTCCGGGCCGAGCTTGTCGGCCGTGAACAGCACCAGGTCGCCCTTGACTGCCGGGTCGATGACCAGTTCGCCCTTCTCGACGTGGAATCGCTTCGTCGAACTCGCCATCTTGCCATCCAGTGCCGTCTTCGGATCCTGCTTGCGGTAGGTCGCTTCCTGCCAGCCGGTCAGGTCCTTGCCGTTGAACAGGAGCTTGAAGCCGGGCTCCATCTTGAAATCCTCGCCCCGACCGGCCTGGGGCAGAGCGACCACCAGAGCGAGCAGACCGACGACGCCAGCAAGCGTACGCATGAGAGAACTCCACGGGAGGGAACCGAACGGGGGAACGCAGCAGGTCCAGGCAGCGTAGCCCGGATGCGATCGTCTGTCGAGCAAAAACCACCCCGGATCGAGCGGCCCTCAACCCCGGTAGAGAAGGTAGACGGGCAGACCAGCGGCCACGGCCCCGGCCAGCGTCAGCAGCAGAATCAGGACGGCCCCGCCGAAGACGCCCATCGCCGGTCGCGCGAACAGCACCTCCCAGAGGATCCAGCCCGGCAGCGACCGGGTGCCCCAGTGCTGCGTCGAGGCCGGCTCGAACGGAATCTCGGGAAGCGCCGGCACGATTACCCGCTCGGGTGTGTAGAGACGCTTGAAGAGCCAGGCCATGCGTTGCTGTTGCAGATCGTGCGCGATGACGGCCGGCCGCGACCAACCACGGGCCGAGGCCAGCGTCCAGCACTGGTGAGTCGCCCCCATCGTGTCCACGTACACGGCCGGGTCGTGGGGGAGTCGAATGACCCAGCCCTTGAGATTCAGCGTCGGCTGACTCCTGGCCCGATCCAGGAGGGCGAGATAGACGCCCTCCTGCACGATGGTGGGCTTGCGTTGCGGGTTCGCCGTGAGCAGCCAGTCGGCCAGGGCCGCGTTGCTGGCCCCGGCGGCCTCTTCACCCCGGACATCACGCGTCAGGGCGAAGGCGAAGACGACGAGGAAATCCGCGTCGGCCAGATTGCCACGCGGTCGGGCTCGCAGCCAGGCAGGAGGACAGGCCCGAAGAATCAGCACCAGGACGAGCAGGCCGCCCAGCAGCGCGGCCAGGCCAGTCAACAGCGTCACCATCACGGCTGCGACCAGTTGAGGATCGCGACGCCGGCCCAGGCCAAAGCAAACAGGACCGGCAGCAAGTTCCACGGGTTGGCCCAGCGCGTTCGCGGTGCCAGCCCCACCACGTCCGGCCCGGCGTACCCGGCCGGCTTGTTCTGCTCCCACCACTCGTACAGACGATGGATCGCCAGCGACACCGTCACGAAGCCGATCAGCGACAGCAACGAAATGGCACTGCCGAGAACGGCGAAGATACCGATCAGGGCCGAGGCTCCGGGCTTGTCCCAGGCGAAGCCGAGGGCGGTGAACAGAAGGCCGTGCAGGGTGACCATCCAGGTGGTGCGGTAGTTGAGCAGCTCGTTCTCACGAGCGATCATGGACCGGATGACCTCGTCGTACATGCGGGGCCTCGATTCCTGAACGACCGGGGAGATGTCTCCCGGCATCGTATCACCGCACTCCGGAAAGTGCCAGGATCACGGCGCGAGCATCTTGAGCATCGCCTCGGCCACGAGTTGGTTGCCGGTCGGGTTCAGGTGAACGCGGTCGCCGGTCAGCACGCCGCGCTCCTTGCCCTCCTTGTTGTGCTTCTTGAGGTACTCGACGAAGGCCTTGCGAAGATCGCACAGCGGCAGTTTCAGTTCCTTCGCCACCTTCCGGCTGATGTCGGCGTAGGCGTCGAGCTTCGCGTCCAGGGCGTTGCCGGTCGGCTTCTCGCCGATGACGCTCGGCGTGCAGAGAATCACCTTCGCCCCGGCGGCCTGGATCTTGCCGATGACCTCCTTCAGGCCCGCCTCGAAGGCGTCCGGCATCGTCCCGCGTTTGGGGTCGCGCTCGCCGTGCCAGACGTCATTGATGCCGATGTAGATGAAGACGATGTTCGGCTTCTTCGCGATCACATCCCGCTCGACGCGACGTTGCAGATCGGGAACCTTGTTGCCGCTGATACCGGCGTTGACCACGGTGATGCCGAGATCCTTGTGCTTCTCCGTCAGATCGTTCTTGATCAGCGTGATGTAGCCGGTCTTGCCGCCGCCGCCCTGGGTGATGGAATCGCCCAGGAAGATGATCCGATCGCCCTTCTTGAGCGCGACGGGTGAGGCGTCCTCGGCCCGCGCCACGGGGACGGCCAGAGTGAGTACGAGAGCGGACAGTAGCAGGGTGCGAAGCACGGCGGAGTCTCCTGGAACGGGAACGCATCTTTGCTGTCAGAGCCGCGCACGCAGCGAGCCTCCAGGCGAGCGGAGTAAGCGTGTCGAGGCCCGGACATG